>DASRJP010000436.1:0-26049 GCA_035649415.1 Pirellulaceae bacterium | reverse complement strand
GATCGTCTGCAAAAAATGCTGCCAGTTGCGGCCGAAGGCGAACCGCTGGCCCTGGCGGACTTCGGCGGCATGAGCGGCCGCAACCTGCGAGACAGTAGACGTGGGCATTTTCTCCACTTTAGCTGGTTTTCGCGATTCAGCCACCGCCGCTCGGTTTTCGCCCTGGGACCGCGGCTGATCGGCCGATATACTCCGCCGCTCCCGTTCTTGGGAAAAGCGTTTCGGCTTGCACTAGTTGCTCCTCATGATCGACGTTTTGCATTCGAAGTGGCCGATAACCGCGCTGTGCCTCGTGGCACTCTGCGCGACGCAGTCCGGCTGCGTCCGCCGCCGGCTGACCGTACGCACCAACCCGCCGGGGGCCCAGGTTTTTATCGACGACCAGGAAGTCGGCACCACCCCCTGCTCGACTGCGTTCATCTATTACGGCACGCGAAAGATCACACTTATCAAGGACGGATTTCGCACCGAGACGCTCTACCACAGGGTCTCGCCCCCCTGGTACGAATACCCGCCGCTCGATTTCTTCGCGGAGAACGCGTTGCCGCAGGAAATACGCGACGAACGGCTGGTCGATGTGCAGCTCGTTCCGCAGGAGGAAGTGCACGAAGGCCGGCTGCGGGAGCGGGCCGAGAATCTGCGCGAGCAGTCGCGCGTGGGTCAATTCACGCCTACCTCCGGACTGCCCGGCGCGGCGCCGCCACCTACGAGCATTCAGACACAGACGAACGTGAATTATCCCGGCCAGGGACTGCCGCTGTTTGAGCCGCAGTCGTATGTGCCCCCGCCCGCGGCGACGGGTCCGCCTCCCGGCCCGCGGCTGACTCCCATCGAGGAGTTGATCGGCGAGCCGGGAGCCGGTTCAAGCCAGCCGTAGCACCAGCGTATAATCGGGACGCCCTGCGAGGTGCCCCGTGACGACCGCTAAGCCCGCGAAATTCATTCGCCGACGTGACACCTGGCTGTGGGACATGCTGGGCGGTCGATACGAAATTCCCATGGGCTGGTTCGCGAGCCGCTTTCGCTTTCTTGGGGAGGCGCTCCAGAAAGCGGAATTCCGCCGCGATGCAGCCATCGTTCCCCAGCGCGGCGATCGGTCCAATTTGGCGTCGGTCGAGATCAGCGGCGGCCGCGACGTGAAATACGTCATCGTTTACGCGCGGGAAGTGCCTGAAAGCTGGCAGCCCGGCATTCAAGAGACGCTCATTTACCGCCGCGACGTGGCAGGGACCGATCTGGTTTACGATTTGACCGGCGAATTCTTGCAAGGGAAGGCGCGGCCGTTTGAATGCGACTTGCGGAAGCTGCCGCTGCGGGTATACGCCGTGCTGCCGTTTCAGGTGGAAAGTCTCGATCTGGCAATTCAGCAGAGAGTGGAGGTCCCAGAGGGTCGGCTGGCGGACCATCACGCGTTCGACTTGCGGCTGAAAGTGAGCGTGCGTTTTTTGGATGCCGCTGGGAGCGTCGTCGCTGGGAGAATCCCCGTTGCTTGGGAGATTTGTCGACATCCAGCAGGTGAACCAGTCGGCGGCTACAGTCTGGTTGATGCCGAGGCGGGAGATCCAACGGAAATCGGCGCCGCAATCGCGCCGGAGGATGGCAAGTGGACTTTTGCCGTTCGCTCGCTGCTAACTGGAGACGAGGCCACGCTGCCGTTTTCGTTAGTTGGCGTCGCAGGTGACCGCGCTAAGGAAACTTCACTGGGCAGCGAAGGCTTGACCGTCCGCCGAGCGCCGCGGCCGGTGCAACTCGACAACCTCTGAATGGCTTTTCGACGATTGCGAAGCCGAAGTCACGCCCCTTCCGCCCGCGGCAATTCCTCGTCCTCGATCCGCTCCATCTCCTCCTCTTCCTCCACCAGGTGCGCCAGTTCTTGCCGCGACGACAGGCTGAAAGCCAGCCCCAACCCTGAAATCCCGATCTGAAACACGCGATACAGCAGCACCAGCAGGAAACCTTTGGTCTGAGCGACGCTCGCTGCGGCCGGCGTCAGGAACCAGGGGTACAGCGCGGTCAGGGCCACCTCTTGAATGCCCAGCGGAAGCGAACCGGCCGCCATCCCGATCGGCACGAAGGCAAAGTGCATCGCCAGCTCGGGCCGCGGCGTGGGCACACCTGTCTTGTCCAGAAGCGCCCCGCCCAGCAGAAAAAACATGATCGAATACATCGAGTGCAGCCCCAGGCTCATGACAAACGTCAGCAGCAGCACGTCGGCCCGCCCGCGGTAAACGTGCAGCGCCCCCATCAGTCGGTGAACGAACTTGCCGACCAACGGCAAATGTTCCAGGCGTTTCCAGAGCGACCAGGTGGTAAATCCCGGCACGAACAGCAGGGCCACACCCAGCAGGCCGGCCAGCGCGGCCGCCTGGATCAGCCGGCAGGCGCCCATGAAAGTAAGCTGGTTTTCTGGCGACATCCGCAATTGCCCGAAATCGACGAGAAACGTGGCGCTGCCCGCCAGCACCAGCAAAGCCACCAGCCCGACGTAACGATCGACGAGCACGCTGGCGACGGCATCGGTCTTCCGCGTCGGATGCAGATGCGAAAGCAGGACCATCTTCACCAGATCGCCGCCGGCAAGTCCCACCAGTGGCAGCAGATTGAACGAATAGCCGACGGCGCCGATGCGCAGCGCGTCGCGGAAACGAAATCGCATGCCGAGCGTTTGCACCAGCAGCTTCCAGCGCACGAACGTGATCGTCACCGAGACGAAGCAGATGAGCCACGCCAGACCGATCGACTGCCAATCCGCCTGCCCGCGGAACAGGTTCGTCACCAGCTCTTCAAAGTTCTCATCCTGCGAGGCGGAGTATGCCAGATACCCGAGCAAGGCCGCAGAGATGCCAACTTTCACCGCCAGAAGAGCGTACTTTTTGAAGGTCGGATGCAAGGCGTGTCGATGGAAAGTGGGGTATGCGGGGTGCCGCGATTGTACGCTCGCCCCGGCGAACCGGCAGGGCGTCCGCGGCGTCCTTGACAGCGCCCGGCGGCACCGGTAGTCTCGGCTTTACAGGCGCCCTAAGTGGCGTCGGTCCGCGACTTTAGCGGGGGATTAGCTCAGCTGGGAGAGCGCTTGCATGGCATGCAAGAGGTCAGGGGTTCAAGTCCCCTATCCTCCACTCATTCTAACCCTTTGCCGAGTCGGCGTTTAACTGCGTTGATCGTTGGTTGAGTCGCAGGTCGCTAGCGACTCGGAAATTCATCGGCAGCGTGCGGATCTTTGTCGCCGCTGCCCACGTCGCTTCGACGACAACAGTTCAGACTACACACGCTGTCGCTTGGCTTGGCGAGCATCACCAGCCGATCCGCGGAAAATACCGGCCTGTCCTGGCCATGTACTCGCGGTACTTTTCCCCGAAGCGCTCGATCAACATCTGCTCTTCCTTGGGTGTCCGCATGGTGAGCAGGGCCAGGATGACGACGCCACAGACCCCAAGCCAGCCGCTGGCCGACAGCAGTGTTACCGAAGCCAACAGCAGAGCCGCCGTCACGTAAAACGGATGCCGCACGAAGCGATAGGGACCGTGCGTGACCAGCGTCGCGTTCGTTCGCGTCACCACGGTGTCGGTCAGATTCTTGCCCAGACTCGAGAAGGTCCAAAACAAAAGCAGCGGACAGAGCAGACCAATGACGAGCCCCAGCCAGCGCAGCCACGTCGGCAGCGGCAGTTGCGCCCAGCGAAAATGATCCGGAAAAAGCAGGTACCCAAACAGACCGATCCAGAACACCAGGCCGGTCAATCGCAGCACGGCGGCAAACAGGTAGCCTTCGTCCTTATGGGAGATCTTTTCGCCGCTGGCGGCTCGCAGGCGAAAGTAGACGCCGATGGGCATCGTCACCAGGATCAGGACGACCAGCGCGATTCGAAATGGTGTTTCCCCGCTCATCGCAGCTACTCATAAAAGACGGCCAGCCAGATGGACGGCTCGTCTGGCGTCGTCCACGCGACGCGGTGTTTGCGATGAGCTGGGATGTTGATCCAATCGCCGGCGCTCATTGCCACGAGTTCATCCGCAAATTCGAGCCGGGCCGCACCTCGCACCAGCAGCACCCACTCATTCTCCTGCTGGTCGTACCAGAAATCCTTCGGCGACGAGTGCCCGTGGGAGACAATCCGCTCGATGCGCAGGTTCGTCGCCTGGGCCAGGGTTTCAGTCAGTTCGTTCGGCAATTCAGCCGGAATTTGTGCCAACAGGCTGGGCATTGGTAGCTGCTGGATGAGCAGTCGATTCGGCACCTGGGATGGCGGTGCGAACCTCATCATACCACCGATTGGATCTGGCCCTATTGATCGCGTGACGACTTTCGCCGCGATTTTTTCTCACTTAGAATGCGCCCGCACCGGCCGGCCGGCGATCCGTCCCCCGCGCGTAACACGTCGTTCCCTCCCTTAAAAATCGACCAGGCGAGCAGCAGTTCCGATGAGCAACATGATCCGTACGAAATTGTCGGTGATGATGTTTCTGGAATTTTTCATCTGGGGAGCATGGCTGCCGCTGTTTTTCGCCTACTTGCCGGAACGCGGCTTCTCCAACACGGAGCAGTCGTGGATTATGAATACGTTCGCCATCGCCTCGTTCGTGGGGATGTTCTTCAGCAATCAATTTGCCGATCGCAACTTCGCGGCCGAGCGGTTCCTGGCGGTGAGCCACCTCATCGGCGGACTGGCGTTCCTTGGATTGATCTGGGCGCGAGATTTCTGGCAATTCTTCGCTCTCATGATGGTGCACTGTTTGTTCTATGTCCCCACCATCTCGATTACGAACTCGATCGCCTTCGCCAACCTGAAAGATCCGGCTCACGACTTTGGCCCGATTCGCCTGTGGGGCACTATTGGCTGGATTGCCGCCGCATTGCCGTACATCTTCTTTCCCGACCGAATCAACATGTTTTACTTCACCGGCGGCTCCTCGCTGCTCTTGGCAGCCTTCAGCCTGGCATTGCCTCATACCCCGCCAAAACCGGCGGCAGAAGGCGAGAGCTCGCTGGCCTGGCTGGAAGCGGCCAGCTATCTGAAGCATCCGTTCATCTTGGTTCTCTTCATCGTGACCTTCTTCGACTCAGCCGTACACATGTGCTACTTCATCTGGACTGAAACTTTTCTTCAGCATATCGGCGTAGCCAAAAACTGGACGGGCACGGTAATGACAATTGGACAGTTTGCCGAGATTGGAACGATGGCGATCCTGGGGTATTGCTTGAAAGCGCTTGGCTGGCGAACCACGATGGTCCTGGGAATTCTCGGACATACGATCCGTTTCGCAGTCTTTGCCTTCATGCCATACCAGGTCCCTGTCATTGCCAGCATCCTACTCCACGGGATTTGCTACGCTTTCTTTTTTGCCACGGTATACATCTTCGTCGACGAATTCCTCCCCAAGGACGCGCGATCCAGCACACAGGGACTGTTCAATTTCCTGATCCTGGGCCTGGGGCCTTTCGTTGGGACTTTGGTGTGGCCGTACCTCGGAAACGTGGTCTTTAAGGAAGGCAGCGTCATCAACTTTGGCAAGTTGTTCCTGGCGCCGTCCGTCACCGCATTGGTTGCTGCCATCCTGCTGGCATTATTCTTCCATCCGCCGAAAACGAAAGTGCCAGAGGACGTCGGCCATTAGCCGGCAGATGCCGATCCGAGCGGCTTTTTCTCAAACCGCTCAATCTGCGCCCGCACCTCCGCCGGAATCGGGCACGACGCCTGACTTTCGTAGTGAAAGCAGACGATGACCGACTCGGATTTCGCGACGATCGCGTCCTGCGCCTGGCTATAGAGGGCGTGCTCCATGGTCAGGCTCTTGGTTCCCAGCCGCGTGATCCGCGCGCCGACGTGAATCGTGTCCGGAAAATTGAGCTGCCGCAGGTAGTCGCAGGCGATGCGGGCCAGGATCGGTCCAAGCTGCTGCTGACCGAGCAGGGCGTGCATGCCGCTCAGCTCGAAATAGGCGATCCGGGCCGACTCGCACCAGCGGAAATAGACGACGTTGTTGACGTGGCCGAACGCGTCCTGATCTCCCCATTGAACGGGGAGCGTGATGATCGCGGGAAAATCGGCAAGTTGCGGCAGGCGGTCGGTGCTCATCGGGCCATGGCTGGGAAAAGAGGACGATCGCGCTCCTCGGCAGGGCAGCGCGACATCGCAACAAGGCCGCAAGCCAGGCGCCGGCAATCAGGTTACCATATCGTCGGTGACCTGCACGAGCTAAGGCCAGAGTTACGTGCGTGATTTTTTTGTGCCGGTCAAGCCGCTAATTTCCTCAGCATCGTCCGCAACCCCCATGGCTGACTCACTTCTCGCCAGAATCCTCAGCGCCCCGCACGATGGCACAAGAAGCGTGCCCGCTATGGCCAGCCGCGCGGCGGTCATCGGCATGCTGCACGCGCCGCCCCTGCCGGGAGCGCCGCGAAATGAGCTGCCGCTGGCAAAAATCGTTCCCTGGGTCCTGCGGGATGCCGAGGCGCTGGCCGCCGGCGGAGTCGATGGTCTGTTGCTGGAAAATTTTGGTGACGCGCCTTTTTATCCCGCCACCGTCCCGCCGGCGACTATGGCCTGCCTGGCGCATCTGGCCGGCGAGGTCCGCCGCCGGTTCGACTTGCCGCTGGGGATCAACGTCCTGCGCAACGACGCGCTGGCGGCCCTCTCGATTGCCGCGGCCGTCGGTGCACAGTTCATCCGCGTCAACGTGCTGGCCGGCGCTCGCCTGACCGATCAAGGGATCATCGAGGGCCAAGCGCACGAGCTGCTTCGTCTCCGGCCGCAATTGAGCGCGACACACATCCGCGTTTTGGCCGACGTCGACGTCAAGCATTCGGCGCCGCTGGTGCCGCGGCCGCTGGCCGACGAGGCGGCTGACCTCGTGCACCGCGCAGGCGCCGATGGGCTAATTGTCTCCGGCAGCGGCACGGGGCAGCCGACGAGCGCCCATGAGGTGAAGGAGGTCAAGGCGGCAGCGGCTGGCCGCCCTGTTCTCGTCGGCAGCGGCATCTCCGCCGCAAACGCCGCCGAGTACGCTGGCCTGGCTGATGCCCTCATCGTAGGCACGTCACTGAAAGCCAATGGCGACGTGCATCAGCCGGTCGATCCGCTCAGGGTCAAAGAGCTGCTGGCCCGCCTTGCGTGAATTTGCTCGTCCGATATGCTCGCGAAAGTAGAACGGAATTCATTCCGTTCCTGCCGCCGCTCCGCCGAGGAACGGTGAAATCCGTTCTACGAAACAACGCCTGTGCATTACGACCACATCACCACCGACCAGCAGCTGCACGACTTCTGCGGCCAGCTTGCCCAGGCCGACATCGTGGCCTTCGACACCGAATTCGTCTCGGAGGACACTTACCTGCCGGAGCTGTGCCTGGTCCAGGTGGCGATCCGCGGCAAACTGGCGATCATTGACCCTTTTGCCGTCCGCGAACTGAAACCGTTCTGGGAATTACTCACCAGCGGCGGACGCGAGACGCTCGTCCACTCCGGGCGCGAGGAGTTCCGCTTCTGCCTGCGCGAGACCGGGCGGCGGCCCAGCGGCTGGTTCGACGTGCAGATCGCGGCCGGATTGGTGGGCCTGGAGTATCCCGCCTCGTATGGCACGCTCGCCTACCGCCTGCTCGACAAGTCGCTTCCCAAGGGGGAGACGCGCACCGACTGGCGGCGGCGGCCCCTCTCGCAGCGGCAGCTCGAATACGCCCTGCAGGACGTTCACGACCTGGAGGCGATTCGCTGGAAGCTGTACGAACAGCTCGACAAGCTCGGCCGGCTGGCGTGGCTGGATGCCGAGCTGCTCGACTGGCAGACCGATCTGGAAGAGAGCGAGCGCGGCGAAAGGTGGCGGCGGATCGGCGGGCTGACCGGCATGTCGCGCCGCAGCCTCGCCGTCGTCCGCGAATTGTGGAATTGGCGCGATACCCAGGCGCAAAAACGCAACGTGCCCCCCCGCCGCATCCTGCGGGATGACCTGCTGCTGGAATTGGCCAAGCGGCAGACGGCCGACATGAAGCGAATCCGCGTCGTCCGCGGCATGGAATGGGGGAACGTCCAGAAGCACCTGCCGGCAATCGGCGAAACGATCGAGCAGGCGATGGCCCTGCCCGATTCCAAGCTGCCGCACCTCGAGAAAAAAACGACGCGGCCGCAGCTCAATCTGCTGGGGCAATTCCTGAGCACGGCCCTGGGGAGCATCTGCCGCAGCGCCAACGTAGCCGCCAGCCTGGCGGGGACGGCGCAGGACGTGCGCGACCTGATCGCTTACCGCCTGAATCTCGGCGGCTTTGACGACGGCGAAGTGCCGATCCTGGCGCGCGGCTGGCGGGCGGTGGTGGTGGGGCAAGTGATCGATCACCTGCTTGCCGGCGATCTGGCGATCCGGATCAGCGACCCCCTCGACGACGAGCCGCTGGCGTTTGAGCCGCGCAACAAGTAGCAGGCACACTCCGTGTGCTGTCCGCCGGATTGCCGCGAGGCACGACATGTTCGCAGCATCGCCACCCACGCTGAACGAGCTGAAAGCGGCACTGGCGCGCCCGGAAGCGTATGTTGAACCAACCACCCGCGTCGAGACCATCGAAACGCACATTTCGGTCGTATTCCTCACCGATCAGTTCGCGTACAAGCTGAAGAAGCCGGTCCGCTACGATTTTCTCGACTTCAGCACGCTGGCCAAGCGCGAGGCCGTATGCCGCGACGAACTGCGGCTCAACCGTCGGCTGGCGGCAGATGTGTACCTTGACGTAGTACCGGTCGTACGCCGCGCCGACGCCGCGATCGCTGTCGGCGGCAGTGGCGAAACGATCGACTGGCTCGTAAAGATGCGGCGGCTGGACGACGAACAGACGTTGCGTGCCGCACTTGTGCAAAAGCAGGTGCCTCAGGAGGCAGTTGAGTCCTTAACAGAGACCCTGGCCGGCTTTTATCGCGCTCTGTCGCCTGAAACGACATCTCCGCGCGCGTTCCGGAGCGAGATCGAAGCCCATGTCCGCGGCAATCTGGCGGAGCTTGTCCGCCCGGAACATCAGTTCGACGTGCATCAGGTCAAGCGCACCCACAACGCCCAGCTCGAACAGCTCCTCCTGCGGCCCGCCATGTTCGACGCCCGCGTGAGTGCCGGCCGCGTGATCGACGGCCACGGAGACCTGCGGCCGGAACACATTTACCTGACCGAGCCACCGGTCGCGATCGACTGCATCGAATTCAGTGCCGAGTTCCGCCGGCTCGACGTGCTGGACGAGCTGTGCTTCCTGGAATCGGAGTGTGCCGAGCTGGGGGATGAAGCGGTCGGCAAATCGGTGAGGCGCCTCTGCCTGGAGCTGCTCGGCGACGCGCCCCCGGAATCGCTGGCGGCATTCTACAAGTCGTACCGCGCCTGCGTCCGGGCGAAGGTTGCCGCCCTGCGAGCCCGGCAGCAGCAAGGAGCGGATCGTGCGGCATCGCTCAAGCTGGCCCGCGAATACCTGCGTCTGGCCGATCGCTTCGACCAGCGCCTCTCGCCGCCGCTGGTGATTCTCGTCCGCGGCGTCAGCGGCACCGGCAAATCGACCCTCGCCACCGCCCTGGCGAATTTGCTAGCCGCCGAGCACTTGCAGACCGACGAACTGCGGACGGAAATGGAGGCCGAATGGGCGCTGCCGATTGAATCGACCGATGCCAGGTACAGTCAGGCGAGCCGGGAGCGGGTCTACGACGTGATGTTCGAGCGAGCCAGGCTCTTACTTGCCAATCGCAGCTCGGTGATCCTCGATGGCACATTTCTAAGCGCTGCCCGCCGCCAGCAGGCGGAACAATTAGCCAAAGATCACGGCGCGATCTTCCAGACCTTCCGCTGCGTTTGCCCGTCCGACATTGCCGCCGCCCGCGTCGCTCGCCGCCGCGCCGCCGGCACTAGTCCCTCCGAAGCCTATCCCGAGCTGGTTGCCCGCCAGCTTGCCGCCGACGAACCCGATTCGGAAGGACTGCCGAGCATCGATATCGACACATCGCAGCCAGTGGAGCAATTGGTGGCGAAGTGCGTGCAAGCGCTACAAGTGCACATCGCAATCCCTGATCTCCGGTAACATGAGACCGTAAATGGTCACAGTCGAGCGGGATGCTTGTTTTCATGCGCAGAGGCACGGAGGCACAAAGGCACAGAGCAGCGAGATTTTAGTTTCTGCACACTGTGCCTCTGCGCCTCTGTTCCGCTGTGAAAAAAACAAAATGCTGTGTTCTGAACAAGCATTCGGCGCCGGAATGATTCATATTTTGATTTGTCGCATTATCTCAAGCCAACTAGGAGCTGCCCCATGAGCCGAATGTCCCTCTCCCGCCGCTCGCTGCTCACCTCGTCCGCCGCCATTGCCGCCGGCACAGCGCTGCTAACCGACTTCGTCAGCGCGCAGAACAACCCGGCTGGCCAAGTCGGCGACCGCGGCAGCGATCTGGCGATTTCGTCGCTCCGTGGCTTTCGCGTCGGCACGAAGGCATACTTCAAAATAGAAACCAACAAGCAGATCACCGGTTGGGGGGAAGTGACCGGCCTCGATCCGAACGTGGCCGTGGCGCTGGCGCAATCGCTGTTTGAGCTGCTCGATGGCGAGAATCCGACGCGGATCGAGCACCTGTGGCAAAAGCTCTACCGCTCGCACCGCGACATGCGCGGCGGCCCGTTCATGACGCACGTGATCTCCGCCATCGACATGGCCCTGTGGGATATCACGGGCAAAGCCTGGGGCGTACCCGTATATCGTCTGCTTGGCGGCCCGACGAGGGACAAGATCCGCGTCTATCCCACCCCCAAGGCTCACAAGGTCGGCACCGGCGGCCCGCATCCGTACTCCGGCAACCCGAGCGAAATCGAGTCGCTGGTCAGCTTGGTCAAGCAAACTCGCGAGCGCGTGGGCAAGGACGGGACCGTCATGTTCGACGCTCACTGCGCCGTCCCGCCGGCGATGCTCATTCAACTCGCTGCCGCCATCGAGCCATATGACGTGCTGTTTCTCGAAGAGCCGGCGGTGCCCGGCAACATCGAAGTCTTCAAGCGGCTGAAGCAGAGCATCAAGATTCCCATGGCCACCGGCGAACGGGACCGGACGATCTGGGGGATGATTCCATACTTGCAGGAGCGGTGTATCGACATCCTTCAGCCCGACGTCGGCCACACCGGCGGCATTACGCAGTTCAAGAAGATCGCCGTGCTGGCCGAGGCGTACTTCGTGCCGCTGGCCCCGCACTGCACCTGCTCCGAGTTGGGCCTGACCGCCAGCATGCACGCCGCCGCGTCGGTCCCATTCCTCCTCATCCACGAAGCGTACCTCGACGGCCACATCATGCCGCCGGGCGTGGCCCGCAAGCAGTGGGACGTGGATGCCCAAGGCTTCGCGTCACTGCCGCAGGGAAATGGCCTGGGCGTCGAGATCGATGAATCGCAGTTCGAAAAGGTGAATGCCGACCCAGCCCGCAAATTCAAATGGCCGACGCCGACGCTGCCGGATGGCGCGGTGCGGGATTACTAGACGCACCTAGCCGGAGTCTAACAGACTCCGGGAATGACGATGCCGCCTCTGGCAAATCGTCGAACTCGAAGGTCAAGCAGACAAACTGGCCAAAATGGCTTAGCTCCCAGAAGTCGTAGCGACCGCACAGTGTAGAAACTTGGGCTGTAAGTCGGGCCTCACGATCGAAGTCTTGAGGCTGTCGGCAATAGACTTCGAACATCACGCTCATGTCGCACCACCGGTCTAGGAATGAAACCGCTCATACAGCATCTCAAGCGCCGGCACCATTACCACAAACGCTTCCTGCAAGTCCTCCATCGTGGTGATCGGACGAAGGACAGAGAAATGAAATACGCCCCACCTTTCACCATCAGGCTCACATAGAACGGCGAATCGTGGCGTCGGCTCAACGGTCCAGACAAGACCGGCCCGGCTTCCATCGGGCGCCTCAACAAATGCATCTCCAATGGTGCAGCCTTCCGCACAGTCTGGCTCGAAAGGATCAGTCACGATCCCCAAACACCACCCGTCGGTCCGCGTCTCTTCCAACAACGGATGCCCGTAGTACGGTTTCGATCCTGGAGGCGCTGAGATGAACGGAGGCTTCGATGGATCGTTTAATTCGACGTTTTCGTCGAGCACCATCTTTTTCCACAGTCCCTTGCCGCCCACCGGCGGTTCGACTCGGCTGCGAAACTTGCTGCGCTTGAATGCCATCGCCGGTCTCCTGCGTACCATCCCAACAGAAGCTACCGGCAGTAGCGAGTCAAGTTTGCCGCTGTGATGTGTTCATTGGCTTTCCTACGCCGCGCGCCGCACTGGCCATGCTTCAACGCGCGATTGCTGAGCGGGCTGCACGAAGCTGGCGATGGCCGTCACTGCTGTTGATAGTCCCACACGGAACTCACCCGCCGAAAGGTATCTGCGGCATTCCCGCGACTCCGCCGTTGGACCGCGCGCTGGCAGTGGTCCATAATGAGCCGTCCTTATCGACGCAGCTCGAAAAAAGGTCTGCTGATGACCGACGAAACCAAGTGGCGGCCGTGGCGCTGGAGCCGGCGGCACCTTTCCCTTGCTGCTCTGATTGCCGCGACGCTCACGCTGGTTGCGGCCATGGCGATCGTGTTCACCCGGGACAACGCTTGGTGGGGCACGCCATGGTCGGGCGGTGATTCCAGCCGGGAGCGCAAGCTCTATCGAGATGTCCAGGCCGTGCCCGGTGACTTCGCTTCGCGGATGGCCGCTAGTGCGGACTGGCCCCAGTGGGGGGGCTCTCCCAGCCGCAACAACGTGGCCCAAGCGGATCGCGCGCCCGTCGATTGGAACTACGGCCGCTTTGAGCGCAAAACGGGCCAGTGGCTCACCGCCGGCGCGCGGAACACCAAGTGGGTGGCCAGCCTCGGCAGCCAGACGTATAGCACGCCGGTCGTGGCCGACGGGAAAGTGTTCATCGGCACCAACAACGCCTTTGGATACTTGAAACGCTATCCGCCGGCAATTGACCTGGGAGTGCTCCTTTGCTTGCGCGAGACCGATGGTTCGTTCCTGTGGCAACACTCGTCGGAGAAACTTCCCACTGGCCGCATTCACGACTGGCCGATGGTTGGCCTGGTCTCGACGCCGCTGGTGGAAGGGGACCGGCTGTGGGTCGTGACCAACCGCGGCGAGGTGAAGTGCCTCGACGTGAGCGGCTACTATGACGAGGAGGACGATGGGCCGGTGCGAAACGAGCCAGCTTGGCTGTTCGACGTGGGTCGATCCGAGGATCCGGCCCAAGACAAGATCGCAAGTTTCGTGAAGGAGCTTGCCGCGGGCCGGCTGCCCGCCGATCTTAGGCAAAACTTTGCTGCCGCCGGAATGCCGCTACCCGAAGGAGACATCGCCGTCGTGGCCGACGAGGAAGCAAAACCGCCGCTTGCGAAGTGGCGCTTCTCGGCTCTGGTCGACGATCGGCCGCGCGAGCTGTACCTCGAGCTGCGCGGTCCGCGGCTAAGCGCATTCAAAATCGTCACGCCGGACGACAAGGAGGAAGCGGACGTCATCTGGTCGCTCGATATGATGCGGGAGCTGGGCGTCTCCCAGCACAACATGTGCACGTGCGCTCCCACCGCCTGGGGCGACACGCTCTTCATCTGCACGTCAAACGGGCTGGACGAGTCGCACAAGACGGCGCCGGCCCCCGCAGCGCCCAGCTTTCTGGCGCTCGACAAGCACACCGGCAAAATCCTCTGGACCGACCGCTCGCCGGGGGCCAATATCCAGCATGGCCAGTGGTCCTCGGCAGCAGTCGGCGTGCTGGGCGGCGTGCCGCAAGTGATCTTTCCCGGAGGGGACGGCTGGGTCTACAGCTTTCATGCGGAGGAGTGGCAGGACGGCCAGCCGATCCTGCTGTGGAAATTCGACACCAACCCGAAAGAGGCTGTGCTGGAACTCGGGGGTCGCGGGACGCGCAACGAGCCCTTTGCCCTGCCGGTCATCTACGATGGCCTGGTTTATCTCACGACGGGGCAAGATCCCGAGCACGGCGAAGGCGTCGGCCTGCTGTGGTGCATCGATCCCACCAAGCGGGGCGACATCAGCGCGGAATTGGCCGTGCGGCGAGACGACCACCAGACGGTGCTGCCGCATAAGCGCATCCGGGCAGTCGATCCCGGCGCGGGCGAAGCGGCCATTGCCAACCCGAATTCCGGCGTCGTCTGGAAATACGACCGGCAGGACTGGGATGGGGACGGCATGATCGACGATTTTTACGAACACTTCCACCGTTCGATGTCCAGCGTGGTCATCAAGAAGGACATCCTGTTTGCGGTGGACTATGCCGGCCTCTGCCATTGCCTCAACGCCAAGACGGGCAAGGTGTACTGGACGGCCGATTTGCTCGCCGAAGTGTGGGGCACGCCGCTGGTTGTGGGCGATCGTGTTTACATCGGCGATGGAGATGGTGAGATCGCCATCTTCGACCTGCATCTCGACCCCAACCGGTCGCTGGTGAAATCCAAGGTGGGCCTGGAGCCGAAGCGCCACGTCGACATGGGCAATATGTTTTGCTCCACGCCTATCTTCGCCAACGGCGTGTTGTATATCGCAACGAGGGATCACCTGTTCGCGATTGCGGAGCCCGCCGCTGCAGCCACATCGGGGAATTCGCCCACAAAATGACCGTCCGCAGTTCGGAACGGCATGCGAAGCGGGCACGAGAGTTGCACTAATCCGCTGGCGGCGATGCGGAGGGATTGCCGCACTTTGGCGGGGGCGAGCAGGAGTCGAAATATGTCCAAAGCTACTTGTACCGTCGAATTCATCGGCGGGCCCTTTGATGGTCACCGCGCGCGGTTCGCATCGGCCAAGGAGCTGCCGGAGGATCTGGCCTGGCTGGTCAGCGAAAATGTCTTTCGGCTCCTCTATGGGCAGGAGCGCGCTCCGAAAGGGCAGATCACCAGCGTGGCCGTCTATCATCGCGGCCGCCGCGGCAATGACTGGTGCTATCGCTTTACCAGCGCCATGTCGCCCCGCGAGGTGGGCAATTGCTGGACCAGCGGCAACACCTGGCTGGGCAAGCTCGTGCGGTCGCTGTTTGACGACTAGAACACGGACCCGCCCCGCACGGAAGATTTCCGCTCTACGGCTCAAGCACCAGCAGCGCCAGTTCCGGCGGGCAGTTGAAACGCACCGGGTGCACGCCGGCAATGCCGCGGGTCACGTGCAGCAGGGTCGGCCCCTCGTGGTACAGTCCGCTCGCGTAGCGCGAGCCGTAGCGGCTGGGCGTGATCAGCGGGCCGATCAGCGGCAGTCGAATCTGGCCGCCGTGATTGTGGCCGGCCAGCATGAGCTGAAAGCCTTCGCGCTGCGCCCAGAAGAACTGGTCGGGAGTGTGCGACAGGAGAATTCTCAGGCGGCCGGCCGGCGCGCCCGCCATATTCGGCGCGTCTCCGATCCAGGGAAGTTCGTTCCCCGCCAGGACGACGGCGGTCCCGGCGATGGTGTGCTCGATCCAACGACCGGCCAGATCGATGAAACCCGCGTCGGCCAGAAGCCTTCGTAGGGGAGCGGCGTCGGGCAGCCGCGTCTCGTGATTCCCCAGCACGAAGAATTTTCCCTGCGGGGCATTGAGCTTGCCCAGCACGGGCACGATCCAATCGAGACACTTTTCCTTCTCGCAGACGTCGCCGGTCAGGGCGATCACGTCGGGCCGCAGAGCGTTTGTTTGCTCGACGATTTCCTCATAGAACTCGCGCGTGAAGCGGCCGGTCATGTGCAGGTCGGACAGGTGGGCGACGCGCAGACCGGCAAGTGCGGCGGGAAGCCCAGACAGTCGGACGTGTTTGGTCTGCACGGCGAGCGTGAAAATCTCGTTGCCAGGAACGGCGGCCAGCATCGCGGTTAACTGCGTGCCAACGGGGCGCGAGCCGAGCTTCTCCACCAGGTCCACGCGCGAAGTGTGATTCGATTGAAGTGCAGCCGGCGTACGCGCCAGGGCCTTGGGGATTGCCCACAGCGGGACCGCCGCGATGGCTGCCGCCAGGCTGGCCAGGGAATAGATGAGCCACGCTCCCTGGACTGCGGTGAGCGGCTCGCCGGCATAGACGCAGACGCCGGTTACGAGCCAGCGCGCCGCGTAAATTACCAGTACGACTGCCGCAAACAGCAGTATGGCCCGCTCGAGCAAGCGAATTACGCGGCACGGCCAGGGCATGGCGTGCAGGCGGTTGAAGAGCCAGACGCAGATGGCGGTGTGGCCGCAGAAGGCGATCAGGCTGGCGGGGAGGTCCATTGTCTCATCGGTCGGCCTACGCCTTCCCCCCGCTCGACCAGTCCAGCACGTGCTCGACCACTTCCAAGAGGTAGGGCGGATTGAAAGGCTTGACGATGCAGGCCTTGGGGGTGTGCCCTTGTTCGACCGCTTTCTTGAGCTGGTGGCCGGGGTCGTAGCAAAAATCCTTGGTGAAAATCATCGGCACCCGCTGCTTGTGGGTCTTGGTCTTCAGCTTGCAGAGCAGCTCGAAGGCGGTCATGTCGGGCAGCTTCATCTCCGCCATCACCAGGTCGTAGGGATGCTGGCGGTCGTTGACCGTGTAGAGCCACTCGGCTATCTCGCCGCTATCGACCGCCACCACCTCGCAGCCATGCGGCTCCAGCAGCGTATGGGCCGATTTGCGGAATTCCTCCTGCGGATCGACGACGAGCACGCGCCGGCCAGCCAGCTTGTGCTTGCCGTTGACCTCCGCCGGGCTTGGCTCCGACTCCTGGGCCGACTGGCGGATGACTTCCTTGATGTGGCTGGCGTTTTCGATGAGCCGCTGGAGCGTTTCGCGGGATTCGGGATCGACCAGCATTTCCTTCTTCACCAGCTTAAACGCATCGCGCACGATCTCGTCGATCGGCTTGGCCACTTTGCTGTGGATCTCCTCGGTGCTGATCTGGACCGCGCTGGTTTTCTGGGCCGCCAGCAGATCGAGCGTGTTGAGGGCCGTGGCCAGGCCGCGGCAGAAGGTTTCCACGAACAGCACGTCCTCATCGGTGAAGCCTTTGAGCTTGGGGCTTTCGACGTTGAACGTGCCGATCGTCTGGCGGTCGAGGACGAGTGGGACGGTGAGTGAGCTTTTGGCTCCCTGTGCGCCTTGCAAGTAGAGTTTGTCCTTGGTCGTGTCTTCGCACAGGTAGCTGATGCCGGTGGCCGCCACGAAACCCGTGACGCCGTTGCGCTCGGGCGAGGCGTAAAGGGCGCGCAGGGAAGCCTCGGGATCCATGCCATGTTCAAGCAGCGGGCGCAGCTCGCCGGTCTTGGGATCCAGCAGGCGGATTTCAACGACGTCGAATTTGAGCAGTTCCTGGATGTACTGCAGGATGCGCGCTTTGAGGAATTCCTTGCGGTCCTCGACCGACAGGCTGAAGACGTGCTCGGCAGTGAGTTCCGCCATTTCCCGCCCCGCCGCTTGAATGGCGTCCAGCCGTTGCCGCTGCTCGGTCTCCTTGGTGACGTCGCGGATGGTGACGACGAGGTGGCTGGGCTGGTCGTCGTGGTCGGCCAGCGGCGCCGCGTGCAGATTGTAGTATTCCGATTCGCGAGTCTTGAGAGTCGAACTGGCCGGCGCCCGCATGGCGAGTGCCGATGCGAAGGGGGCATCGCTGCCGCCGACGATCTCGGGTCCCCCCAGCGCGGTAAACAAAGTCTCGCCCACGATGTTGCCCGGGTGCGACCAGCGCTGCAGCTGATCGTTGGTCCAGATCACGGTGCTAGCGGAATCGACCACTGCCACACCGTCGGGCATGCCTTCCAGAACGCGGTTATTTTCCAGCAGCCGGCCGAAACGGATCGCTTCCTCAAAATGCTCCGCGGAGACGAAGATCGCGTCGAACTTTTCGCGCTGAAGTAGCGTCAGCGCGCGAGCCCGTGACGTGACGCGCACGATCTCAAAGAATGGTTCGGCTTCCGCCGGTAGCAATTCTTTGCCGGCCCGCCTGCCGCAGAGAAAAAGTATCCTGGGCTTTGCGCCCACTGGTGAACTCCTGGCTTCCCCAACGCATCTCTTCAAAATTATAGGTCTGTGTTACGAGAGGCACAACTTGAATGCGGATGGGGGTTTAGATGTTGAATCTGGAAATGGGGTCAGGGGCGGCCAAACTGCTTTCCTGGGCGACCTTTGCCGCCGACCCCGCCCGGCTTCCTGACCCGACCTTGCCACCCCAGGTGGACTTTAAGGGAAGCTGTTCGACCCTTGACACTTTTCGGTGAACGAAAACCGTCCGCCGTCTGAGCATTGCCAGCCGCCGATACCATCCATGTCGTCGGGCGTGCCTATGGATTTAGAGGCGCTGTGCATCGCAATTATTCATGGCGGCTGGCCGGAGGATGTTACAGCAGGCTTTCCAGCAACAGCCGCATTTTGCGCAGTTCCCCAACGTGGTCCACTTCCGGCATTTCGGTGATGTTCACCGACAGGGCGCGGTTGTAGCGCATCTTTTGAAGCTGGGAAATCAACCGACCGTATTCCACTTCTCCCTGGCCGATGCGAACCTGAAGCGCCTTTTTGCTCGTGTCCCGCAGGTGCGTGTGGTAGACGTACTTGAGGAGCTTGTCGATGCTCCGCCCCTGATGGGAGCCGTAAATGTAGACGCTGGGGTCGAGGGAGAGTCCCAAACCTTTGACGTTGTCGCACAGCACCATGACCGTGTCCGGATCTTCCGAGAGCCGGCCGATCTGCCCTTTGAGTGCGACACGCACGCCATCCAGCGTGGCGATATCCACCAGCCGCCGCAGGTGCTCGACCTCCTCGTTGAAGGGCGTGCCGCGCTCGGCCGAAGGGATCGTGATCGTAACCACCTTGGCCGCCTTGGCCATCTTGCAAATCGCGGTGAACTGCTCGTAGTGCGCTGCTTTTTCCGCCCCAATGCGCACATCGAATGCCGCCACGTCCAGCCGCCGGCTGTTGCGGCACAGCGCCACCGCCGATTCCACGTCGGCCAGAACGTCGGTCGGCTTGAGCTGGCCGCTGTCTTCAAAAATGGTCAGCTCGACCGCGGTGAACTCCAGATCGGCTAGTCGCTCTAGCGCTCCGGCCAAGGGGAGATCGTGAAAACACTCCGTCGATGCCGACACAAACACGGCAAATCTCCTTAGAACCACCTTCCGTGACTCAAAGCTTCCCTGAATCGCCTAGCTTATCGCGCAACGTGCCAACGAGGCAACACCGGCTCTTTCGTGCCGAGGATGACCGTCCGATCCGCGTTGTTTCCCCTACCAAACCAACTAAAATGGGATGCGCCCCACTGTCCGCTTGTTTTCCATGAAGGAACTTTGGCATGTCCGAATTTGCCCTTCCGCCCGCAGGTAGCGGCACTCAGTCCTCCTCGGGTTCGCCGTCCCAGGTGATTCTCGTCCAGCGCTCCAGCGGAATGGGACTGCTCATGCTGGCGCTGGGCTGGTTCGGGTTTCTGACCAGCGGCGCGCTTCTGGCGCTGCTCGTGGGCGGGATGATCTACGTCGCGCGCTACGTCGATCCGGACGGGCTCGAGGAGAAGAACGTCGCCAATTGGGAGGAAGGGGAATATAAGATCGCCGTGATCACGATCGACGGGGTCATCGGCGATGCCGACGAAGATGGCTACGTCCTCAAGCAGATTCAGCGCGTCCGCAAGGACGAGAGCGTGCGGGCGATTGTCGTGCGCGTCGATTCGCCTGGCGGCGTCGTCAGCGGGGCCGACTATATTCTGCACCACCTGCGGAAGTTGAAAAAGGAAAAGGGAGTGCCAATGGTGGTGAGCATGGGCGGGATGGCGGCCAGCGGCGGTTACTATGTCTCGATGGCCGTGGAAGACCAGGACAACTCGATCTTTGCCGAGCCGACGTGCGTTACAGGCAGCATCGGGGTGATCATGCCCCACTACGACATCAGCGGTCTGCTGGCCCGTTTTGACGTCAAGGATGACTCGATCGTCACGCACGAGCGCAAGCAGATGCTGGCTATGACCAAGCCGATTCCGCCGGAACATCGGGAAATCATCCAGAAGAACATCAACGAGATGTTCGCCCGCTTCAAGAAAATCGTCCAGGAAGGGCGGCCCAAGTTTGCCAAGGATCCCGCGGCACTCGACGTGCTGGCCACCGGTGAAGTCTTCACGGCCGACCAGGCCGTGGCCAACGGCTTGATCGACAAGGTTGGCTTTCTCGAGGATGCCCTGGAGCGGGCCGTCGAATTGGCCAAGCTCAACAAGAGTGAGGTCCAGGCGATCAGATTCAAGCGGCCGATCTCGATGTTCGATGATCTGTCGCTGATCCAATCCCGGGCTAAAGCGCCGGGGAGCATCGACCTGTCGCTGATTCAGGATCTTGCTACGCCGCGGGCGTATTACCTGTACACGACGCTCCCGACGACGATGTCGTCGCGGGCGCGGTAACGCCCTAGCGCGCCGCGGCTTCTCCTTCCATGATCTCCAGACGCCGATTGGTCTCGATCGGGCCAGTCAGCACCTGCCGCTCGCCTCCCAGCCACTGGACCGAGATTTCTTCGATCGACTGCGCAGCGCCGAGGCCGAAATAAAGCGGCAATGCGCTTTGCGACAAGTATCCAGATTGGCCGTCATGCACCTGCGTGAAGACCTGGCCGCCGGCTTTCACCTGCACTTTGGCCCCGAGGCCATCCCGGTTCGATCGGCTGCCGCGTAGCTGGATGGTCACGTACCGCAGGTCTGCTTTGCGCTCGCTGAGGTTGCTGACGAGCACCATGGGGGGCGTATTGAAATCGTTCGTGACGATATCCAGGTCGCCGTCCTGATCGAGATCGAAAATGACCGCGGATCTCGAGCCGATGGCGGCGCACACGACCACTTGTCCGATTCGCCCTTGGGCCAGTTCGTGCTTCGCATCTGCGCCGGAACAATCGAGTTCGAACCACGGCGCGGCGGTCTTGCCGTCGCGGCGAGGTTCGACGCCCAGGATGAACTCCGCGTCGCGAAACGCCTTGCCGCGGTCGTTGAGCAGCAGCGAATTGGGGTGATAGCGAAACGGATAGTTCATGCAGGACGCGATGAACAGGTCTTGATACCCGTCGGCATTCAGGTCGCCGGAGCTGGGTCCCCAGGGCCAGTAGTTTTCCGCATTCACCGCGAGCGACACGTCCTGGAACTTGCCGCCCCCCTGATTCTCATAGAGCGCATTGCCGAGGATGTTCGTCCCTGGCCGGCGGCTTTGCAAATACGATTCGGGAATCACGCCGGGCGCGAGCTTCTCCTTTTCCCGCGGCCCATTGACGTTTTTCTCCAGCTCCCACATGTCGGCGTGCATGTTGGTCACCAGCAAGTCCATCTGCCCGTCGTTGTTGTAATCCAGCGACTTGACCCCCATTCCGCCCCACACCGAATCGGGAAAGGCCTGCTGGCTGCGCCGTTGGAAACGTCCTTGAACATTCTCGTAGTATTCGTCGTTCCCCTGCATGTTGAGCACGTACAGGTCGATCCACCCGTCGTCATTGAGGTCCAGCGGCGTCGCATCGCCCGACCAGGCGTCGTGCACGAAACCCACTTCCTGCGACACGTCGCGAAACTTGTTCTCACCCTCGTTGTGATACAGGCTGCTGGCCTCCGAGCGGTGGGGAAACAAATGTCCGTCGAAGGCTTCCGGCAGCCCCACGTAGTACGGATGCTCGCGCTTCTCGGGGTCGCTGTAACCGACCTCGTCGGTGGTGAACACGCCGACGTTCGTCAGCAAGAGGTCCAGCCGGCCATCGCGGTCGTAGTCGAAGAAGTCGGCGCTCGAACTGTGGCCTGTGTATTCCAGACCGGAAGCCGCCGTAATGTCGCGAAAGTGGCCGCTTCCGTCGTTCTCGAGCAGCACGTTGCCGTGGCGCGTCGTCGTGACAAACAGGTCCTCGTCGCCGTCATTGTCGATGTCGGCAAACGAAGCCGTGACGCCGACGCGCGACTCAAGGGCCACCCCGGCCTCGTCGGTGATGTTTTCAAACCGGCCGCCCCCCAGATTCCGCCACAACTGGTTGCCGCCCACCTGACTGACGAAGTACAGGTCGTGCTTGCCGTCTCCATCCACGTCGGCGGCCGCAATGCCGTTGGCGTGATCGTAATGGTTGCGCTTGAAGTGCCGCGCGGCGTCAGCCACGGCCCGATTGACGAAGCGAATGCCGCTCTCGGGGAGTCGGTCGGTGAACTGAAAATCGTGCTCGACCGAAATCTGATCGCTCGTGGCAAGCTGCGCCGCGCGCCGGGACTCCAGCCACGGAGGATCGAATACCTCGTGAGGGTTGCCGACGTAGACCGGCCCGTTCGCCTTGGGCGCTTCCTCGGAAAGCACCAGCCGGAGGTCGGTCAGCAATCGGGCGTAGTCTTTATCGTCCAGGCTCTCGTAATATCCGCGAATGCGAAGTTGCGAATCGACCAGGATGAACCGCGAGCTGTGCGTGATCGGCGTGGATGAATGTTCGGCCCCGCCGGACGCTGGCAGCTTGAAACCGTCTTTGCTGATTTTCGCCAGCTCGCCGCGATCCCCCGTGAGGAATTTCCACCGCTCGTGGTCCGCCTGATGCTGCTGGGCGTATTCGTACAGCTTGCTGGCGGTGTCGCGCTCGGGATCGACGGTGATGCTCACCAGCCGCAGGCGGTCCCAGTCGGGCCAGCGGCGGGCGTGAGCGTGCAGCTCGACCAGCCGCGTCGCCTGGCGCGGGCAGGTGGCGGCACAATTGGTGAACATGAAGTTGGCGATCCACACGCGGCCGGCAAGCTGCTGCGTGCCGAACGACTTGCCGGTCTGGTCCGTCAGCGCGAAATTCGGAGCGGCAAACAGGATCGGCGGCCGCGGGCCCGCCGATTTCGGCCGGGAATCTTCAAAGCCATCTTCTTCCTCGTCTGCGGCAGTGCTCGACGCATCGCCGCTTTTTGCCGCTGAGGCGCCGCCGGGAGCTTGCTGGCGGCTGCACGAAACACACAGGCTCAAGGACAGTCCGGCCAGCACCGCGCAGCGGATGAACCGGATCATGAGGCCTTTGTGGCATTGGCACGGGACGACGTAGCGGGTGAAAAACATGAGCGGGGTCCCGGGATCGGATGCGTTACAAGCGGCGCTCCAGCCAGGCCAGAAAACGATCGCGCGGATCGACCACGATGTGGCCGACAATCTCCGAGTGTGGATCGCCGCACAGCGGTTCGCCAATCAGGTCGAATTTGCCCGCCTTGTCAGACTGAAACTCCATCTCGAACTTGAGATTGGGAACGGCAATCTCCTTCAAGCCATATTCCGGAATTGCAAACGTGTAGACGTAGTCGGCACTCTTGAGGATAAAGACGACCCGTGTATTGAGCGGCACGTGAATGTTCCGCACACTGAGCACGCGGTCGTCCCCGGTCCGCAAACGACCGGAGTAATCGGGATAGCGGACGTGCCAGCGCTTTTTGCTGCCCGTGATCTCGATGCAGTACGGCGCGGCAAACGAGGCGTCGCCCCCGTAAGTCCTTTCCGCGGCGATTTTCTTCTCGGGTGCGGCTGCGAAGTAGCATCCGGCCATCGCGGCCGCGACCAAAGCAGCGGCACACAGCCGCTGACCGATCCGTTTTGGAAAGCCGTTCCGACTCATCTGTCCCGGCGATTTGTCGGCGCTGGAAAGAGAATGCCTCCGCGGATGCGACGTGGTGGCAACAAATCGGCGCAGCGCGCACGAACAGAATCCCCGACCTGCTGCGCCCTGGCGCGCTACCCCACACGAGTTGCCGCAGTCCGCACTTCAACTCCAACACGGGCGGCGCGAAAAAGTTCTGCCCCGAAGGATTGAAAACTCCGCGCAATGAGAAATTCGCGGGTTTTGAGAGTCAACTGAAAAGAAACGCAAATAGAAATATTCCGTACTCGAATGGTTTGTAGCCGATCACTCACCCGGCCACTTCCCATTCACGATCTGCCGCAGCACGAATTTTTCCGGATCCAGCGTCACGTGGCGGATTTTTTTTCGCTTCCAGGTGTACGTGATGTGGACTTTGCCGTCCGCGGTCTGGATCACCGCCGGGTACGAGTACTCTCCCGGCTCGCTTTCCAGTACCGCGGCCGCCTCCCACGTTTTGCCATCTTTGGAAACCGCCACGTTGAGCGGACTGCGGCCGCGCGGCGTGTGGTTGTAAACCAGCAAGTGCCGGCCGTCGGCAAGGGTCACACCGTCGATTCCCGAGTTCGGATTGGGCAACTCGGTCGGCGCCAGCTCGGTCCAGGTTTTGCCCGCGTCTGCGGACGACGCGGACAAAATTCGCCCCGCCGAGCGCGCCCGGCAGAGCATTTGCAGTCGTTCATCGGAATGTAGCAGGATCGTTGGCTGTATCGCCTGAACCGTTTTGCCGTCGCACAGCACATCACTCCGCTGCCAGGTTTTCCCCGCGTCTTTGGTGAACTCCATGTGTACCCGCCAGCCGCGATCCTCCGTGCTCGAGCCGCACAGCAGCGTTCCGTCCACGAGCAAAACCGGCTTGTTCTTGATGGGCCCGGCGAAGTCGTCCGGCAGCCGCTCAGGTTTGGACCAGGTTTTGCCGCCGTCGGCCGATTCGATCCGCATTCCCCACCAGGTGCTCGGGCTGGGACCGACCTTGTAAAACAGCACCAGCGGCCCGGACGGCATTTGAAAGAGCACCGGGTTCCAGCACGGATGTCGCTTGCCGTCCGCCTGCACGCCGTTGGCGACTTCGACCGGTTTCGTCCAGCCGTTGTTGGTCCGCCGCGCGGCCCAGATCCCCACATCGGGATTTTTTTCCTCGGTGCCGCCGAACCAGGCGACGATCAGACCGTCCTTCGTCTCCGCCAGCGTCGAAGCATGGCACTCGGGAAAGGGCGCGTTCTCGTAAATGAACTCAGTCCCGATCTTGCTCGGCTCTGGTTGAGGCGGCTCGGCAGCCGTGCCGCTGGCCATAAAGAGGGCTACGACCGCCAGAAGGATCGGGCAGTCGCAGGGAAAGAAGCGACATGACGTGGCAGGAGGCATGAGTTTCTCTGGCATCGAAGATCGCTCCAGGAGACAATCGGCGGGACGCGATGCGTATTGAACCACACGGGCAATTGTCGGTCCAGTTTGCCAACACTAGCGGCCACCGAGCTTCCACGATGGACAACTCGAACCAGTCTCCCAGCGGCCAGCCCGAGTTCTCGCTGCCGCAGGCCCGGCGGCTGGTGGCCGACTTGCTCGTTCCCAATCCGGTGATCTACTGGGCCGACTTTCTGGCGACGGTACTGCTTGGTCATCTTTGCTTTGCGCTGGTGCGCCTGCTGCCGCGTGTGCTTGACGGCGCTGCGCCTGCCTGGATCGTGTTGACCTCGCTGGCCGTCCCCTTTCTGGCTTCCTGTTTTTTGTATTACCGCGCCGTGATGTTCATCCACGAGGTTGTGCATCTGCCACAGCACAATTTCCGCCTGTTCCGGGTCGTGTGGAACCTGCTCTGCGGCATTCCACTGCTCACCCCGTCGTTCACGTATGCCACGCACCTCGATCACCATCGCCGGCGATCGTATGGTACGCCCGAGGACGGAGAGTACTTCGCCCTGACGCGGCTCAATCCCTGGTATGCAGTGCTGTACTTCGCCCAGGGACTGCTATTGCCGCCGCTGGCCGCCTTTCGCTTTCTGATCCTCACGCCGCTGACCTGGCTGAGCCCACCGCTGCGCAAGTGGGTCCACCAGCGGGCCTCCTCGCTCGTTGTCGATCCGATGTATCTGCGGCCGCTCCCCACGGCCTACGAGCGGCGGGTGATCCACCTGCAAGAGCTGCTCGTGTTTCTCTGGTGCCTGGGTATCGTTGTGGCCATCGTCGGCGTCGGCCAGTGGCCCTACCCATTCCTGATCCAGGGTTATGCCACTGGTGCAATGGTCGTCTCCATCAATGCCGTGCGGACGGCCGTGGCCCATCGTTGGCAGAGCGTCGGCCGGCATTTTTCGCTAGTCGAGCAGATGCTGGACACGGTGACGATCGACAGCAGCGGTCCGCTGGCGGTTCTGTTCTGCCCCGTGGGGCTGCGGTTCCACGCGCTGCATCACATCTTTCCAACGCTCCCCTATCACAATGCGCATGCAGCGCACCAGCGGCTGCTGGCCGCGCTCCCGGCCGATTCGCCCTACCGGGCGAC
>DASRJP010000435.1:0-2984 GCA_035649415.1 Pirellulaceae bacterium | reverse complement strand
TGCTGGACGACCGCGGTGATGTTCAGGTCGCCGGCCATCGGACTTTGCCAGCCGACAGCCGCATTGCGCGTCGGCGACGGATGCATCGCCACGCTGTGCGGCAGCATGTTGCCGGGAATCCGCACGTGCTGGTCGGACGAGTTGGCCACCAAGAGCGGCGTGTCGTGGCTCCCCCACCCCTGGACGAATTCGTAGCCCGCGATCTTTTCGAGTGGGTTGGTGTAGTGCCCTTCAAGCCGCAGCGACTGCCCGCTGCCGATGCCCAGGTAGGTCATCCAGGCGCCCAGCACGTCATGCTCGACGCCGTACTTTTCGGCGAGGGCCTTAACATCGACTCGCGCGGGTGATTGGCCGGCTTCCGCCGCGGCTGCGAGACAACGGGCGGCATTGGCAAAAAGCCTCTGCCGCGCGGCAGTCAATTCGCCAGCGACGCGGCGTACGTCGCGCAGGAGCAGATCGGGCCGGCCGGGCGCGACCAGCCGCGGTTGTTGCCAGACGACAAAGTCGTGCTCTCGGCCATCGCCGGCATCGGACGCCACGAAATACACAGTCACCTCGCCGGCGCCGGGCTCCGGAGCGAGCTTCAGCCGGACGTCGAGACGTGGCCCGATCGGTTGTATCTCTTCCATCCACGATCTCGGTCCCCCCACTTTACCGATGTGGCCGACGCTGTTGAACTTCCACAGCGATTGCTGCCAGCGGATGACGTCGGCCGCCAGCGCTGGGGCCTCGTCCGTCTTCGCGTTTCGCCAGCGGGAGCGTATGCCATCGACGAGCAGCGATGGCTCGCCGTTATTCTCCGCGTTCAGCAGCTTCCACAACCCGGCGAGGTACTTTGGACTGAGGCCCCGCTCGCGAGCCACCGCGTCGATGGTCTTCGCGCCGCGGGTCAGTGCCTCTCGCTCAGCGAGTGTTGCAGCAAAGTATTTTTCCAGCGGCAGCCGCCCGCCACCGTTGGTGTCGAAGACGATTCCCTGCAAGTTGACCTTCGTCCCGCCTTGCGAATCGCTATACCGGGCGTAGAGTCCGCGAATCTCGGCCAAGGTTTCTTCGGTCCAATCGCGGCGCGTTGTGCTTGGCGAGAAGCGAATGCCGTCGGGCAGCAGGACCATGTGAGCAGAAACGTCCTTGGCCGCGTCGAGATACTTGGTAATCAGTGCCGGCGACATGACCAAGGCGCTGCCGGTGTTGGTAAACCCTTCTCCGGCCGCGCCATCCACGGGAAACTCACGGGCGGGGGACAGCGAATTGACGCCGGTCAGATCGCGGATGACATAGGTGTACTGGGCGTTGCTCAGCCGCCGCAGGACCACCGGCCCCGGATCGCCCGCTCGGCGCCGCGCCTCCTCCTTGAGAAACTTCTGTACCCAGCTTTGCAGCTTCGCCCGCTCGTCGTCGGTTGGCTGAGCGGCTTCCTTTGGCGGCATTTGCCCGCTGGCGAGCATTTCGGCCACCTTTTGCCAGGTCGGCGCGTGCCGGCGAACGTTGGCAAAGGTGCTCAGAGCAACGAGATTGATCTCCGCTTCCGCCAGATCATCGCCGTGACAGTCGCCGCAAAACTTCGCCACCAGCGGCCGGACATCCTTTGCGTAACCTTGCTCCAGTGCCGACAGCACGGCATCGTCGGCACTCGACGGAACTGCCAGCAGCGGCACAAGCAGCATGACCGGGGCGATTAGAATCCAAAGCGGTCGAACCATCACGATCTTCCTCCTGGCTTCTATTGTGGCTGGCGGGAGGCGATCCATCCAGCGGCAGTTGTATGGATGACAACTTGCAGGGGACGAGCCAAATTTGGAATGAGGTAATTACGCTTCCAGCGTCGGGTAGGTATACTCATTCCTTCGCCCGGTGATCGCTTTTGTATACCGCGCATTGCCGCGGGAGGATGCCATGCTCGAAGGGATGCTCAATCAGATTCACCAAGGGGACTGCATCGCCGGAATGAACGGATTGCCGGCGGGCTGCATCGATCTGGCGTTCGCCGATCCGCCCTTCAATATCGGCTATGAGTACGACGTGTACGATGACTCGAAGGAGCACGAGCACTATCTCAACTGGTCGCGCAAGTGGATTGCCGCGGTGCATCGCGTTCTCAAGCCCGATGGCACGTTCTGGCTGGCAATCGGCGACGAGTATGCCGCGGAGCTCAAGCTCGCTTCGCAAGAGATTGGCTTTCATTGCCGAAGCTGGGTGGTCTGGTACTACACGTTTGGAGTGAATTGCGAGCGGAAGTTCAGCCGGTCGCACGCGCACCTCTTTTACTTCGTAAAGGACTGGCGCCACTTCACGTTTCGTGAAAAGGACCTGAGGAATCGCGTCTATTCCGCCCGTCAACTGGTATATGGCGATTCTCGTGCGAATCCCAACGGCCGATTGCAGGACGACACGTTCATCATTCGACCGCAGGACCTCCAGGACTGTTTCACGCCGGACGAAGACACGTGGTACTTTCCGCGCGTCGCCGGAACGTTCAAGGAACGGGCTGGCTTTCACGGCTGCCAGATGCCGGAGCAAGTCTTAGGAAGAATCATTCGCACTTGTTCGAATGAAGGAGAGATTGTTTTTGATCCCTTCAGCGGCAGTGCAACGACATTGGCCGTCGCCAAGAAGCTGGGGCGAAAACAACTCGGGTTCGAGCTTTCCAAGGAATACGTAGATCGTGGGAACGTTCGTCTCGCAAGTGTTCGAGTGGGCGATGAATTGGAAGGCGCGGCTGAGCCAACGATCAGCGCCCCGAGCACTGCCGAAGGGAGGCGACTAGGTGCACCGCGTGTCCGGAGAGGGAATAAAGCTGAAAAGGCTGCACAGGCGGATCCAAGAAGTTTTGCCCTCGTAGCACCGAATCAGCAGTCGTCATCCTCGTGGGAACTCCACGAAAAAGGGCTCATGGAGTGCTTTGCCAAAGTGTGCGATGGCTACTCGCTGGATCGCGTCATAGCCGACCCAAAACTAAACGCGCAACTCGCGGACGCCTGTCGTCG
>DASRJP010000434.1:0-17594 GCA_035649415.1 Pirellulaceae bacterium | reverse complement strand
ACGAGAACGTCGTCGAATTGGAGACCGACAAAGCGTCCATGGAGCTGCCTGCCCCGACTGCCGGCGTCCTGGCCAAAATCCTCAAGCACGAAGGGGATAGCGTCTCGATCGGTCAGGCGATTGCGGTATTCGAGCAAGATGGTCGGTCGGCTGAAAAACCGAAGCCCGCAAAGGCGGAAGAACGAGCCGTGACCGAGGCGCCCGCTACGTCGCCCGAATCTTCCGCGGACGAATCGACCGCGGCTGCGAACTCCAAGCCCCGACACAAAGCCGCTGACTCCTCGCCCACATCCCACAGAGCCTCGCCCGCCGTCACGCCGTCCGCTCGTCGTGCGCTGCGCGAAGCGGGAGTTCGCGCCGAGGATGTCGCCGCCACGGGAAACAAGTTGCGTCGCGAGGATGTCCTGCGGCACGTGGAGCAGCGGCAGCAGACGGATGCGGCCAGCGGAGGGCAGCCTGCGGAGAATAGATTCGTGCCTGATTCGGCCACATCAAATTTGGAAGAAGTCGTGCCCATGAGCCTTATCCGCCGCCGGATCGCCCAGCGGCTGGTCGAGGCCAAGCAACAGGCCGCACTGCTAACCACCTTCAACGAGATCGACATGTCGGCCGTCATCGAGCTCCGCCGACATCATCGCGACCAGTTCCAGGATCGCTACGGCATCAAGCTGGGTTTCATGTCGTTCTTTGTGAAGGGAGTCATCGATGCCCTCAAGCAGTTTCCGGCGGTGAATGCCGAAATTCGAGGAACGAACATCGTCTACCGCAATTACTATCACATCGGCATCGCGATTGGCGCGGAGCGGGGCCTGGTTGTGCCGGTGTTGCGGCACGCGGAGCGAATGAGCTTCGCGGAAATCGAACAAGCGATCGACGGCTTCGCTCACCGGGCACAAGAGAACAAGCTCAAGCCGGACGAGCTCGAAGGGGGAACCTTCACCATCACCAATGGCGGCATTTACGGGTCCCTGTTCTCCACGCCCATCGTCAACCCGCCGCAAAGCGGCGTGCTCGGCATGCACGCCATTCAGGAGCGGCCGGTGGCACACAGCGGCCAGGTGGTCATCCGCCCCATGATGTACGTCGCCCTGACCTACGACCATCGCATCCTCGATGGAAGAGATGCCGCCTCGTTCTTGCGGCGCGTGAAGGAGGAGATCGAGGAGCCGATGCGAATGTTGATCGAATCGTGAAGAGCGGGCGAGCCGGACACCGACAACGGGGCAGGACTAAAGATCGGCGAGTGGCGTCGTGGCGTCGCCGAATTGATCGACAGGTGCATCCATCCGCTGGAGCAGTGACAGATAGAGGCTGCAAAGCCGGCGATAGTCGTCGCCGCGGTCGTGATAATCGAGGACGCGTCCGGTGGGGATGGTGCGGCCGAGCCCACCGGCAAGGACCACTGGCAGCTTGCTTGAATCGTGGTGGCTCCCCGACCACATATTCGAGAGGAATAGGAGGCAGGAGTTGTCCAAAACCGTGGACTCCCCTTCCGGCATCGCAGCCAGACGGCCGGCCAGATAGGCGAGTTGGCTGACGTAGTACCGTGTCACCCGCTCATACTCGTCCGATTCGTCGCTGTGCGACGTGGGATGATGGGCCGTCCGCACGTCGAGGAACGGATAGAAGAGTCCCGACAAATCGCGGCACAAGAGCAGCGTGGCCACGCGCGTCTTATCCGTCTGAAACGCCAGGGCGACGATATCGCACATCAGCCGCATGTGCTCGCGGATGTCTTCCGGCAGGCCATTGTCGGGGCGCGGCATGCTGACTGCCGGCCGGCCACGATCGGCGGCATTGGCCTCGGCGCGGTCCTGATGGGTCCGCGTGCGGGCAATCTGCTTTTCCACATCGCGGACGCTCGTCAGATACTCGTCGAGCTTTCGCTGGTCCGCCTGGCTGAGCTCGCGCGAGAGCGAAGCGGCATGCTCGCGCACGCGATCCAGAATGCTGACGGCGCGCTGGCTGCCGTGGTTGTCGAACAGGCTATCGAAGGCCAGCGAAGGATAAACTTCCATCGGCACCGGGGAATTCTCGTCGTGCCAGGAGATGTGTGAGCTGTAGGCCATCGAGAAGTTTGTCTCGTGATAGCCGGTGATCGGCTGCTCGCAACCGAGGACGAGGCTGGGTTGCACGGTCCGGTCCGCAAAATGCCTGGCCAGCACCTGATCGACGCTGATGCCCCCGCGGAGCACCGCCCCTTTTTGCAAGGCCGCGCCGGAAAGGATGTTGCCCGTCTGTCCCGGATGGATTCCCACGCCTGTGGCCTGCTTGTTGAATAGGCCAGAAATCACATTTAGCCGGGTCTTGAAAGGAGCCAGCGGTTCCAGGCTCTGGCTCAGCTCCATTTCCTCGCCAGCCCCCTTGGCCCACCAGCGGCCTGGGCTGATGCCGTTGCCCATGAAGAGTGCCGCGAAGCGCTTCGGCGGCCGGGGCGCACTCTCGCCGCCCCAAACAGGGACTGACTCCAGCCACGGCAGACCCATGGATACGCCAACGCCGCAGAGGAGCGTGCGGCGGCTGAAGCGGATGGCGGAGGATGACATGGCGCTGCTCCTACGGATTGGCGGCGTCGTCGCGACCGCGCTGAAACCGAAACTGGCGGCTCAGGACGATCGTTTCAATCGCACTTTGCACTGCATAGTTATCGGACGCCAGCCTGGTCTTCATCGTACCGATCAGCTTCTCGTCCGATAAGAGCAGGCCGCGGCCCAGGGCATAAGCGGACAGCTTGCGGCAGAAGTTATCCACAAAGTCGGCTTGCCGCTCATCGTGCAGATATTGGCGCAGGCCCGCCAGGCCGGCGCCTTGTCTGCCGCCGGGGAAGGCGGCACTCTCCTCGACCGGCCGGCCGCCCAAATCGTGAGTGCGGCGCTCGCCGATCGGTCCGTAGCCTTCCAAAGCCAGTCCGATTGAATCGAACCGCTGATGGCAGCCCGCACAATTCTTATCAGCGCGGTGGCGGGCCAGAAGCTGCGGCAGCGACAGCTCGCCGAGATTCGCCTCGTCCCTTGGCAGTTCGGGCACCGTCGGCGGTGGCGGAGGAATCTGCTCCCCTAGCAGGCGGCGCACGACCCAGTAGCCACGCTTGACGGGACTTGTCCGCAGCCCCGGCGAGTTCTTGGTCTGAAACACGGCCATCGGAACCAGGCCCCCGCGGCCATATTTCCCCGCATCGTCGATGCGAACCCACGATTCCGCCGGCGTGCCGTCAGGGAGAGGAATCCCGTAGTGCTGTGCGAGGAGCGGATTGACGAAGGTGTGGTTTCCCTCGAGCAGATCGAGGACTGCGCGGTTTGTTTGCAGCGCGTCTACGAGGAACCGGACGGGCTCTTCGAACATCGAGTGCCGAAGCTCCCGCGTGAACGCGGGAAACCGCTCGCGATCGACGCTGTTGTGCTCCTCAAACCGGCGGAAGTCGAGCCAATTGCCGCCGAACTCGCTTGCCAGTCCCCGGATCTTTTCATCGCGGAGCATGCGCCGCGTCTGTGCGAGCAGGACTTCACCCTGGTGCAAGTCTCCTTTGGCGGCATGCGCAAGCAACTCCGCGTCCGGCAGGCTCGACCAAAAGAAGTAGCTGAGTCGGCTGGCCAGATCATAATCGGAAAGTGGCTGCGAGCCGGCTCCTTGGGATGCGGGGACAAGCCTGTAGCAGAAATGGGGTGACAAAAGGACGCCGGCTATCGAATCGCGAATGGCTTCCTCGTGGCTCAGATTGTCGCGGTTCTTTAGCACCTTGTAAAATTCACGGAGATCTTCGCGCTCGGAGTTGGATAGCGGTCGCCGCCAGGCCCGCTCGGCAAATCTCACAAGCTCCTCGACGTGCGACGGCTCCGCGGCCAGCCGCTCGCGCTCGACCCAGCGGATCTCCTTTTCGATCGCGGCATAGTAGTCTTCGATCGCCTGCACCGCCTCGGCACTGGCGTCGATGCGGCGGGCCTTGGCAACGTGCAGTTCTGCCAGGCGGTGGATCTTTTCCGGGCTCGTCGCGTCCTTATCTTCGGAGCGGGCAAAATCGAACTCCGCCTCGCGCATCAGTCGCGGTGGCTCAGCTCGCTCGAAGAAGATGAAGTCCTTGTACTGCCGCAGCGGAACCTCGGTGATGAAGTTCAGCTCCCGCCACAGTGCGTCGAGTTCCTGCTGCTCCTTGTTGCCCAAGACCAGTTCATACAGCGGCTGATCGTCGCGAAAATAGCCCTGCATCAGGTGAAAACCGGCCGTCAGCAGTCGGCCCTTTCCCGCTTGCTTCGGATCGAAATAGGGGCCGCGGTCGGAGACGACAAACGCCCGCGGGAAGTCGTGGCAGAAGCGCTCCAGGGCGACCTTCTCGTCCCCTAACGGGTCGCCGGAATACTTCGTGTGCAGTGCGGCGGATTGACGATTGTGCCACAGGACAAACGGCTGGCTGCCGTCGGAGATTCCGTGAACGTGCAGCCTGGGCGCTTCGGCAGCCAGTTCTTTCCGCAGCTTGATGACCTGATCGCGCAGTCGCTCGCAGCCAGCACGGACCAGCATTTCCACCGTCGCCGCCCCGTCTGGCGATTCCATGGGAGCCGGCAGCTCGCGCCACTGCGATCGCACTTCCGCCAACGGACCGACTTCCGGCAGCGGATCGTTCAGCACGGACCAGATCGTTTCCAAATACTTGGGGCTGAGGCCCGACGCGGCGGCAATGCCGCGTATATCGATTTCCGCCTCGCCGAGCCGCTCGCGATGGCGATAGCGCCAGGCAGCCAGAAAATAATCGGCATAGTCGACCTTGTGGCGGCCGTAGAACGCCATGATCCGCTGGACGCAGTACTTGTCGCGGTCGGTTTCGGTTACAGCCGGATGCGGCGCAAAAACGAAGCCTTTCGGCTTGAGGACGGCGTGATCGGCAACCAGCCGCGCAGCGGCCAGATACTTTTGCAAGTGCGCCGGCGACATCGCCAGCGACTCACCCGAGTTGTCGAAACCGGCCTGGTTGGCCGGATCGACCGGAAACTCGCGCGTGGGGCGGATATCGACGCCCGTCAAGTCGCGGATCGTGTTGTCAAACTCGGCATTGCTGAGTCGTCGCGCGAGCACTCGTCCCGGATCACCGGCATTTTGTTCCGCCTCGAATTGCTGCGCCTCCTTGATCCAGTCGATGATTGCCCGCCGCTGCTGTGCCGACAGCTTCGTCTTGGCGTCCTCCGGCGGCATTTCCTCCGCCTCCAGCCGCTGGCGCACGAGCTGCCAGAGCTGCGGGTTTTCGGCCACTGCCTGGACCGAGTCAAAATTGCTGAGGTTGAGCTTCGCCTCGTGCTTCTCCTTGCCGTGGCAAGCGTAGCAGTGGCTCTTCAGCAGTGGCCGCACGTTCTCCGTAAAGGTCCGCGCGATTTCGACCCGCGTCTCAACACCAAGCGCGGCCCGACAGACAATCAGAGTGAAGACGAGGATTGACCAGACGGTAAGGTGTGGTGAGGCACCAAACTTCGGCCGATTTCGAATCTCCATGAGCCATCGCATTACGCTAGACCACCAGTGCCGTTCTACTTGGGTTCATGTGCCGGCCGCGCGTGCCGCTCGATCGCGTTCCATGCATCCGTGATTTCGCGGTAGATCTCACGTCCGCTTCACTTGCTAAGGTCAAAACGAGTTCAGGCGATCGCGGCCGTCTCAGGGTGAATTCTAACCGTTCTGCATGTTGGAATTCATTATGCGCACCGGGCAGGTCGACGGCGATGGGTTTGAGGCGTGCGGACAGCGGCGCCTGGGAGAGGGGAGAGGAAAGACGAGGACGCCAGCGGCGCAGGCTCGATCCCTGCACCAAGCCGCTGTTAGACAAAAACATCCAGGTCGATGCTCCCAACTCCGCGCGGGAACTTGAAACGGAAGCCGCTTTTGCGTACGGCGGCGTCGATGCTCCCGGAGAACAGCGTCCGATTGTCGCCGGCGATTCTCGCCGTCAATTTTCCGTGGGAGGTGATCGAGCCGCTAAAGTGGGGATGGCCCAAATCGTCGAAATCGATCTCGACGCGCCCGGAGATTTCCGCGATCGCCTTGCCGCTGACCGTGCCGGCCAGGTAGTCGATATTCACGATCCATTCGATCCGTCCGGCGACCTGCGCCGCAATTCCGTCGTTGGTAATGAGCAAGTCGAAGATCAAGTGGGCGCCAAAAAGTCCGTAGTCAACGGTCGTCGCAAACAGGAAATCGCCGTCCCAATTGACCATTCCCTCAAAGGCTCCGGTCACCGATGCGAACGCGTCTGCCAGCGGCGTTCCGGCCAGCGGATTTTCCTGCTCGGCGCGCACCCAGATCGTCTCATCCAGTCCGTTGACCACCACGGACGTGTTGGCCAGACCGAACGGCAGTTCCGTGGCCTTGAGGTCCAGAACCATGTCGAGCCGTCCATTGGCCCCGAACTGAACGTCATGGAGAATGTCGCGGAATTGCGAGAAGTCCCCGGTGATGATGTCGCGCAGGTCGTCGGCCGTCGCCAGTCCGGCCAGGAATTGGCCGTCCCGGTCGGCATCGAGGTTGAACACGTTGGCCGCCTGAACCTCCATCGGTGCGGGGCCGAGCTTGAATTTCACCTTGCCGACCAGGAAGACGTGCCCGAAGATTTCGGTCAAGCCGGCATCGATTTCGGGGTTTGGTTCCTCACTCGGCCTGTACTCCAGCAGCCCGTGCTTCGAAATGGCAAGGCCGGGGTTCTTCGCAGCACCGAGCTCCTTGTCGATGCGGATGTAGAGCATGGGATCGGCCGGATCGAAAATCCAATCGATAGGCTCAGTGCCGGTCGTCGGCGCGTCTCCCAGCGTGAACTCGCCGACTTGCGCCGTCAGGGCGCTGAGGCTGCCGATGTGCCGCAGATACGGCACTCCGGCCAGCATCTGCTCCACTGGCGCAGTCTCGTTGCGGCCAAAGCGGAAGCGGGTCTTGCCCCCCAGGCTGATCCGCCACTGGCCGGTGAGGGCGCCCAGCGCGACGACCTCCGAGCCAAACACCTCGGCCAGGACGTCATTGATCGGAGTGATGCTCAGCGAAACCGGGAAATTGATTGCCGACGTCGTCACAACGCCAAACACGTCCCCCCAGCGCTGCAACTTCGTACTGATCGTGATCGCCTCGTTAGCGATCAGCGGCAATGCGACGCCTTGTGGACTTGTGAGCGTGAACCGACTACCGACGTTCAGCGTCATCGTTTGCGAGCGCAGTGCCGTGTGCGGCACGACATTGACTTGCTGTTCCCAGTTGCTCCCCTCATTGGCTACCAGGGTGAAGCCGTAGCCCGTCGGTCCCGTAATGCCGACTGTTTTATCGCCGTCGAACCAGGCGTACATCGGACCGGACACATTGAGCAGCTTGGGATCCGGCACTTCGTCCGCGACCCCGATGCGGTGGAACCCCAGCGAGTAACCAAAGCCGCGGCCAGTGGCCGTCGTAGTGAGCTGGACGTAATACGTCCCCCCGTCGGCATCCGCCTGGAAGAGCTGGGCCGCATTATTTGTCACGCGGCCAGTGTCAGGTTCGGCTGAAGCGCCGACCGTGGTGACGACAGACCCGTTCTCGTCGCGGATGACTAGCTTGCTGGAAGGAAGGAGCGCGCCCAGACCTGCGGGATCGACGTCCAGCGCCAGGCGTTCTCCGCCGGCCAGCTTGACCATGAACGTATCCACATCAGCAGCGGAGATGAACTGCTGATAGCTCTGCCGCGGCAGGGTTTTCAGATCGATGGCCAGCGCGGTGGCAGTGGTCGAACCGGGATCAACCGGCGGCGGCTGGGGATCGTTGTCGACGATCGAAATTCGATGGCGGATCTTCTCGCCTAAAAACGCATTGACCGCATTGGTCAGCTCAAAGACCACGGTCTCGTTTCCTTCGAACAGCGTATCGTGCACGATTTCAAGCGGAATCGACTTTCTGGTTTCCCTCGGTCGAAAGGTGATGGTGCCAGTTTGCGGCCGGAAATCCTGACCGGGCGTGGCCGTGCCGCCGACGACAGCGTAGCCCACAGTAACGGAACGGTTGATGACCGGATTACTCAGGACGACGGCAATCGGCGAGATGATGCCGCGGCCACCCACCTCTGCCCGATCCGAGGAACTTGCCAGGAAAGAGATGCTGGGATCATTGTCGTGGAGCGTGATGACGGTGGAGACAATCGCGCCCAGCTCGGCATTTGCCGACGGGTTACTGAGTACGACCTGGAAAGTTTCATCTCCTTCAATAGCCGCGTCGTCGCGGATGGGGATTCTGATCTCGCGCGAGGTCTGACCGCGACGGAAGACGAGCGTACCGGAGGTAGTGGTGTAGTCTTCCAGGCGCGCGAGTCCCGCGCGAATGCTGCGGGCCCCGGCAGTGCCGTTGACGGTGGTGAAGTCGATGCTGGCGGCGCCGGCGTCGAGCGGCCCGGAACGTGTGACTGTAATGACGGCTTCGAGCTGACTTTCGGAAACCTCGTAGGTTGCACTGGCCAGCGCAAACGTGATCGGCGATAGAGGCTGTCTCACGAGCGTACTTTCGGAATCGCTGTTGTTGCCCGTGTGGGGATCGATCTCGCCGCCGCTGACGCTGGCCAAGGCGGTCAACGTCCCTTCGGTCGTTGGCGTAAGCTGAATCTCGAAGGAGCGGGACTGGTTCGCTGGAATCGCGCCGAGCGGTTCCACGACTCCGCTAAAGTCGGCGCTGTCCGGCACGTTGACTGCGACTGCCACGTCCGTCGCGTCATCCGGTCCGTGATTCGTAACCGTGATCGTATAGGTCAGCAGTTGCCCAATGCTGACCGGGTCGGGCGAGTCGCCAATCGATACTTCCAGGTCGGCGCCGGTTGACTGCGTCAATCCGGTTCGCCACAGCTCAGCTCCATGCTCGCCGTCATCGGCATTGAAAAAGACCGTTCCTTTGCCGGCGACGAAATCCCCTTGCGGGAAGGAACTTTCCAGGCCGGGGCGGATGTCATGCAGAATGCCGGTCCCAGCCTCGGTCCCATCGCTGATCCACGGCTCGCAGTTGGTCGGAGTGCCGCCGTCGTCTCCACCGGTAACGTCCCCGCAGGCCACGAAGTACAGCGACTGGCCAATCGCGGTCAGGCGAAAAGCATTGGCACTCTCCAGCGGATTGAGGTCTTTGACGCGCATCGTCCCGGCTTCGGTCCCGTCGGTCTTCCACAGCTCGCTTTGTCCGAATTCATCGAAATGTTCGATGAAGAAATAGACCGAGTCGCCCAGTGGCGTGAAATCCGAGGGATTCGAGCGGTACGGCTCGATGCCATCCGTTCCCGGATAAATGTCCTTCACCAGCACCGTCCCATCGAATGTGCCGTCGCTCGTGTATAGCTCGCGGCCAGTTGCTGAGTCGGCGGAGAAGTACAGCAGATCGCCAATCGCCGTGATTTCGTCTGGGCGCGAGTGATTGGAGAAGCAGAACGCGGGTCGGCATGTCTGCCCTGGGTAAATATCTCGGACGATTTCCGTTCCGGCTTCTGTACCGTTACTTCTCCACAACTCCTCTCCCGTGGACAAGTTGCCGTGGCGAAAATAAATCACATTGCCCAGTGCGGTCAGCTCCTCCGGCCGGAAGCTGTTGCCGCCGCCGGGAAATACGTCCCTGGTGAGCGTCGTTCCGGCCTCGGTCCCGTCGCTTCTCCACACCTCGCGACCGCTTGTGCCGTCGTTGGCAGTAAAGAAGACCAGGCCGCCGGCGGCCACAATTTCCCGCGGTTCGGAGCCAGCCGTGCCCGGAAGGATGTCTTTGACCAAGGTAGTTCCGTCCTCGGTACCGTCGGTCTTCCACAGCTCCGCGCCGTAATCATTGTGGAAAGCCGTGAAATAAAGCTCGCCATCAAGTACGGCAAATTCCTGTCCCGGGAAGGACGAGAACGAGCCCTGACGGATGTCCTTGACCATCTGTGTGCCGAACTCGGTCCCGTCGGTCCGCCAGAGTTCGAATCCGTGCTCACCGTCGCTGGCGCTGAAATAGAGCTTCCCATCCAGCTCGAATCCCGCGCCGCTGGCTTCGTTGTTGGCTAGCAGCGTCGCATTCTGAGAGCCGCTAATAGTCCATAGCGACCGAGTGCCATCGGAATTGCCAGCGGAGAAGAAAACCGTGTCCCCCAGGCTGCCCAAGATGAAGGGATGCGAGCTGTCGGGTCCGGGGAAAAAGTCCTGCACGAGCGAAGCCCCGTCGAGCGCCAGCCGCGGCTCGAGCGTCTCGAGACGCAGTGGGAAGTAGCGCGACGCAACGCGGCTTAAGAACACCTGCCGACGGCAGCGGTTTAAGGACGAGGGGGCAGATCGGCGGCGTGATGAAATGAACATGCTGGCGCCTCGACGAGACAACTAGGGATGTGGTGGATGGCCTGGTTGAGTAAAATGCAAATTGCCGCGCCCGGGCGCGCAAAAACGCCGCCCGCGACCGCTCGCAAAGTGGTCCGCGGCCCAAATGCGGCCGGTGAGCACGGGTTTGGCGACTTTGGCTCACCGGCTGCTGTTTTTGTGTTGGGCGTTCATTAGCCTTCAGTCATTCGTTCGCTCCATATCGATAAGCGCTGCGGCTTCCGTCATCAACAAACGGGTGCTCTCCCCCGCCGGGTCGTTTCGCTCGATCCACTCTGCCGCATCGCGAAAAAGCTGCACTGCCCGCTCTCGCTGCTCCGCCTTCGATGCCTGCGGCTGCGCCGCATCGACTGCTCTGCTTGACGCTTGCTGCCACAGGCTCATGGCGAGCAGCAGCCGATTGGCCCCCTTGGGCCCCGGTCGCAGCTCCAGCGACCTTTCCAGCGCTTCGATCGCCGGATGCCAATCTGCTTTTTCTTTTGCCGCCGCTGCAGCACGGTAGTAAGCGCCCCCCAGCGTGCGCCAATAGTTGCCGCTTGCCGGCTGTAACTCGACGCCCCGCTGGGCCGCTGTCACGGCCAGCTCCGCATCGCGCAGAGGCTCGTACGGGCAGATGACAAGCATCCAGGCGAGCTGTTCCTGGTATCGCGCATGATCCGTGAACTCGGCCGCCAGGCTCTTTTGCACCGCGATCATCCGCTCGTAAATGTGCTGGGCTTCAGCGGCGCGACGGGACGCGGCAAGTCGCGGATGCAGTTCGCGATAATACTCCACGAGCCGCTCGCGATAATGCGGCGAGAGAGGAAACCGCGCGGTCAACCGCTCGAGAATTGCCAGAGCTTCTCGCGACGCATTCTCGGCGCTTTGGCTTGGGCCATCGTGCCACTGCAATTCGGCAAGGTGCATTTGCACGAGCGCGAGCTGCTCTTCGTAGGCGGGAATTCCAGGGTAATCGGCGGTAAGCCGCCGCAAGACGTCGAGCGCCTTATCCAAGTGGGGCAGCGCGAGCCGTGGCTGATCGGCATACACTTCCGTTGCCAATTCGCGGCAGGCAGTGGCCAGCTCCAATCTTAACCCCGGTCGGCCGGGAAACTCGCTCACCAGCCCTTCGCGCAGCATCAAGGAACGCTGGAGGGCCCTTTCGGAGTCAGCGACTCGTCCTTGCAGCCTGGCGATCAAGCCGAGCACTTCGTGGCAGCTCGCCAGGTCGGCCCGGTAGTTGGCGATGCGCGGATGATCGCGAACCAGGTTTTCCAGGATTTGCGTGGCTCGCTCGTACGACTGAATCGCTTTGCTCCGCTGGCCTAGCGTGCGCTCCAGGTCCCCCGTGAGCACATGAAAGCCGGCCAGATCACTCTGGAAGCCGACGACCAGTGGATGCTCACGCGACAGCCGCTCCCAGACTGCGGCGGCTCGCTTGAGCGTGTCGAGTGCCGCCAGCGGATCGGAAGGGGGACGGGTCCCCCCATGCAGCGTGCGCCCCGCCTGATGAAGGCCAGCCAATTGTTGCTCCAGGGCGGCGGCATTTCGCTGATCGCCGAGAAGCTCCTCGACCAGGCGCAGGCTGTTTTGCAGGTGGGCGATCGCGTCGTCGTTGCGATCGATCAGATGACAGACCTGCCCGGCGCGAAAGTAGGCGGCCGCCAATTCGACTTTCAGCCCGCTGTCGCCGGCACGCTCCGCCAAAAATTCCTGATAGTAGCCCAGCGCCGCTTCGAGCAAATCTCTGCGCAAGGGTTGCAGCCCCGGTTCGTCCAGCAAATCGCTCTGACTGACCAGAGTGAAATAACGGTCTACGGCTTGTCTGGCCTTTTGGAAATTCTTTTCGGCCCGTTCCCTGGCCGCCACGGCAACCCGCCCAGCCTGCTTTTCACCGGAGAGGGCCTTTCGCGACTGCCGCTCGGCCGCCGTGGCGCGATAAGCCTGCGAGGTGCTGACGGCAATGCCCAGCAGCAGCGCCGCGGCTACAAGCCCTATGGTGGTGATGGCAATCTTGTTGCGGCGAGCGAACGACCAGAATCGATAAGAGATTGTCGGCGGACGCGCCTCGATTGGCTGGCCCGCCAGATGCCGCTCCAAATCGGCCGCCAGCGCGCTTGCCGATTCATACCGCTGCGTGCGGTCCTTGCGCAGACATTTCATCACCACCCAATCCAGCTCGCCTCGTAGTGCATGAGTTAGCCGAGGGGAAATTGGCCGGCGGTTCGCCGGATTGGTGGCCACGTCTTGCCCCAGCGTGCTGACTCGAGCGCTGGGCCTGGGCGGCTCGTCCTCTCGAATCATGCGGCGCATCTCATCGAAGTCCGCCGAATGCAGCCTTGCCTTCTCAAAAGGCGTGGTGCCAGTCAACAGCTCATAGAGCAGGACGCCCAGCGAGTAGACGTCCGTCCGCGTGTCGATGTCCAGGCCGCTGAGCGCCGCCTGCTCAGGGCTCATGTACATCGGCGTGCCCATCATCTGAGCGAAGTTCGTGAACAGCGTCCGTTCCGTTAGCTGTTGCCCGAGCGCTTTGGCGATGCCAAAGTCGATCACCTTGGCGACCGGCGTCCCGTCGTGCATGGTGACCAGCACGTTCGACGGCTTGAGGTCGCGGTGGATGATTCCCCTTTGATGGGCATGCTGCACGGCGCGGCAGACCGAGACGAACAATCTCAGCCGATCCGGGAGCGGCACCTGGTCCCGCTCGCAGTAGTCGGTGATGGGAATGCCGCGGACGAGCTCCATGACGAAAAACGGCCGGCCGGATTCCGTTGCGCCCACATCCAGCACCTTGGCGATGTGGGGATGATCCATGAGAGCCAGCGCCTGGTGCTCGGCCTCGAAGCGGGCAATCACTTGCCGCGTGTCCATTCCGGGCTTGAGCACCTTGAGCGCCACTTTGCGCCGCAGCGGCTCGAGTTGCTCGGCCATAAACACAACACCAAAGCCTCCTTCGCCGATCTGCTCGAGCAGCTTATAGGGACCAATCTGCGTCCCCGGAACCTCCGCCGGATGCATGTCGCCGGTGGACGGAACGACCAGTCCGGGCGGCGCCAAATCGAGCGGCCCGGCGGGCTGATCCAATGCGGCAATCAGCTTCTGCACGCGGTAGAGTAATTCCGGCTGGTCACGGCAGGCCTGGCGGACGTACGCTTCCCGCTCGGCTGGCCTCTGCTCCAGCGCGCTTAGGAAAATTTCTCTTTCAGCTTGGGCCTGATCGGTCATCCGGCTTGCCTCCGTAAGACAGTGCGTACAGCGATAACAACGCACCTCAGAAAAATTCCAAGTGGTGCGAAAATCTCTCTAGCGGATCTGGCTCGGGTCGTCGGCCTGCAATTCAGCGTGCAGCCACGCGCGGCCGTAAGCCCAGTATCGATCAGCCGTTGAGGTGGAAATCCCCAGAGCTTCGGCGGCCTGCGGTATGGTCAGTCCGCAGTAATAACGCAGCTTCACGAGTTCCGCCGCGACGGCGTCGATTTTCTGGAATTGTTCGAGCGCATCATTGACAGCCAGCAGATCGACCGAAGACTGAGGCGCCTCAATTTCGATCTCCTCCAGCGACTGCGGCTTCATTCCCGCCCCGCGCCGCTGGCTTTGCTTCCTGCGGGCCTGTTCCACCAGGATTCGCCGCATGGCCTCCGCGGCGGCGCCGAAGAAATGTCCGCGGCTATTGAACGACTGGCCTGGCGCGCCTCCCGCCAGCCGCAAATACGCCTCGTGGACCAGTGCCGTCGCCTGGAGAGTTTGCCCGGGCTTTTCATGGGCCAGTTTTGCTGCCGCGAGCTTCCGCAACTCGTCATAGACTAGCGGCAGCAGTTGATTAGCCGCCGATGGGTCGCCGGAATCAATCTTCGAGAGAATGCGGGTAACGTCAGACATGACCCTAATTGTGGCCGGGCTGAATCCCAATCGCAATCAACAAGAAACAGCTCTCCGCCGAAGGCTGGCTTGGCTCGTTCCGCCGGTCCAAACAGCCAACCAAGCTCTATTATGTGGGATAGTGGCGTTTTGGGCTCATGAACTCGAACAGCCGCGCCCGGTGTCGTTAGCAGGGCTGGCCGCACTTGCCGGCCTGGCGTTCGGCCTGTACCCCATGAGCATTTCGCCGGCGACTTGCACCATAGTGGGAATTGCTTTATGCAAGCCAATTCACTGCGGTGGTAAAAGGTAAGTTGCAGCCGCTGGGCCCGAGGGGACAGTGGCAATTGGCCAGTCAGGGTATCCAGACATGTGCCTGAAATCTCAGTGTCTCCTCTTCGCGTGTTTATTTGTCGCCTTTTTTTCCGGCCGAGCGATCTTGGCCCAACCGGACGTGGTCGATATCGCGTCCAAGGACTTGCGGGCCGCGGCGGGTCGGCTCGTGGAATCGAACTCCGTTGCAGTCTGGCACAGGGCGATTGCCTCCCGCGCGCGACCTTGTCGCATCAGCGTGTGGGCCAGAATCGGAAACTGCTGTTTGTCTTCGCGGACCGCGATGCGGTACCACCGCTCGGCTCCTTGCAGGAAATTGATCGCCAGATAGAGGTCGCCGATGGCGCGGGCGATTCGTGTGCGTTCGTCTGTCCCAGTGCCGCCAGGTAGCGGACCCCTGGCGATCAGCGGCCGAATCGGATCGCGATCGATTGCCTCCAATCGGCCGATCCAGGGCTCGCACTGCTTGAGCGTGCCGTGGGTCGTGCGAAGTTCAATCAACAGAGCGATGGCCCGGGGGTCGTTGTTGGCATGAGCCTTGACGCCGTTCTCCAGACGATCGAGCCACACGCCTGCGTCGCTGCGTTCCCCTTGCCTGAGGAGGAAACTGGTGAGCGCCGCTACGTCGCCTATCTGTGCCTGCGCCTGGCTGGCCAGCGACTGGCGCTGGTCGTGGGCCGCTTTGAGAATGGCAGCGGCCTGCTCTGCATCGGGAGTCACGGCCGCTTGGCGCTCGTTGAACTGCGCGAGCAGGAGATGGTCACCGACCTCATCAAAAACGTATCCGGCCTCGGAGCCGGCCAGGTGTTCGGGGCCGACCTGGATGCGGTGAACGCGTCCAGCCTGCTGCTGTTCACCCGGCCGTTCGGAGCGTTTTTGGGAGTCTCCTCCTACATCGGCGCCACGGGAGGCGGAGCAGGTGCCACGGGAACCATTCAAACAACACGACTGTGAATGGTTCCGTGACCTCCAGCCTGCCACTCGATGTGGGCTCTACTGCGGATGCCCTGCAAACAGGCGCCGCATCAAATCCCACGGGGTCGTTTTCGCTGTCGTCGCAGATCGTGTTGTCGGGTGCCAACGTGGGCATTACTGGACTCGCCATCAGCCCGTCCTCCACGGTGACAAGCCTCACCCCCGAGCCAGGTCCGCTGCTTGCGTGGGGCCTGGGCGCGGTTGGTCTGGCGATCGCAGCGGCTGCCTAGCGGCATCGTCGAGAGAAGCCAGCGATCTGAGGTCGCAAGGAAATGGGATACGGGCAGTATTCGCTGCCCGTCTCTATTCCAGAGAGCCGGCTACGCGCCGCTTATCGTTGGTTCCAGGCGTGACGACCTGGATCGGTTGGCCCCGCGGCACTTTGTCCAAGAATTCGGGCAGTCGCTACAGGCGACCGCGCTTGGCCTGGTTGCGAATGGTTTGCCTGCAAGCAGGCAATGCTCAACGCGGGCGGGGGGAGAAAGTGGACCGGTGCCGATTGGAGACTTTGGGTAGCGGCCAGCGGCGCGTGGCGGGTAAGGGAGGCATCGATTCGCGGTAACCAGCCTCTGCTTCCGGCTCGGGGGAGCGCGAGGCAAATTGGCGGAACATCTCCACCCGCGCGAGCCAATCGGGGTGGAGGCGATACTGATGGACGTGCATAGCTTCCTGCTCCGGTAATTTTTTCGCCGCCGACGAGTGCCGCGACGCGGCAGATTGCAATCTTTCCAATCTGCCGGGAATGTTTTGCAACTGGGAACTGGTTCCGAGGGGCTTCAAAGTGTGGATTTTGCGTGACTTTTCGCTATTTGACGGCGACGGTCGCAACACAAAGCAATTGTCATGCCGCTCTCGCCGCGCGGATTGACCGGCATTTCGTACTCCGCGGGTCGCCATCGCACGATATGTCTCCCGCCAGTGGAATTCGTTGCCGCTCTTCAATCGAAAATTCGCCAAATGCCGGCTGGGCGAAGTCCTTGTCGCCCCTGCGCCCCCTTGGTAGGCTTTGGGTTAGGTACAGCGAGAGGGATTTGCCGGGACACCAAGGGAAGGACACTGGACCTCGTGGCACTTTGACGGCGAGCTTCTTGCCGCTAGCAGGAAACCCGTCCCAATGGTGATGGTCCCTGCTGAAGGGGCAAAAGAAAGCTCCTTGCTCTCTCGCGATGGACAGCATGGCCGTGGACTTTCAGCTCCATCTTGAGACGGAAACCGTCGAGCAGGCGCACCCGGCCCGGCCGCTGTGCGTGGCTCCGGAGGACACCGTGCGGCACGTCATGCGCGTCCTAAAGCAGGGGGCAACCGGCGCTGCGATGGTTTGTCGCGATACCAAGCTGTTGGGCATCTTTACCGAGCGCGACGCCCTGCGCCTCTTGGCCAATCGGGCCGACCTCGATCAGCAAGTGGCCGCGGTCATGGTCCGCGATCCGGTAACCCTCCGGACCGATGACACGGTCGGAAAAGCCATCGGCCTGATGGCGGCGGGGGGCTTCCGGAGGCTGCCAGTAATAGACGCCCAGGGTCGTGTTACAGGGGTGCTTAAGGTTTCCGGCATTCTCCGTTACCTGGTCGAACATTTTCCCAAGACTGTATATACCCTCCCACCCGCTCCCCACCACAAAACCGTCCAGCGAGAAGGGGCTTAGCGCAATTGGCATAATCGGCAATGGCCGTAGCGCCAGCATCTTGCATGCACGACGATACTTGCAACGTGACCTGCCGCTGCTTGCACGCTCGCGGGACCTCCCGCTGCGAATTGTCCGTCTCTGAACCGAAGACATAATTCAATACCGCCTCTATCCAGGATTCCCGCCCCTCGGGCCGCTTGTCAGAAATGTCCACCAACCACAAACAGGTCAGCCCCCTCCCCAGCGCCACGATCCGCTTTGCAGGCGATTCCGGCGACGGGATGCAAATCACGGCCGATCAATTCACTCGGACATCGGCCTTGCTGGGCAACGACATCGCTACTTTCCCCGATTACCCGGCTGAGATTCGCGCCCCGCGAGGCACGCTCGCCGGCGTGTCGGCAATGCAAGTCCATTTCTCCAGCGACGAGATCTTCACCCCAGGTGACACGCTCGATGCCTTGGTGGTCATGAATCCGGCTGCACTCAAGACCAATCTGCGCGACTTGCGCAAGGG
>DASRJP010000433.1:0-8404 GCA_035649415.1 Pirellulaceae bacterium | reverse complement strand
GCGGCGGGCGCTCTACGAGCGGCTGATCGCCCTGTATGAAACGGCCAAGCGCCCCGATCTGGCGGCCGAAGCCCGGCTGAAGCTGACCGATTACCTCGTCGAAGAAAACAAGAAGGCGGACGCCATCGACGGCTTGGCGCTCGCCATCCGCAAGTTTCCGGCCGAAGGGCAGATCGTTCCCAAGCTGCTCGATCGACTGGAGAAGCTCGCGGCCGACGTGCCCGACGCCGATGCCAAGCTGGTGCAGTTCTACACGGCGTTTTTGCCGCAGATTCCGCAAAAGCGGGGCAACCGGCCGAGCGACTACTGCATCGAGATGTACCAGCGGGCGATCGCGCTCTTCCAGCGCGCCGGCCAGCCCCAGCTCGCGCAGGCGCTGGAGGCCGAGCTGGTCAAGATCAAAGCGCCCAAGAGCTGAACCCGTGGCTCAACAGTGGCGTCCGACAGGTGTCAACTGCATCGCCTCGTTAGGCGTCGCACTGTACGTCATCCCAAGCCTCGATGCCGTGCAACCATTCGAACACATACTGGCGCTGGAATAGCACGCTCACGCCCAAGTCGCGGGGCACCTTGTCAACACCCTCGCGGCGCGTCTGATGATAGCGGCACCACAGATCGTAGTGGCGGTCGTCCTCGGCGAGCAGTATTCCCGGCGGCCGCAGCATTGCCGATGTCAGGAAGCGGTTGATGTCCGACCCGAGTGCCGGGATAATCTCGTCTATCAGGCGCCGAGTGTCGCACTGGTGAGTCGGTAGTCCAAGTGCCTCCACCTTGCCCACCACCCACAGGAGCGTCCACTCAGCCTCCTGACGCCAGCGCAAAGCGTTCCAACCATCGCGGTCAAGCGAGTCGGGGGCAACGAGGAATTCTTGCTCTTGGGGGCCGACTTGTTCCCAGATGCCTTGTTCACGATACCACTCGACCACCGGCTCCGGATCGACTTCAGACGCGACAGCGACCACGCCTTGGAGGATGACTGCACGGGCAGCGATCTGCCGGGCTGTAAACGGACACGATTCGTCGTATCCCACGACTGCCGGCGGAGTCGATTCCGTCGAGATTCCGTGTGAACGCGCCCATTCCTCGGTGGAGGGTTGTCGCGTCGGACTTTTGTCCTTTGCCATTCTTTCGCCTTCCCGCGCCAAGCAGATGTTGATGCAGCCAACGTGAAATATCGTATGACCGTCGTGTTCGCGCCGCTAGATTCCGCCTCGCGAATCGAATAGAACATGGGCTGTTTGCCGCCCCCACATGAATATCAACCCATTCGGGAGCCGATCATGGGCCTGCAACTGGAAGTCCTCAGTTACTTCGACGAATCCAATCGCTCGCTGGTCCACCGCATTCCGCCGGAAGGGTCGGCCGACATCAAGCTTGGGGCCCAGCTCATCGTCCAGCCCAACCAGGAGGCAGTCTTTGTCAAAGGGGGCAAAGCGCTCGACAAGTTTGGCCCCGGCCAGTACACGCTAGTGACCTGGAACGTGCCGATCCTCACGCGGCTGCTCACGATCCCGTGGGAAAAATCGCCGTTCCAGGCCCAGGTCTACTTCATCGGCAAGCAGACGTTTATCGACCAGAAATGGGGGACGCGACAGCCGATCACCGTACGGGACAAAGACTTTGGCATCGTCCGACTGCGAGCCAACGGCAAATTCGCGTTCAAGGTGGCGGATTCCAACACGTTTCTCGATAACCTCGTCGGCACCGTCGGCAAGTACACCACCGAGGACGTCTCGCAATACCTCAAAGACCTGATCGTCTCCAAGCTAACGGACATGCTCGGCAGCGGCCAGTCGAGCCTGCTCGATCTGCCGTCGCAGTTCGACGAGATCGGCAGTGCTGCCCGGACAAAGATCGCCAGCGACTTTCAGAAGTACGGCCTCGATCTGGTGGATTTCTTCATCAACGCCATTTCGCCGCCGGAGGAGGTGCAAAAGGCGATCGACGCCCGCTCCAGCATGGGGGTCATCGGCGACCTTCAGGCCTACACCATGTTTCAGGCGGCCAACAGCCTGTCCAAGATGGCAGAGCAGGGTGGGCAGAGCGGCGCCTCAAGCGCGATGGGCATGGGCATGGGGGCCGGCTTTGGCATGCTGATGCCGCAGATGATCCAGCAGGCCATGGCCAGCCGCGGGCAGATTTCACCGCAGCAGTTCGCCACGCAATCGGCGCCGCCGATTGGCACGGCGGGACCGGCGGTCGCGGCTGCGGCCGCGGCCCAAGTACCGCCAGTCTCCGACCCGCGGCAAATGGTCCGCAGCGTCGTGTCATCCTCCGGCTGGCAGCTTACCGAAGGAGCGGACGAATGGCAGGTCGTCGTGCAGATCGGCCCGCTGCGGAAACAGACTGTGCGGATCCGGTTTGATCAAAAGGACCAGCAGGGGCACCCACTGGTGTCGTTCTCTTCGATCTGCGGCCCGAGCACGCCGGAAAACGCGATGCAGCTTCTCAAGTTCAACTCCCAGATGGTCGTCGGGGCGTTTGCCGTGCAAAGCACGCCGGCCGGCGACATGGTGGTCGTCGCCGCCAGCCAGCTTGCCGCGGCACTCACAGCTCTCGACGTGAGCCGCACGATCACGGCCGTCGCCTGGCAAGCCGATAAGGTGGAAGAGTCCTTGGGTGGAGCGGATCAGCATTAGCGAGCCACGGGGTTTATCCCCGTGGCCTTCGCCGCAGCACCAGCACCGTGTCGCTCATCTGGTCGTCGAGCTTTCGCGGCTGGTCGATCTCGTACCAGAAGTCGAACACGTCACATAGCTCCCACTGCGGCACGCTGGCCAGGAGCCGCTTGAGCTGGGCCGCCGTGTAGAGCCGGTAAGGAAACTCCGAGCGGAGCCGCACGGTCTTGCCGTTGGATCGCACGAGCGATGACACGCGCAACTGCTCGATTCGCTCGCGGCGATTGAAATTGGTCACCCGCAATGTCACGGTCAGCCGCGTCCGGCCGTGCCTTGCGGTCCAGCGCTCGCTCGCACCCTCCTCGGCATCGAGTGGCACCAGGTGCAGGCCGAGGACGAAGATCCCGCCGGGACGGACAGCCTCCGCCGTATTCTCCAGAAACCGCCGCGCCGCTTGCTCGGTGAGCAGGTGCCGAAACGAATTGAACGTGTTGAATGCAGCGTCCACCGGCCGCGGCAGCCGAAACTCCGCCATGTCGGCGTCAAACAGTCGCGCGGAGAGCTCACGTCTCTTCAGCCGCCGCCGGGCATAGTCAAGCATTGGCTGGCTGACGTCGAAGCCGGCCATGCGGTAGCCGCGTGAGGCCATTTCGGCTACCAGCCGGCCGCTGCCGCAGGCTGGCTCCAGCAGCGATCGCACTTGCCTCCGCGCATATTTCTGGAATGCAGCTTCGAGAAAGTCCGCTTCCAATCGCGTCTCGGAGCGAAACGCCAGGTCGAAGAGATGAGGGTATTTGTACCAGTCGCCTTCGATGATGGTCATGCGGCGCACGCTCCGCCAACAAAAAACGGCCCGCTCCTTCAGGCGAAAGAGCGGGCCGAAAGAATTGTTGTGCTACCGACCTAACGAACTATTTCAAGATACTCTTGGTATCTTCCACGATTGTTTTGACGCCCTTTGCGTCCAGCTTCCCTTTTTCCAGCGCGTGGTTGGCCTGCACTTTTTGGCCCTTCCACATCAGGACGGTCAGATCGGCGTCCTTGGCAATCTTATATTCTGGTGGGCCAGAAGAGCCCTCAAAGATCGTGAGCGGCACCTTTTTAATGCCCTGCTTCTCCGCCAGCTCCTTGAGCTTTGGCTCGACTGCGTCGGCATCTTCGGTCAGCACGACCAGAAACGCCCGCATGTCCTTCGATTCGTTCTTCGCAACCGTCTCATCCACCTGCTTGACCAGACTGGCCAAGTCGTCCGTCAGCTCGCGAGCAAAGATCGCGACGACCGGACGGCCACCATACTGTCATCTGTAGCAGAGGGACTTGCCCTTGTTGGGGCCTGTAATGTCCTTGACGTTGAATGCTCCGGCGCTTTCTCCGACCTTCAGGCCCGATTCCAGGTCGGCAGCGACGGCAGCCCCGGCCATCACGCAGAGCGCGACCGCCGGCACTAGAAATCGTTGCATGCAAAATCTCCTGTCGTACAAAATGCGGCAGAAACAGGGCAGCACAACGTGCATATCATACGCCGATTTTTCCCCCAGAAGCAACTTAGGGAGCAATTAAACTAGCGCCTCTGGTGAAAATCGTCCGACTCAGGGGGAAAGTGAAATCCAGAAGGCCAGCCAACTAAAGTTCATTTTTTCCTTGACTGAGAGTTGCCGTTATTGTTCTGACTTCCGCCGTTGGTCCCCGATCTCGTTCAACCGGCGGGCGTTGATCACCCAGTCCTGTGGTTCAGGATCCGGCGGGTGCGCCTCGCGGGGAATGTTGACAAACTGGGCGTCCCGAAATGCCGACAATTTGTCCGGCGCCACTTCCGTGACCGCCAGTCCCGTCATTCCCTCGGTCACCCAGTCGCAACTTGCGCTCAAATACCCAAACTCGCCATAGATAAACCTCCGGGCCACTGGCTTTTCCGAATCGGGCATGATGAAGACGACTCTCCTGGGTCGGGCGGGACCGGTTTCCACGTTTCGCTTCACCTCGGCGCAAACGACATCCCACTCGATCCGCGACGGCACGAAAAAGTAGTCGTGCAGATGATAGCGAGCCATCGCGAATGCAATGCCGAAGGCGACGGCCAGCCCCACACCCGCCACCTGCCGCCGCAGGCGCTCGTCTGGCAGCAGCCGCCGCAAATAGCCGGCCGTCGCCAGCAAGAGCAGAAACAGAATCGCCACGCTGATGGCCGGGCGCGTCCGCATGGGAAAATAGTCGGAGGCCACGAGCAGGTTGGGGAGATATGTAAACGGGATTAGCGCCAGCAAGGCGGCAATGCGCCACATGCGGCTGGACGGCGATCCGCCGAAGCGCAGCCACAGCCCCACCGGCACAAAGACTCCCAGGATCACCACCTCGACGGGGAACATCAGCCACTTCTGCCAGTGATTGACGAAGAAGTAGGGGATGCACGACTGCCCCACCGGTTGGAGCACGAATCGACCGAGCTTTTTGATGTAGTCGGTCGTGAATTCGCCCTTGCCCGGGATGTCGATCTCCTGGACTTCGCGAGCCATCAGCTTGAAGGTGAGGACGCTGGCCCCCAGCGCCACGGCGAGCACGGAGGCGTGAATCACGACGCGCAGCAATTGCCGCTGGGACCACTGGCCGCCGTCTTTTGCCGCCAAGGCCATCACGAGCATTGTGACGTAGAACATTCCGGCGGGCTGGTAAATCGACACAGCAACATACAACACGATCGTCGCTGCGTGCCCCAACGGCGTCTGCCATATTTCCCCGCGCCGGCTGCTCTCCTCCGCCAGCCAGAAGGCGAGCATCGCCGCCAGACACGCGTACACATGCCCAGCGCAAGTGGCCCAGACGGCATACACGTTGAACGTCGGCAAGAGCGCCGCCAGCACGGCAGCCGCCACCGCAAACAGCCAGGAGTACTCCATCCGCCGCAGCGAAGCGTAAATGCCGACGGTGAACAGGAAGATACCCACGAGTGCCGCCAGCCGCGGCTGCCACAGGTCGCCGATCGAATCGGCGCCGTACCAGGTCGCTTGAAAGAATAGCCCGTTTGCCCACCTGCCGGCGGCATTCCAGACCTCCAGCGACGGCCCAGGCTTCCATAGCAGCCAATAGTCGTCGATATGAGCCACCATACTGGTGAGGCAGACGGCATAGGTTCCGAAGACGGTCACGGTCAACAAGAGTCCGGCAATCACATGCCCGCGCAGCTCGCTGCGATGGAGCGACATGGGCTGGTCGAGATCCTTGGTCATCGTTGCGATCCGTCTGTGGATAACGCAGCCGGAATGGTGGGCGGGAAACGCCTACTTCCGTCGAGCGGCTACGAACATGATGTCCCCCAGGTTGACCTGCATGCCGATGCGCTGCTGGACTTGGGCGGGCACTGCGCGGCTCAGCAACGAAGCCGCCTCGCGAGAGTAGCCTCGACCCAGCGCACGCAAGCCGGAAAGAACGCTCTGCAGAGTACGATAGACGCTGACCGACCTGATTTCCACAACCGTTAGCCCCTGCCGCGCCAGGAACTGCCGCATCGTCTGCCGCGAGAAATACTGCAGATGGCTGGGAGGGTGAATCATCCGCCAGCGGCGGCCACGCAACCGCGCCAGTAGGGAGCCGATATCACCCGTGGTGAGAAACAGCCAGCCGCCGGACGGAAGCAGTCGCGCCGCGCGGGCAACAACCGCCTGGGGATGCGGCAAGTGCTCGATCGTGTCCCACAGGCAGAATGCGCCATACTCCCCCGGGGCAATCGGCGCCGACAAGATATCGCCGAGAATCGCTTGCTGGCCGAGCTTTTGGGCGGCGTGCTCGACGGCCGCTGCGCTGACGTCGATTCCCGCGGCCTTGGCCCCCTGCGACGAGGCATACTCCAAAAACAAGCCATAGGCGCAGCCGATTTCAAACACACTCGGAATCTCGCCGGCAATCCGCCGCATGTCCCGCCAGCGGGCGGCAAAATTCCGCACGTGGACTTCGCGGTCCGCCAGGTAGTCGCCGTATTCTTCCCCGGAAAAATAATCCTCCGTGTAAATGCCCGCGGCATCGGCCGGGCTCAGTAGTTCTGCCGCTCGCCTGAAGCCGCAGCTCTTGCAACGGCAAAGTAGATCCCACTGCGGCTCCCAGTCTTCGGCTCCGCAGGCAATGCAAGACATCATCCGTCTGTCTCCGCAGAGCCGGCGGAAGAAGTCACGTCATTCGGTGGATTACTTGCCCGTTTGTCGATAGCAATAGCGCCGCGAGAGGGCCGTTTCAGGATGTATAGCGGACGCTGCTTGGCTTCTTCATAGATCACAGCCAGATACTCGCCGAGCAGTCCCATGAACACAAGCTGCAACCCCCCGAGGATGAGGATGACTGAGATGGTAGAGGTCCAGCCTGGCTCAACGCGCTCAAAAAACAGCCACGCCAGCAGGATGTAAACCAGATAGCTAAACCCGGCTGCCGAGACGAGCAGTCCCACCCGCGTCGCCATCCGCAGCGGCGCGGACGAAAAAGACACAACGGCCGTCATCGCCAGCCGGAGCATTTTCGTCAGGCTGTAGGAACTCTTGCCGGCAAACCGCGGCGGCGCTTCGAACGGAACGAACGTGCGATTAAATCCAATCCAGGAGACGATCCCCCGCAGGAACCGCTGTCTTTCGCGCACGGTCAAAAGCGCCTGATGCGCCCGCCGCGAAAGGAGGCAGAAATCGGCCGCTCCCGGGACGATGTAAGTGTCGCTCAGCAGATTGATAAGCCGGTAAAAGAGGTTGGAGGTCGCATTCTTCATCCACGACGCACCATGCGATGATTGGCGGATAGCCGAGACGATGTCGGCTCCCTCTCGCCAACGGGCGACCATTTCGGGGATTAGTTCCGGCGGATGCTGCAAGTCGGCATCCATCATGATGACGGCGTCGCCGTCGGCCGCATCGAGACCAGCGGTTAGCGCGATCTGGTGGCCGAAATTACGCGAGAGCGACAGCACGCGCACGGCTGGATCGCCCTTGGCCAACTCCTCGAGCACTTGGGGCGTCTCGTCGGAGCTGCCGTCATCCACCAGCACGATCTGCGCCTGGCAGCCGGGAAGCTGCGCCAGTGACTGCCGGACCTCGCGATAGAATTGCTTCAGCCCTGGCGCCTCGTTAAAGCACGGAGCCACAATTGAGAGCCGCACGAGCGCATCACCCGGAGCGTCTCTGGAAGGCTCGGCATTGAGCATAGAGAGAACAGTTTGGCAAAAGGCCGGGTGGAATTTAAAGCGTGTGGAGTTCAGTCTACTTGCACCGCTATTCTCGGCCAACCGAACCGCCGTCGGTGGTTCGGTGTCTTACTTCCGGGGTCCTGCAAAGGGCGACTCGAACCGCCAAGCGAATCCACGACATTCGGTCTTCCATTCATGCCGCAGCGGGCCTAGGAAATTGCCGCCTTGTTGGATTTTCTGGGCTGAACTAGATTGAGGGAACTACCAAGATCCCCTGTAGCTCAGTTGGTAGAGCAAGCGGCTGTTAACCGCTGGGTCGTAGGTTCGAGTCCTACCGGGGGAGCCTTGCGTCGGCCAGCGGAATAGGCCGATCCGCCGGTTAACCGAAAACGCCGAGGGAGAGTCCCTCGGCGTTTTTTCGTAAAGTCCCGTGCCACCAAAGGATTTGCGACGACGCCGGCGGCATTTGGCGGCCGGGCAGAGAGCACTTCGGCGCTCCGCCGTACAACGTGAAGGTCGAGCCCCGCAGCAACAACGCAATCGCCGCGGGGCTGAGCTCGTTCCAGGGACCGAAGCATCACCAGTCTCTCGACGTGGCGCGGCACCCCGGTAAGTCGAAACCCACTGGTAA
>DASRJP010000432.1:0-4778 GCA_035649415.1 Pirellulaceae bacterium | reverse complement strand
TCGCCGCTCATCGCGAGCCGAGCGGTGATTTTCCAAACGTGCCGGGGCACGTGAGCAACCCGGAAAACCCACAGGTATTTGAGGCGATCATCGACCACGCGCGGAAAACGGAGGGTGAATTGATCCTCGCGACCGACCCGGACTGCGACCGGATGGGCTGTGCCGCACCCTTTCTCATCCGCAGCGCCAGCAAGGGCGAATGGAAGACCCTCACCGGCAACCAGCTCGGGGCGCTACTGGCTGACTACGTCTGCGAGCGGCGGAAAGAGGCCGGCGGTCTGATCGAGGAGCATTACCTCGTTACCACGCTGGTCACCACGCGGATGATCCGCCGCGTCGGCGAGTCCTACGGCGTGAAGACGTACGACAATCTGCACGTCGGCTTCAAATGGATTGGCCAGCAGATGGACGTCGCCGGCGCGGACAAATTTCTCTACGGCTGCGAGGAGTCGCACGGCTTCCTCGTCGGCCAGTACGCCCGCGACAAGGACGGCGCCGTGGCGTGCCTGCTGCTGGCCGAGTTGGCGGCCAGCCTGAAGGCCGTCGGCAAGACGCTGCACGAAAAACTGGACGCCCTCTACTGGCAGCACGGCTACCATGGCGAGCAGCTTCTCAACGTGACAATGAGCGGCTCGGCCGGCATGGCCCGCATGCAGACGCTCATGCAGAACTTCCGCTCATCGCCGCCGGCAGCGCTGGCCGGCATTCACGTCACCGCGGTTCGCGACTATGCCAGCCTGACGATCACCCGCACCGGCAGCCAGAAGACGGACACGGCCGATTACCTCGACGCTCCGAAGGCCGACATGGTGATTCTGGACCTGGCCGAGCCGGGCAACTACGTGGCGGTCCGCCCCAGCGGCACGGAGCCCAAGGTCAAGTTCTACATGTTCACCTTCGTCCCGGCCGAGCAGCTTCACGATCTGGCCGAGACGAAGCGAGAGATGTCCGCGCGATTGGCCGCCTTCGAGCGCGATCTGAAGCAATATGCCGATCGCGCGTAAGTGCCGCCAGCGTCTGCCTCATGGCAGGTCGCCGATTACTTCATATGCCTGCCGCGTGTTCAGCTTGGCGACCAGACGCATCGGCGTCTGCTGCGGCAGCAGACGCACTGAGGCGTCACCCATCACGATGTGCGCGCCTTGCGGATGGAACGAATAGATCTCGTTGGCGTTGGTGCAGTTCAGCGGGCAGGGACCAGTGGAGGTGACGCCATCGTTGCTGAAGCCGTGGATGATGTATTCATTCTCGCGGTCGGCCCAGCCAGCGCCGCTCACAGTCCCTTGAACCCGTTTGCGGCCGTAGCGGTAAAGCTGCGGCCGGCCGCCATCTTCCGTGATCCAGAACGTGTTGGTCAAACCGTCAGCACAGTCTGAAAACGTCTGGAGCTGGTTGACCCGCATCATTCCCACGCGGGCGGCATTCGTCTCCGAGTCGATAAGCCCGAGGGCAAACAGCGGTCCTCCGTCAATGCCGTTGCACACGGCGTAGTCGGTGGCCCCTGCTTTCACCTGGCCGAAAGTCGCATCGGTAAACGTGCGAGTCCGTCGTCCTTCGGGCGATGAGGCGCAAATGAACGAGGGAATGATTACTTCACGCGCCTGGCGGTTCTCTGGCGCCCGCCAATCGAATTCCAGGTGGTACTTATCCCAAATGGCCATCTGCTCCATGTAGGGCATGATGAAGATTGCCCATCCATGCTGCACGCCGGCCGGCACGTTATAGCGCCGATATGCGTCGTTGAGCGTGGCGGCGTCGAGCGCCCCTGGCGGCAAATGCCGCATCGTATCATGGTGCAAATGCATCGCGTGACCGATTTCCCGCATGTTGTTTGCGCACTGCGTGCGTCGGGCCGACTCGCGAGCGAATTGCACAGCCGGCATGAGCAGCGCCACCAGGATGCCGATGACGGCAATCACGACGAGCAGCTCCACGAGCGTGAATGCGGCTCGTCTGGTGCGAACGTGGTGTCGAGTCATAACCATCCCCCAGATTTAAGACAAATATTGCGAACGAATCGCAGAAAACTTCATTTCAAATCGATGCGGCGGAGCTGCGTTGGCTTGGCATCGACGGTGACCGATAGCTGCGACGTCTCGCGACTGGCATAACGCCACTGTAGGCGGTCCACCGTCTCGGCTTCTTCAACTCCTTGTGTACCGGCCTCCACCGTGGGCCAAGTGATGAGAATGATGTACTCTCCGGCCGGACAGCCATCCGCGTCTCCGTACGTGCCGACCACAAATCTGCCGCTGGCGTCCACTACCGCCCGGGGATAGCCCGTTGGCCAATCATTGGGCGCGTCCCCCTGTTTGGGATGGAACGCCAGCCGGGCGCCAGCTGCTGGTTGACCGTTCACGAACAACTCCCCATGCGTAGGAAAAACCTCTTTCGGTCCGGAACTTCCGCCGCAGGACGACAAAACCAAGCCAATGCTCGCCAGCATGCAACATGCCAGTGCTGGTCGATATGCTGTTTCGAGCCATAGATGCATCTTGCACGACCCCACAACAGCGCGCACCAAAAGACCCCGCGAGCAAGCCACGAATCGGCCGCCCAGACCTCTACAAGATACCAATCTGCTGGGTGGGTTAAAGGGTTTTTTGGAGAATATTCATATAAAAAGCTACGTATTTTCATCGTTAATGGGTTTGGGTCCGCGAGCCAAACAGCACGAAAAACCCATTCGCGCACGAAGGAATCAACGTTCCGGTAATTCGGCAAACAAAGGCCGGTACGGTCGAGAATACCAGGACTAAGACTAAATTGAGTCATCTCGCGGCCCTGCCGCCCGGCGAAGACGATCGGCAATCGCTGTCCCTAGTCCAGCTTCCGGAGGCAGTGTGACGAGCGCCACCTCGAAAGCTGCTTCATCCACGGCCCGCAGAGTACTGTAGAGCTGCTGGGCATATACCTCTACGTCGCGCGCGATTGGGATTTGTGAGGCAGTGGGGATACTGCCGCTGACCGAACTGTCGATTACGGCCACACGCAGTCCCGCCGCAGTCAAAGCCGCGTACCGCGACTCCATGTCGTGTACGGCAACGATCTCGACCCTTGCCTGAGGCGCATAATGTGAGGCCAATTGGCCGGCACAGCGCGGAGAAGCATCCGTCGCCGCCGCCAGCGGTATCCCCAGCGTGCTGTGGATTTGCTCGGCGGTCACGTAGCCAGGGCGGAGGATCGCTGGCGCAACGCCGCTCATATCGACGATCGTCGACTCAAGCCCCACCTGACAAATGCCGCCGTCAAGGATGAGGTCCAACGACTCGCCGAATTCCTGGCGCACATGCTGAGCCGTAGTGGGGCTGACGCGTCCAAACCGGTTGGCGGAGGGGGCCGCGATTGCGCCGCCGAAGTGCGCGAGCAGATCTTGCGCGACCGGATGCCGCGGAACACGCAGGCCCACGGTATCGAGGCCACCGGTGACGACGTCTTTGGCGCGGCGGCTGCGCTTGAGGATCAGCGTGAGTGGTCCGGGCCAGAACGATTCGGCGAGCTGCCACGCAGCCGGTGGAATGTTGATTGCCCAGTCGGCGATGTCACTGGCGCGGCGGAGATGGACGATGACCGGATGATCGGCCGGCCGCCCCTTGGCGGCGAAGATTTTTCGCACGGCCGATTCTTCATCGGCGTCAGCTCCGAGGCCGTAAACCGTCTCCGTGGGAAATGCGACCAGACCGCCGGCGCGGAGAATGTCGGCGGCGCGGCGAATTCGGCGGTAAATGGTCTCAGAAAACGTCACGCCGTCAATTCTACTTGACTACGCGGCGAGATGGCGCGACGGGCTGCCGTCAAATCACTTCCCGCATCGGCTCGACCCCCTCATCGACCAGATACTGTGGCCGGCCGCGGAGATCGAATTCGCGAATGGCCCGCAGGTTGAGGCCCAGGTTGTGGTACAGAGTGGCCCACACCTCCTGGAAGGAGACGGGCCGGTCCTTGGCGTATTCGCCCAGGCGGTTCGTCGAGCCGATCACCTGTCCCGTCCGCATGCCGCCGCCGGCCAAGAGGGCGCAGCTCACTTGCGGCCAGTGATCGCGGCCGGCGCCGCCGTTGATCTTCGGCGTGCGGCCGAATTCACCCCACACGACGACCGACACGTCCTTGTCCAGGCCGCGCTCGTAAATGTCGCCGATCAGCGCTGCCGTCGCACGATCCAGCATTGGCCCGTCCTGGCGGATCGCTTGGAAATTCTGGCCGTGGTGGTCCCAGCGACTGAAGTTGAGCGACACGACTCTCGCTCCGGCCTCGACTAGCCGCCGCGCGATGAGGAAATTCTCCGTGAGCTTCGGCGCGCCGTCATCGCGAAAAGTCTTGTCGCCGCTGCCATACTTCTCGCGAATCTCGGCTGGCTCCTTGGAGATGTCCAGCGCATCGGCCAGCGCCGAGGACGTGAGAATGCCGACGGCCTGCCGCGTGAACGAGTCGAGCCCCTTCATTTTGCCGCTGGTATCTAACTCGCGGCGGAGTTTGTCGAAACCGGCCAAGAGGCTGCTGCGGTCTCCCAGCCGATCGAGCGTGATTCCCTTCAGCGTCATATTGTCGGTCTTGCCCGTCTCGTTCCTGCCGCCGACGAGCTTGAACGGTGAATGGGCAATGCCCAAAAAGCCGCCGTCGCCGTCGTAGCCCCACGGGCCGTGGTCGGTCTTGTAGCACATCGACAGGTGGGGCGGGATGCTCTGGTTCACCGGCCCCTGGAGCTTGCTCACCCATGCTCCCGCGGCGGGCCAGCCGCCGGCCGGCGCTGGGTTGAGCGCACGCCCGGTCATACACTG
>DASRJP010000431.1:0-26894 GCA_035649415.1 Pirellulaceae bacterium | reverse complement strand
CGTCCTGACCGGCCTCCGCGAGTTCTACGCCAAGACAGCGCGCCCCGATGGCTCGTTCCAATGCGGCGTCGATCCCGATTACCGCGGCATGTCCGACAGCGCCTACAGCGACCTGGCGGCGGTCACCTATGCCTGCACGATCCACCGCACGTTCGGCTGGCAATTGCCGCACGAGAAGGAGACGATTGAATTCCTGCTCGCCCGTCAAAAGCTCGGCGGCGAATTTGTCAATGTGGCCGGGACGGTCGATCCGGCCTCGCCGCAGGGACGCGTTTACAACACGACGCAGGCCCTCGTCGCGCTCAAATCGCTCGGCGTCAAGCCGCGCCGCGATCCGCTCCCCGTGTTCGAGGAAATTCTGAAGCAAGACTACAAGACTCTCCCGGCCTACTCGACGAGCTTTTTTCCGCTGGCCTACCTCTGTTACGGCCAACCAATTCCCCAGCAGGCCGACAAGGCCATTCGCGCCCTGATGATTCAGGATCGCGAGGGCTATCTCAACGACCACATCGCGGCGACCTTTCACGCCTCGCATTATTACGGCCTGGTCGGAGAAGTGACTCCCAAGTCGCGGCAAATGGTGGCTCGCGTCCTGCGCGATCAGAAGCCGGACGGAAGCTGGCTCCTCAACATGCCGTCGCGCGATCGGCACGCGACATTCGATGCCGTCTTCACGCTTCGGCACGAAGGGGCTGGCCACGACGATTGCCAGGCGGCAATTCAGCGGGCGTCGCAGTGGGCCCTGTCGTGCCGCAATGGCGATGGCGGCTTCGGGCACTTTCCCGGTTCGACGTCGGATGCTGACGCGGTCTACTTCCAGGTCGGGACGCTGGTCATGGCCGGTTTCCTGCGGCCGGTTGATCCATTGCCGCCCGATCCGCACCTGCTCTCCTGGGGACACCTGATGCCGGTGCGTCAGCACGGTGACAGCGAGCCGCTGCGGCTGACGCTTCCCGGCTGGGTCGGCGGCATGGCCATTTCGCCGAATTCCCGCCTGATCGCCAGCGGCAGTTCCGATGGCCGCGCTCGTCTCTGGGACTCCAATAACGGGACACTCGTCAAAGAGCTAGAGACGCATGCTGACTGCGTCGTCTCCGTGGCGTTTGCTATCGACGGGAAAAACCTGGCAACCGCCAGCCACGATCGCACGGCAAAAATCTGGGACGTTGAATCTGGGCGGCTGACGCACACGCTTCGTGGACACAGCGGCGGCGTCACCAGCGTAACGTATTCGCCCGACGGTTCCATTGTCGCGACCGCCAGCATCGACCGGACGATTCGATTGTGGGATGCCCAGACCGGCGAACATCTGCGAACGCTCGAAGGCCACAAATCATGGGTCAACTCGCTCGCGTTTCATCCTGACCGGCGGCAGCTCTTCTCCGGCAGCTCCGACGGCACCGTCAAGCAATGGTCGGTTGCCAACGGGGAGACGCTCAAGACCCTTGACGCGACGACCGGCGAAGTCCGGACTGTGGCGGTCTCGCCCGATGGCAAGTATCTCGCCGTCGGGATGCGCTACGGTTCGGTCAAGCTGTGGCAAATCGATGACTGGAGCGAACTGCCGGAATGCAAGGCGACCGCCGACGACGCCTGGACGGTCGCCTTTTCCGCCGACAGCCTGCGGCTGTTTGCGGCGGCTGGCGAATGGAACCGCCCGTCGGCAATTGCTGCGTGGAACATAGCGACCGGCAAACGGGAATACGAGTTCAAACACCCCGGCGAAGTGCTGAGCATTGCGGTTTCCCAGGACGGCAGCTTGCTGGCCGCCGGCGGCGGGGACCAGACGGTCAGTGTTTGGAAACTGCGCGCGACGCGCGAGTAGCGAATCGTTGCTTTGCTTGACAACTGGGAAAGACTCACTTGCTTCATCCGGAGATGTTCCCATGCAGCGCATCATCGTGGCGACTGTGATTGGCGTGCTCGTGGCTGCTCCTCTCTGGGCACAGGACACCGCTCCGCCGCGGTGGGCCGACCATCCGGAAAACCAGTGGGTGCGGCAGAGCCCGCGCGACGACCGCCCCGCGCCGAATTTTCCCTATGAAGGAAGCGGCAGCTACGACCCATTCCACCGAAAATGGATTCACCACGCCGGTCACGACGGCATTCCGCAGGGGTTTCACACGTTCACCTTCGATCTGGACGATGGCCGCTGGGAGCAGAAATTCCCGCCGACATCGCCCCCCGGCGTTTGCTGCGTCGATGGGACCAACGTGTTCGACATCGCTCATCGCCGGTTCGTTCGTTTCCCCGGCGGCTCGCTGGGACATGGCTTCCAGTGGAGCCGCGGCGTCAAACTCAAGGAATCTGCCGTGTGGACTTACGATCTGGCGAGCAACGCGTGGACGAACATGCGACCGCCGCCATATGGGCGGCCGGAGCAGTATTCACGGCAGGTCGTCGGCGGGCTGTGCAGCGGGGCGACCTACGATCCCAACCATGAGCTGGTGCTCACCTTCGGCGGCCAGTCGTCCGGCGGCAGCAAGGACGCCCTGTTCGCTTACGACACGTACGCCAACGCACTCTATTTCCTGAATGCCGAGAATCCGCCACCGGCTCGCGACGGGATGGGGCTGGCCTACGACGCGGGGCACGACAAGCTGGTCATGTTCGGCAGCCAGTACCTCGACGATCCGCGGACCTGGATTTACGACCTGAAGACCAATCGCTGGGAAGTGCACGAGTTAACGCCGCATCCCCCCGCGCACAAAGTCACGAAGGATTATTGCTCGATCCCGCGGCTCGTATACGACTCGGCAAGCCGCAAGGTGCTCTGCCTGGCGTGGCTCGGTGAGGAGGGGCACGAGACCTGGATGTTCGACACCGGCAAGCTGACGTGGACGAAAATGAATCCCGTTGCCGAGCCGGCGGGGAGCAAGAGCCGCTCGCGAAATTTGAGCTTCGATGCCGCGAGAAACCTCGTCATCCTCGAGTCGTCGTCCGCCAAAACGAACCGGCCGGAGATCTGGACGTATCGCTATCGGCAGGTAGATCCGGCGGCTCCCGCGCCGCTCTTGCCGCCGCAGGACCTGAGGGTCGTCGTCGCTGACGGCGGCAAAGCTCGGCTCAGCTGGAAGGCTAGCCTCTCAGCGGACGTCAAGCAGTATCACATCTACCGTGCCGCCGCCGAGGAGCCGTGGAAGGCCGAGTTTGCGCGCACCGGCAGCACGCCCGGCACCGAATTCCAGGACCAGGGGCTCCAGTCCGGCCTCGTCTACTTCTACGTGGTGAAGTCAGCCAGCGCCGATGGCAAAGAAAGCCCGTCGAGTCTGCGCGCCCGTACTCAGCCGCGTGTGCTCGTCAAACCGGTTGTCTCCGTCCTGGCCCACGATCGTGTGGAGGTCACCTGGAACGACCATCCCGCGAGCGACATCGTGGGTTACAACCTTTATCGCGGCCTCGTTAAAGTTCGCACGGTCAAGAAGGGGACGCTCGCACCCTGGCGCGATAACGATCCGGAATATGCCCAGCCGCAAGTCGTCGAAGTGGACGACATCGTGCGGATCGAGAAGCTCAACGAGCAGCCACTCACCAAGGCCCGCTACACCGACAACGTCGAGCTGTCGAACCCGCCCCCCGAGTCGGGCGACTACCGATTGGCCGTCTACGCCTACATCGTCCGCGCGGTCAACAAGCTGGGGACCGAGAGCGGCCCGTCGCCATACGCTCTGACACTTCCGTCCGAACCACAAAATGTTTTCTGCCGCGAGGAGGGCGAGTGGGCCGATCTCAAATGGCAGGCAAGTCAGGAGCGCGGCGTCACCGGCTACCATGTCTATCAGTTGAAAGGGACGTGGGAGATTGTCCGCGTGACCAATGAGCCGCTGATGGAAACCACATTTCGCCATCAGGCGGGAAACGGGACCACGCGCTACTGGATCGTCGCGGTAGACGCCCTGGGCCAGGAAGGGCAGCCGTCCTCCCCCGTCTGGTTCAATCACAGCCACCGCGGCTTTTTTGCCGGCGATTGGCACCAGTGAGCACATATCCGCTCACTGGCGCTTGATTGCGACACAGTACGCGAAAATAGCAGCGGCAAACGCGATTAACTGCCCCTCGCCGCAATCGGGTTGCACTTGCCCAGTTTCGCGGTTCTCCCTAAACTCCCGCCCCTGGTATTCTCCCAGGCGATCGCCTATCCCGACTGGATTCTCACTGTCAATTCGAGACCGATGACTCGCTGCCTAGGTCCGAGCTGCACTCTGGGAGCACTGGCGGCCGCGCTCGCGTGGCTAGGCGGCTGTGCCGCGGCACAACCGGGGCCAGGCAAGACGGCGAGGCTCTTCAGCCGCATTCCCACGCCCACGGCCGGCGGCACCGAACTTTGGACCGACCAGTACTTTCTTCACGACTGGCGAATTCAGCGCCGCGCGGGCACCGCGGAGTGCCGGTTGCTGGATGGCTATGAATTGCAGCACGAGTCCGGGACGTATGACGTTTGTCTGGCCCGGCTCGAGCAGATCCAGCGCGAGGAAAACTTGCAGCCCAAGCAGGGCAAGGCGGTCATCCTGCTGCACGGCCTGGCGGCGCCGCGCTGGTCGATGCATCGGCTGGGGAAGCATTTGCACGAACAAGGGGGTTACGAAATCGTCAATATGCAATACGCCAGCACGCGGTTGAGCGTCGACGAGCACGCGCAGTCGCTGGCCCACGTCATTGCCAGCTTGCCCGCCTTCGAGGAGATCAACCTGCTCGGGCACAGTATGGGATGCATCGTCGTCCGGCGGTATCTCGCGGGAGAGCCGGCGAGCGAAAATGGCGGCTGGCAGCCCGATCCTCGGATTCGCCGTATCGTTATGATCGCGCCCCCCAATCACGGCGCGAGCACCGCCGTACGCTTGGCGGACGGCAGCGTGTTCAAGACGCTGTTCGGCAAGCCGGGCCTGCAGTTAGGCAAGGAATGGGACGATCTGCAAACGCGCCTGGCCACGCCGCGGTGCGAATTTGGCATCATCGCCGGCGGAAAGGGTAATGGTAAGGGCTATAGCTCAAAGCTCGCTGGCGACGATGACGGCCGGCTCGAGATTACGACCACGCGGCTGGCGGGCGCCCGCGATTTCGCCGTCGTCCCGGCGCTGCACGAGTTGATCGGCAATTCGTCAACAGTCTTTGACTACACTCTCCGCTTCCTCGACGAGGGGTGCTTCATTTCCCCGGAAAAGATGCAGCCGATCTACGAAGAGGGAGCGCAAGTTCCGGAGCCTGCCGAGGGTGAGACTCGCCCCGTATCGTGGTGGAAGCGGTGACCGAGCTGTTTCCACGCACAACCGAGGTCTACGACGTGGGCTGGTGGATCGGCTCTGGTGCGTATTCCTGGACCGGCTGCGCCGCGGCCTTTTCCCTGGGCACCCGCGCCGCAATGAGTCGGCCGAGCGGACCTGCCAAGAGGGCCGGCAGGAACAACAAGTTGCCCGCCAGGCCCGCGGTTAGCAGGCCGATCATGAGAACGCCGAAGCGAAACGTCGGGATGAAAGTGCTCAGGGCGAATGCCGCCAGCCCCAGGCCGATCACTCCCCAGCTTTGCACCATTGCCCGGCCGCAGCCGGCATAGGCCAGCTCCACGGCCCCGCGGCGGGACAACCCCTGCTCGATGCCGCGGCGATACCAGAGAACGAAGTGGATCACGTCGTCGATCGTCACGCCCAGCGCCACACAGGGGGTCATCACCGAGCCGATGTCCACCACGATCCCCAGCCAGCCCATCAGGCCGAAGATCAACGTCATGGGGAAGACACTGGTTAGCAGCAGCAGCAGGCCGCTGCTCCAGTGCCGCAGGAAAACCATGACCGCCAGGACGACGAGCAGCACGTCCGTGCCAAAGCCGAGAATCAGCCCGTCCAGTAGCGAGCGGCGGGCCTTGTAAATGATCGGCACAGCGCCGGTGAACTCGGCCGAAACGCCGGCAGCGCCTGCGCCCTCGATGCGCGCGAAGATCGGCTCCACCCGTCCGCGCAGCTCCTCTTGGAACGCGCCGTAGTCGATGTTTTCTCCCGACTGGACACGGACGCTGATCCGCCACAATTCCTCCTGCTCGCGGTGCGCCAAATACCCGGCTTTCTCCAAAAGCGGGCGTGCTTTGACCAACCGGCGATTGATGACCACGCCCCGGGGCGAGCCGCCGCGCACTTGCACGTTGGGCGTGAAGGTGGCGGCGGACAAACTGCCGCCGACCTGCGGGATCTCTGCGATGCTCTGCTGCAGTTCGCGCACCAGTTGCGCGCGCTGGAGCATGTTTTGCTTGTTCTGCTGGTCGAAGCGAACCACCACTTCCATCGGCACCAGCGCCCCCAGATGCTCCTCCAGCCAGGCATAGTCCGCGAGGATCGGAGTGTCCCTGGAAAAGAGTCGCATGATCTCGATCGATGTTTGCACGCGCGCAACGCCAATCGCTCCGATCACCAGTGCAACTAAGCAACCGCCAGCAAACAACGCGTGCCGGCCGATCACGAGGCTGGCCAGCCACTGCCAGCGGGGAGATAGCGGCTCGACGGGCTCGTCGTGTTCCGGACCGGTTGTCCCGGTGTGGCGCGCCGCCGGCAGTCGTGAAGGCCACAGCGTTAATAGCGCGGGGAGCAACACCAATTGCAGCGCCAGCGCCAGGCAGACGCCGAGCGCCGAGAACAGGCCGAACAAACGAATCGGGGCCAGATCGCTATACCACAGCGACAACAAGCCGATGGCGGTTGTTGCCGTCGCCAGCCCCAGCGGCAAGGCGGCGTGATCGGTCGCACGTCTGGCTGCGTCGGTCGTGTGGCCGCTGCGCAGATTGTCCAAATAGTAATTCGACAGGTGAATCGCCCCCGACATCGCCGCGACGTAAACCAGCGGAACCATGGTGATCAGGATCGCGTTCAGCGGAACGCCGAACAGCGGGACCATGGCCAGGCTCAATACCGCGCTATAGCCGGCAATGGAAAATACGATCGCAGTCAGGCGTATCGTGCGGAAACAGAGCCACGCGATCACCAGGCCAATCACGGCCGCCAGTCCCGCCAGCCGAATCAGCGATTGCGAACTGGCCCGGTCGATCGCTGCGTTGACCACTGGCGGTCCCCCCAGGTGAATCGCCTCCGGGGACAAGCCGACATCCAATGCCGCAGCGCGAATCTCGGCAAGCATCGGGTGCAGATTATCGCGGGCCGCATCGCTGAGTGTGACCACAGCGCACGTTTGCTGCTGGTCAGGCCCAATCATGGTTCCTTTCAGTCGCGCCTTCACGCGGTCGAGTTCCAGCTCTAGTGGCTCGGAGGTCAACTGCGCGACCAGCTCGCGCCCCGTGGTGACGCGGCGAAAGAGACTGCTCCCCGTCCGCATCTGGTGCAAATCGCTCCGCTCCCTCAGCCGCTGGGCCATACGATCCAGCCGCTGGTCCTCGAGCGTGCAGCCCGGCCAGCTAACGACGATGAATTCCTCATTGCCGAACTGCTGGTGGAACTGCTGATAGTGGCGAGTTTCCGGATAATGGCTGGGAAGCCAGTCGTGGACGTTGTTGGAGTTGCTCTCGATCGCCTTGCGCACCCCCAGCCCGGCCAGCGGCAACAGGAATGTCGCCACCAGAACCACAGCCAGTGCCCAGCGGAACGAATTCACCAGCACGTCCTGGCAGCCCGCAACTGCCTGAAGAGATCGCTACCAATTCGCAGCCGCCCTCAACCGTGGGCGGCCGCCCACCGTTCATCCTGCCCCGATCAAGCGCCGGCATCAACGGCTGCCACTCTGTCATGGGAGACCGGCGAATTGTCGCCTTGCAGAAATTCGGCAACCAGGCGATTGACGACTTGCGGCCGTTCCAACTGGGGAGCATGGCCGCATTGAGGAAGGAGTTCGTACCTGAAGTTGGCCAGCCCATCGACGGCCTGGCGCACCACTTTGGAATCGACGATTCGGTCCTCGCCGCCGCATATCACCAGCGTTGGCCGCGCGATCAAGTGCAGTTTGTCGCGTACGGAATGGCTTTTCGTGCCGCGCACCGTCTCAAACAAGGCGCGGCGCCAAGCCTTGGACGCGAATTTCGCCTCGTAATATTTGATGATGCCCGGGCTGGCCATGCTGCGGTCGCAGAATGTGCTTTCCACGAGTCCCTGGTAGTTCTTGTGCCGCGCGCCTTCCGTGATTGGCAGCCGCTCCTCGCTCCCCATTCCGGAAGGACAAAGCAGCACCAGCCGATCGACTTTGTCCGGATACCGGCTGGTGTACTCGACTGCGATCTGGCCGCCCAGGCTGCTCCCCACCAGGTGATAGGGTGGGGACTGTACGAAGCTGTCCAGGTACTCGGACAACCGATTGGTGAGAAAATCGACGGTGATTCCCCCCCCCTGACGCAGGCGCTCCTGCATCACGGGGCCGTCGTACACCAGCACGCCGGGCAGATGCACGTCGAACTTTTGCTGCCAGACGTCGCGGTTGCGGTACCAGCTTTCACTTTGCTCGGCCAGTCCGTTAATCAGGATCAGCGGCCGCGCCCGCCGGTAGGTGTCCGGGCGTTGGGAGTTTCGCCAATCCATCTTGAAGAGGCGACGAATCGCCTCCACATGCGTGGTGAAATCGAATAGATGACGCATGGGGAATAGGGCAAGTGTTAATGACCACGGCGAGTGGAGGACTGTAGTTTGCCGAACATCGCCACAAGTGTCAAACCGCCCCCCAGGCCATTCTGCTGAAAAATTGTTGGCGCGCCGCCCCCTGGCCCCAGGTAGGAACAATACCCCTCCCCATCTAGATCGCCAGATCGATCAAAGTTGCCTGGCGGGTGACCGTATCATACGTGACTATCGTCGGCCGCCCAAACGTCCAGCCGCTGGTCTCTCCGGGATTGATCATTAGCCGGCCCGATTCGTCGCGCTCGATCCGCGGCCTGTGCGTGTGGCCGAAAACTGCCACGTCATACTCGCCTTCCAGTCCTCGCAACTGTCGCTTCATGTGCGTCATGACCAGTCGCGTGCCATCGCCGGTGGTCATGCGCACCGGAGGCTCCGAGAGTTTACCAACGAGCTGAAAACCGGCCAGGAGACCCGGCTTGTTCCCCTCGTTGTCGCCAAAGCACGCCACCAGCGGGGCCTGGAGCTTCCGCAGCGGCGGCACCGAAAACGTCGAGACCAGGTCGCCGGCAAACAGCACCAACTCGACCCGCTCGTCGTTGAACCGTTCCACCGCCAGGCGGATGTTGGCCAGATGGTCGTGAGTGTCGGCAAAGATTCCGATGCGCATCCTTCAGCTCCAGCATGGGCTACCGCCGCTGCGGCCAGTGAGCCTATCACTTAACTTCGCCACCGCAAATGGTGCCATGGCACTCGCCAGCGGTTATCCTGTTGGGCATCCAGCCGTGGGTTCTTTGCAGGAGTTACATCTCATGCGTCGCGTATTTCCCTCGCTCTCTCGTCGCCAACTGCTGTCCGGTTCCCTGGCTGCCGCGGGAGTTGCGCTGATGCGGCCAGCGGATGGCAGGGCCGATGACCGCCCCGCGGTCACCGCCCCGCGGGCCACCAGCGGCGATGAAGTCGTCGAGCCCGACTGGCAGGAGCGGGTCACCATTACCGTTGGACCCAAAGACGCCGATCTAGTTGGCGCCAGCGAAAGAGTGCTTCAGGCAGCGGTAGACTATGTCGCTCGCCTTGGCGGCGGTACGGTGAATATCCTGCCTGGGAGGTACAAGCTGCGAAACGCCGTCTATCTGGCCAGCGGCATTCGCCTTTTGGGCAGCGGCGACGACAGCGTGCTGGTCAAGGAGCCGTCGATCAACACGAAGCTCGCCGCCGACAGCGACTGGTTCGACCAGGAGATTACACTCGAGGACGCCGGCGGCTTCCGCGTGGGCGACGGGATTTGTCTGCGGACCAAAAACCCGCACGATGGCGGGAGCGACGTCCTCAAGCGGACGCTCGTGGCCAAGAGTGGCAATCGCTTCAAGCTCGACAAGGCGCTGCGCGAAAATTTCTGGCTTATGGGAGGGAGCACTTGCAGCACGCTGTTTCCTATCCTCAGCGGCGAGTTCGTGAAAAACGTGGTTATCGAGAACCTGGCCCTCGACGGTAACAAGGCGAAAAACGACAACCTCGACGGCAACTATGCCGGCTGCATCTTCCTCCAGGACTGCTCGCGGATCGCCATCCGCGGCGTCACGGCGCGAAACTACAACGGCGACGGCATTAGCTGGCAGGTCTGCCACGACGTTTCGGTCGAGAAATGTCATTCGCACGACCACACGGGCCTGGGCCTGCACCCTGGCAGCGGCTCGCAGCGGCCGGTGATCAAAAACAACCGCCTGGAAGACAACGACATCGGCCTCTTTTTCTGCTGGGGGGTCAAGTACGGCCTGGCCGAAGGGAACCAGATCGCAGGCTCAAGGAGCTACGGCATTTCGATCGGCCACCGCGATACCGAGAACCTGATCGTGAGCAACGTCGTGAAGACGAGTGGCAAAGCGGGCGTCCTGTTCCGCCCGGAGCGCGGCAAAGACTTCGCCCCCCACAAGAACCGCCTGGAAAAAAACCGGATCATCGACAGCGGCCCCGAAGCTGGCATCGCCATCGACGTACAGGGCCAAACGCAGGAGGTCACCATCTCCGGCAACGACATTAGCGAGACCCGCGCCCCGGCCCAGCGCGTCGGCATTCGCGTCGGCGCGGAGACGAAGGAAATCCGGCTGGAGAAGAACCAGTTCGCGGGCCTGATGAAGGAGGTGGAGGACCTGACCGTAAAGTAACGGGCTGGCTCCTTCCCCGGCCGCCGCCGCGGCGAATCGAGGGGGCGGTGCCGGAGTGGCGATGCAGGCAGCCGGGGGCAAAACCGGCCGCGAGCTAGCTCCGGTCGTCCAGGATCAGCACGACGGCACCCACATAGATTGCCCCCAAAAACACGTAAGCTATCAGAAAATAGCCCACCGCCATCCACGACCACGCCAGCAGCGGAGGCGCGATCGCCGCCGCAATCAGCATCGATCTTACGCTGTAGCGCATGGCTTCCTCGCGCAACGTGCAAAGTAGCGTAGCGTTTGCCGTCGCCAGTGGTCCAGGCCAGTTGTCCGGCGACAGGAGACTGGCAACCGCTGTATAATGTCCCCTTGGGCTGCCGCCTTCGCGGCACGACTCGACTTGACGGAGGTTCTCTCATGAACGTGCGTATCTCGCTGCTGGCGTGTGCCTTCGCGGCATCGGCTGTTTTTTCCGCTATCGCCTGGGGCCAAAATCTGGACAAGGTCGAAAAACGGCTCGATAAGACGGACCGCACCAAAGCGGCGCCCGCCGGCGAGCGAGCGCCACCCATTGATCTTGATCCCCCTGCGCTGCCGCCGCGGATTGGGGACGGCGATTTGCCGCCGCCAGCGGGCGATGCCGACGCTCCCACGTCGGGCTACCTGGGAGTGGTGCTGGAGGAAGTGGATGGCGCGCTGGCGGTCACGGAAGTTGCCGCCGACAGCCCGGCGGAGAAGGCGGGCCTCAAGGCCGGCGACCGAATCATTGCCGTCAACAAGTCGCCCGTGAAGGACATCGATGAACTGGGGCGGCGGATGGAGCCAGTCCCGCCCGGCGGCAAATTGACACTGACCATTGAGCGGGAAGGGAAAGAAAGTACGATCGTCGCCACGCTTGGCCAGCCGCCGGAAGCTCCGAAAAATGATGCCGGCGGGATTGATTTGGGTGAACCAGCGCGACCGCCGGCAGATGAACCAGCCCGCGGGCCGGCGGAGGCTGGCGAGCACCGCGCTTCGCTCGGAATCAGCGTCGTCACGTTTGCCAACGAACTGCGCCTCCGCTCGGACGTGCCGGCCCGCAGCGGCGCGCTCGTCACCATGATTCGCCCGGATTCGCCGGCCGCCAAGGAGCGATTGCCGCTGGGGGCTGTGATCGTCGCCTACGATGGCCAGAAGGTGGAGACGGCGGAAGAGCTGGTGGAATTCATCCGCCAATCGCGGCAGGGGCAGGAAGTGGAGCTGACCTATTACCAGGGACCAACCCTGCGACGTAAGAATGTCAAACTGGCGGCGGCAGCCGATTCCAGTCTATCGGGACCTGGCTATGGCGGCCTGCTAAGGGACCGTTCGCTGATCGGGCGCGCGGAGCGGGCGATCGAAGGGCTGACGCATCCTGGCGCCGGCGTAAGCGGCGGCGCCATCCCGGGTGCTGCGGCAGGGACGACGGAAGCGTCGCTCGTGGAACAGCTCGAGGAACTCAAAGCGCGAGTGGAGACGCTGGAAGCGCGGCTGAAGGAACTGGAGAGCAAGCTGCCAGCGGAACGGCCGGCCGCAGACACGCCGGCAGCTCCGGGCGCCGACGAAGCCGGTGCGGGAGAGCCCGCGCCGATCGTCCCGCGGGCCCGGACGCCAGCCGCCAGCCCTCCCCGCAGACCGGCGGGAGCGAAAGTTGGCGACGAATAAGTAGAGCACGGTCAGGTCCGCGAAAGTCACCAGCCTGGCATTCGCGGCCTGCTGGCGGTTCCTGCCAACCCATTGGCCCGCTTCAGCTCGAGCTGCACGTCGAACTTTCCATGAGCGGCGGCCGCTGCCACCACGGACGCATGGCAGACGTGCAGCGTGCTGATCGCTTTGCCGTTCCACTTCGTCTGGTACAAACCGGCGTCGAGCGTGGGCTGCGGCCGGAGGTTGTATTGGCTGGTGACCAGCGCCACCAGCCGCCGCGGATCCCCCGTGTTCCCGGAGAAAGTTACCCGCTGCACGCGCTGCTGCTCGTCAAAGTAGTAGGTCAGCGTGCCCACCAGGTCGTCGGGCATGACGCCGGTAACCAGCGGCACTCGCATGCCGGCAGAAGTGGTATCTCCCACGACGGTGGTGACTCGCGGCCAAAGCGCGGTGACCCACTGCGGCGTGACGTCGAAGCTCAAGGCGGATGCCATGTCGCACAGGGGAGCTTGCCCCTCGGCCAGCGCCCCGATGGCCGGCAGCGTTGCCTCGCGCTCATCCTGAGCGCCTGCCGCCAGCGAGTCGAGATCGACCCCGGTGGCGGCACTGGGCTGCTGCTGGCCGCGGCCGAGCGCTTGGCTGACCAGCGCGCTAATCCGCTTGTCGAACATGGCATAGGGAATGAGAAAGGCCGCAGCCAAGAGACCCACGAGCCACCCCGGCTTGCCGAAAATTCCCATCGATTTTGCTCCGTGCTCGCTTGACCCTGTTAGTGAATTCGGCCGCCGGCGCTCGCCGGCTTGGCCGCGGCGGCGGATGGTCCGGATGAATGCCGCAGGCGCGGTATACTGCCGCCGCACTGCTGTCTTGACCGCTACAACCTGCCCCTGCGACGTGACCGGTTCGCTCGACGACTATCGATGGCTGACAGGCCCGGCCGCTCGGCGGTGGCTGGCTCACGCGGCGTCGGAACTGGCTGCTAGAACGCCTCTGGTGACGCTGGCGACTCGGCTCCGCCGGGAGCTGTCGGCCGAGCGGACGCACCTGGTGCTGGCCCAGGTCGAGCTGCGCAGGCGAGCCGAGGAGAAATTTACGCTCGCCGGCGAAATGTTCTTCACGCTGGCAGGCCTGGCGCAGGCCACCGACGAGCCGCTAGCGCGATACAAGGCGGCGCGATTTCCGCCCGGCATGCCAGCCGCCGATCTGTGCTGTGGGATTGGCGGCGATCTGGTGGCGCTCGCGGACGGCAGAAACTGCCTCGCGGTCGATCGGGACCCGATCGCGGCTCACTTGGCGCAGGTCAATGCCGAGGTGTGCGGGCGAACGAATGTCGCCGTCGAGTGCCGCGACGCAGGCGCCGCGACATTGGCAAGATACCAGGCGTGGCACATTGACCCAGACCGTCGGCCGGCGGGGAAGCGAACGGTTCAGGTGGAGCGGTTCGAGCCGCCATGGGAGATGATCGAGACGCTGCTGGCGGCCTGCGAAAATGCAGCCGTCAAGCTTGCTCCGGCGACGAAGCTGCCAGACGACGTCGCTCGTCGCTGCCAGCGGGAGTGGATCGAAACTCGCAGCGAGTGCCGGCAGCAGGTGGCGTGGTTTGGCAGCCTGGCGCGCGAGCCGGGAACGTCCGCGGCGACCGTGATCGACGGCCCGCATGGTCCCGCCACGATCGTTGGTGCTTGCGGTCAGCCAGGTCCCGTTGCGTCGAGCGTGGGACGCTACGTCTATGATCCCAGTGCCGCCGTGCGGGCCGCACAACTGACCAGCGAATTGTGCCGCCAAATGAGCGTGAAATTGCTGGATACCGGCAATTCGTACCTGACGAGCGAGCAGCTCGTCCATCACCCGCTGGCGTCTGGATTCGAGGTCCTAGGTTCGCTGCCGTTTGATCTGCGTCGATTGAGAGAGGCTGTCCGGCAGCTCGGCCTGGGGCCGGTGGAAGTCAAAAAGCGGGGCGTCGACATTGATCCGGACCACATCCGGCGGCAATTGACGCAAGAGCAAGGAGACGCCGGCGTGGTGCTGATTGCCAAAGTCGGGATCAAGGCGATGGCCATTATCGCGCGACGGACTGCGCCGCCTGAATAGCGCGGGACAGCAGTTCGTCGAAGTTGCGGGGAGGCGAGCGAAGCAGGTCGCGCGCCGTGCGGCGCACGGCTTGCGACAGTGGATCGGTCAGATAATCGACGGGACTTTTGCCATCGACGCGGGCCAGCAGGCAGCCTGACAGCGCGCCGACCGTCCGCTGCCAGAGCTGTGCCGTTCCTGCCGCACCGGCGGCCGGAAGCAGCTCCTCGTCATAGGCAGCGCGAAATGTCGTGATCAGCGCCAGGTAGTCGGCCCCCCGCGGCCCGGCAACCAGCGTCTTGAGCACCAGGTGCGTGAGGAAGAACCCCAGGTCGAAGGCCCCGTCGCCAAAGTGCCCGACTTCAAAATCGATCAGCCACAGCTCGCCATCGGCCACCAGCAGGTTCTTGGGGCTAAAGTCGCCGTGAACCAGGCAACGGCGATGCTCCCAGATGGCGCTCGTGACCTGCTGAATCGGGATCGCGAGATCGGCATGCACTTCGGCAATGCGGTCGTAGTAGGGACTAATGCGGAGGTCACGAAAGAACGTACGGTCGTCAAGCAGGCGGGCCACTTCAGCATCGTTCCACGTATCGGCGTGCAATCGGCCCAGCAGCCAGCCGCAGGCCTGAGCGATTTGTGCATCCGCGTGGCCAGCCAGCAGCAACTCCTTCCACGTGCGATGCTCCGTTGGCGCTGCCGTCATGGCGAAACAATAGTTGTCCCGGTCCTCAAACAGCACCTCGGGCACGCGCACGAGAAAGCGTCCCCTGTCTCCTGCCCCCTGTCCCCTGTCTCCTGACTCCTGAACCCTGACGCCTTCCTGCAATAGCCTGCCGCACAACCGCAGCACCTCCACCTCCCGCCAGATCCGCTCGATGCTGCACAGCCACTGCTGCTCGACCCGCAGCCGCGGCAGAGCCTGTTTGAGGACCAGACGCTCGCCTCCAGGCCTTTCAACCAGCAAGACCACGTTGGAGACTCCGCCGGCGAGTTCGCGGACGGTCAGCGGCTCGTGCGCCGCGGCCAGGCCGCGGTCTGTGAGATAGTCGGCAGCCGATGCGGTGGTCAGCGATAGCATGTTGGACCACGTCCTGCGTCAGGGGAGCACCGAATTCCGTCTCAGACCGCATCGGACGGGCAGATGTGCAAGCTAACTCGAGCCGCCTACACGATAACTTCCGTGAGCGCTTGGAAGTGCGGGTGGTGGCGGATCGGGTCGAAATCCGACTCCTGCTGCACCATGTCCCGGTAGTTCGGCTCCAGGTCCAGCGCCTGGGCCAGGTAGGAGATGGCCACTTTCGCGTTCCCAGCCAGGCTCCAGTAGCAAGCCAGATTGTAGTGCAAAATGGCCAGCGCCGGATCGGCCTCCAGTGCCGACTCCAGGGCTTCGATGGCCAGGTCGAGCCGGCGGCAACGCTTATAACACCAGGCGAGGGCCAGGCGGATATGGACGTTTTGCGGCTCGTATTCGGCCGACTCCCGCAAGGGGGGAATGGCGTCCGAGAACCGCTGCATCTGCCTTAGAGCTTGCCCTTGCAGGAAGAGGATTTGCCCCTTAAGGCCGCCGGGATTTTCGATCCGCTGGAGGGTTTCGATCGCGCGGCGAGCCAAGGTGTCCCGAGTCGACGCCGAGAGCATCCACTGGTCACCGAACAGGGCGACCAGTTCCAGGCAGCCTTCGGCCTCGCGAAGGAGCTGCTGTCGGCGGATGCGACTGGGATCCGACATGGCTGGCGGTCTTTGGGGAAGCGGCCTTTGGTACCGCTCCGCGTTCTCCTACTTTAATTTTAGTCGCCAATTTTCCAAGGCCAAATGAACGAGCACCAGATTTTGCAAACACTTTGAAGGGAAATGACTCTTTTGCGGGCGCTGGGGGCATCTCGCAGCGGTGGGGGAAACCTTCCGGCCGTGCCGCGAAGCTGCCACCGCTTGCATTGGTCGCTGTGCGGCCTCGGCTGACAATCCCTTCGCACCCACAGACTGCGGGCAGATTCAGGCCGCGGGCGCCATTCCCGGCGGCGTACACAGCTCGACGTAATGCCCGTCGGGATCGACCACGTAGAGCTGATAGGCTCCATCGGGGCGAATTCGCCGCGGCACATAGGGGATCTGAATAGCCTGAAAATGGCGCTCCCAGGCATCCATGTCGTCCACCATCAGGGCGTAGTGGTTGCCCCGGTTGTGAGACACGACCTCGCGGGTCCGTTCACCGATCAGGTGCAGCTCCTGGTCGTTCCCCAGCCGGAACCAGGCGCCGGGGAAGGCGAATGCCGGCCGTGGAATCGGCTCGAGCTTCAGCACGTGGGTATAGAATTCCACACTCCGCGCCAGGTCCGCAACGTGGATGGCCACATGGTTGAGCTGCGTCGTCTTCATAACGACGAATATAGCGGCCACTGGGGCGGTTGTCCCGCTTGCTTACCGCGCCGCCCGCTGCCGTGCCTGCGCTTCCCGCAGCGGAGATTTGGGTCCAAGGGCCACTCCGATCCAGCCGTCGTGAATGACGAATTGCGTCACCTGCTGGTCGACAAGCTGCGTTGATTTGGCAATCCGCTCGTTGATCAGGTTCAGCTTGCGGTTGCGATTGAGAACCTTGCCGAAGATCGCGCTGAGCGCCACGCGGTCGCGGGTGCGCGTCGTTTTGGGGAGCTCAAAAATGCCGTCGCGCACCAGGTTTGCGTCGCGCTGGTCCGAATCGGGCTTGTAATTGGCGATGACGCTGAGGTCTTTCCAGCGGATTTCGCCATCTTGCTCCAGGCTCTTGAGCTGGATTGTCAGTCTGACCCGGCCGTCGTGGCAGTCGATCCGCACCGGGTCTTCCTCGGCAAAAGTCACAAACACATCCTCGGGAATGTCCTCCGGCACGGCCACTTCCTTCTCCGAAAACCGGCGGGACATTTCCTTGTAGAGTGTGATCAGGTCCACTCGCCGTCCTTCCAGCTTCAGGTGCGAGAGCACGTTGTTGAGCGCCGACTCGTGGATTTGCACCGACAGCAGGCTGTCCCCCGGCGCCTGCGGCCGTGGCGTATAGGCCGAAACCTGGTCGCGGCCCGCCAGCCGGTAACGGGCGATCAGCCGCTCCTGCGTCGTCTCCATGTCCACGGCCGTCGGCTCCAGCTCGAGCTTTTGCAGTGGCTGGACCAATTGCCGCTGGAAGTCTCGCTTCCCCTTCTCCAGCCTCTCGGCCACCTTCCGGTCCAGCTCCGCGGAGGCGCGGTAGCTGATCTTGCCTTCCACTTCGTGCCTGGCGGCCGGCGTTTTCTGTTCGTATTGATTGCGGGCGATCGCCCGCGCCAGACCGCTGAGCAGCGGGATGCCGTCGAATTCCGTCTCGAAGTCGTTGAGCTGCGTGTCGGAATTGGCCTGCGCTTCGGCCTGGAAGAGACGAATGCCGCGGCGATCGACGGTCAGCCGTTTGCGTGCGCGGAAATTCGACCAGCCGTCCTGATAGAATCGCGCCGGTCCGGAGTACGAAGTGGTCGAGGAGGCAACGTCTCCCAGCGCTTCGATGCCGAATTCCCAGCGGCCGCGCGTCGGGAGCAGGACCAGGCGGACTTTCGTGCTGGTCTGGCTGTCCCCCTCGACATGGGCGCCTTGAATCCGATCGACGACCGGTTCGCTGACGACCTGCGTTTCGGGGAGCAGCCGGTTGACCAGCTCCGCCGAAACGGCAACGCGGACGTTGGCATTGCGGTAGTACGTGTTGATGGCGGCAGCCAACTCCGCGACGTGAGGGCTCGTGGACCAGCGGAGGCGGTCATAAAGGTCGGCCAGGCGGACGCCAGCCGCGGCTTTGTCCTGCTGTTCGTATGCTTCAACCGCCTCGAGCACATCGGTCAGATCAGCCGGCTCGCTGGCCAGCGCTAGCAGCTCCTGGGACAGGCTGCGGAACGTCGGACCGTGCAGGAATTCGGCTTGCTGGTCCGAAAGCTGCGTGGAGTGAATGCGGTACAAGAGTTCGCGGGCCAGGGGCCGCATACTCTCTTCGTCGAGGGCGCCGTGGTCGATTTCGTCTCGAAGTCTGTCCAGCAACAAGTATTTCCGCCAGGCGTCGACGTCACCGGTGCGGGGAAGTTCCGCTTCCGCGGACTCCACAACCGTCCGCAGGCGCTGAAGCGATAGGGTCGCATCGATGGGGGAGTCTGCCTGGGGAGACGTTTCACTGCTGGCGGCGCGGTAGACGGGCTCCCAAATCGCCAGGCGGCGAACGATGCTAAACCCGGCACGCAGCAGACGCGGGCGCGAATCCTCCGCGGGCAGGTCGCGGGCAATCTCGCGAGCTTCCTCGGCCAGCTCCTTGAGCCGCTCGAGGATTTCCGCCGCTCGCTGGTCATCGAGCGACGGCAGTGCCACGAGTTGCTCGACTTCCAAGCGGGTGCGCGCCAGCCAATCCAGGCAGCGCGGCTCGGTTTGGGCCAGTGTCGCAAGTTGCGACAGCAGGGCCGTCGGCCACGGCCAGGGTGTTGCCGGTTCCGCGGCCGGCGCGGCGGCCGGTGCCGCGACAGGCGCTGCCAGCGTCGCATCCTGCTGCGTGTGGCTCAGCGGCTTGAACGCGGGCAATTCGTCGCTGGCGCCTGCACGGTCCGCATCAGCGTTGGCGTCGCTCGTTTCTGGCGCCTCAGACGCTGTGGGGAGTGCCGGCGTTTCTTCCACGGAGGGATCGAGATCGATCTGCTCGGCACGCTGCGCAACCTGCGACGTGGTCTCGACACCGGGCAGCGTTTGAACCACCAGTGGCGCGAGAAGCAGCACGAGCAAGCCGACCATCGCCTGCCACGATGCAATCGCACGAATCCAGCGCATCGACTTTCTCCACCCAGCCAGCCCCAGCCGAGGATGAGATTCCCTGTCGGCGACCCCCGTATGTGAATCGGACTTGTCGGATGCTGCTGTTCAGCGACGGTCGCTGGGGTTTGGCAAACCGCGTAATCGACGCAGTTTTCCAGCACCTGCGCCAAAATGCTGCTCGAATCGCCTGGGCTGACTTTCCCAGTGAGCACGAGCTGGAAGCCTGCGTAGAATGGAGGGATTCCGCGAGTCTGAAGCCGCTTGCGCCCCGGCCCCCGTGCTGGGCTATGCTTGAGTACGAGGGATAAGTTGTCTGAAGCGTCCCCCCTTTCCCAACCCCCCGCAGGACCAGGCGAGCAAATATCTCGCGGCCGCTGGCTGTGGCTGCCGATCGCCTTGGTCCTGTCGGGCGTGGCCGCCGTCTGGCTGGTGGCGATTCTCTTCCGCCAGGCGCTGGGTTGGTGGCAGTTGGCCCTTTATCTGTCCACAGCGCTGGTCCTGGCCGCCGCCTGGTGGTTCCGCCGCCAGTTGTCCCCCGCTGAAGCGGAACTCGAGCAAAGGCGACGCCACGCCGCCGATGAGCGCCGGCAACTGGCGGACGATCGACAGCAATTCACCATGCTGCAAACGGAGGTTCGCGAGCAGTTCGAGCAGCAGGGACGCCAGCTTTCCAAGCGCGAGGAGGCGCTGGCCAATCGGCTGCTGGCGTTTCACGAATGGATGGAGTACGCGCAGCCGGTCGATCTGTCGATACCCCACAATCCGCAGGAAGATCGCGAGCTGGCCGAGCTGCTCCGCCAGGACCGGCAGCTCGACGAGCTGCTCAAGGCGGAGACGCAGATCCTGTACGACTATATTCTCGCCAATCGCTATTCCAAGGACGGCGTCATCCAGCTCACCGCCATCCGCGACGATGTTCATCGGCTAATCCTCCGTGTGTCCCGGCTCTATCAGCCCGAGGTGACCCAGCCGCTCTTGGAAACCAGCCTCTCCCTCGTGATCCGCGCCGCGGGGCGCTCATGCCTGCATTTCCTCGTGCTGCTGGAGGAGCTGCCGCTCAACGTCAAGGACTACACCCTGGCGCGGCTTTACGGCTACTTGCGCAATGCGGTCAGCGCCTACCGCATGTACAAGAGCGCCGAGCCGTATTGGCCGTACGTCAACACAGCCTACTACCTCGGTCGCTTCGCGCTGGGGGCCAACCCGCTGACGCTCGGCGCGTGGTGGTTTATCGGAGCGCTGGGACAACGGGGAGCCCAGGCGGTCGCCACGCGGATCATCAACCGCCAGGCGCTGGGCTTATTATCGAATCTGGTCCGCGTCATCGGCTATGAAGTGGCGGCCACCTACGGCGGCGACTTTCGCCACCGCCACGCCAACTGGATTTACGGCGCGGAGCTGACCGAGCTGGTCAGCCGCTTCCCGCTCTCCAAGGCCAGCCTGTCGCACGCGCTCAAGGAGATTGGCGGCCTGGCGCTGCGGAGCGAGTACGACCGGATGTTTTTGTACCGCTGTCTGGCCGGACATGTTTCCGCCCGCCCGCAGCAGTATCAGGCAGCGCGGCTGCTGGCGGCGGAAGAACGCCGGGCGATTGCCGGCCGGCTGGAAAAATTCCTCGAGCTGCACATTCACGGCAAAGCGGCCGATCGCGTATCGGCCTGGAAGGCCGCCGTCGAAGAGCGGCTCCAGGCCAAGCTGGTAGTGGGCTTGCGCTCCACCGTCCAAGCCGTTGAGCAGCAGATCGAAAACGCGATCGAATCGCTGGCCAGCTTCCTGCTGGGAGTCAAGGAGCGCGAGGCCCAGGAGCTGCCGGCGCTACTTGGCTCGTCGAAGCTGCTTTCGGAGCTGGCTGTCGATCGTCGCGAGGCGCTCTTGGCGCGGCTCCAGCAGGATACGCCCTATTTCTTCGAACAGCCCGACCTCGATCCGGAAAGCGACCTGGTGCAGCGCTATCTCGACGATCTGGCCGGATTACACGTCCGCGTGCGGCCGCGCGATGCGCATATCGAGGAGACGCTGGCCGACGTGGCCGCCTATCTCCGTCAGGAGCCGAAGGTCATGCAGCAGCTCTTGGAAAGACACTTTGCCGAACACCTGGCGGAGCGACTGTCACCCACGGCCCCGGTCCGCAAGTTTCCGACAGCCGTTGTCCGGGCCGCGCTTGACCTGCTCGAATTCGGCGAAGTGGCCCAGTGCCTCTACGGAGGAATTTCGCTCCAGTGGCCCGAAGGGACGCGGACGCCGCGCTACGACCAAGGCTCGCTGTGGCTGCTCGGCGTGGGCAAGCGATTGGTCTTGTTTTCGCTGTCGGGAGGCCCGAAACTACTTTGGCGGGGTGAGGGAGATATGACGATCGAAATGGAGCGCGGCTATCTGGCCAGCAGTTGCCGGATCACTGGCGGCAAATGGCTGGCCGATGGAGACGTGCCCCCGCCGACTTTGCGCGTCGCTGGCGGAATGCTGGCCACAGTGGCCAACCACTTCCGGCCGCTGGTGGCAATCGCCGGCGAAAAAAACGCGGCCGCCGCTAGTTAGGATCACCCCATGCCGTTCATCCGCTGGATCGAAGAACACGAGGCCACGGGCGAACTGGCCGACTACATGCAGAAGTGGCGGGATGCTAACCCGGGGCGCAACAAGTTCCCGGACATCATCCACTGCTTCACGTCGCGCGTGGACGTGATGAAGCAAGTGATGGATATCAGCTACACCCTGCACTTCTCGCAGGGGCATCTCAATCGCCGCACCAAGGAGATGATCGCGACGTTCGTTTCGGGCCTCAACCGCTGCCCGTACTGAATCGGCTCGCACGCCTGGTTCCTGCAGTTGCAGGGTGGAGACCGGGAGATTGCCGAGGCTTTGGGAAAGGGGGACCTGGCCGCCGCGCCGGTGACCGACGCGGAGCGGGCGCTGCTGGCGTGGGTCGAGCTATTGACGAAGCACGCATATAAGAACACACCGGAGGATGTCGATCGCGTCCGCCACGCGGGTTGGACCGACGACCAGATTTCCGAGGCGGCATTCGTCGCGGCCATGTTCGCCTTTTTCAACCGTGTGGCCGACGCCTTCGGCCTCGTCGATCCCGGGTACGACAAGCTCCAGCCGCCGGCGGGTAAACTGCCGGAGTAAGTAGCAGGCACACTCCGTGTGCCGTCAGCACGTTTGGCTTTCCCTTGATGAAACGCAAAGACCGCCTCTACCTGACTGTCGCCACCTGCTTTGGCTTGGGCTATTCTCCCTATTTTCCGGGTACTTGCGGGGCACTGCTGGGCGTGGCGATTTATCTGCCAATTGCTTATCTCATTGCCGGCGAGCCGTTTCAAACCCTGGCTATCGGCGGCGCACTCGTCGTCTGGTCGGTAATCACGGTCGCACTCGGCGGCTGGGCGGAGGAGTTCTTTCACAAAAAAGACAGCGGCATTTTTGTTACGGACGAAGTGGTTGGCTTTCTGCTGACCGTGCTGTTGTGGCGTGGAGCCAGCGATCCACTGCTGATCGTCGCGTGGGCCTTTCCCGTCACGCGGATCATCGACATGATCAAAGTCCCGCCGGCCCGGCGGCTCGAAAAACTTCCCCGCGGCTGGGGCGTGCTGGCAGACGACCTGTTGGGATCGCTGTACGCGGCGGCATTGCTCTACGTGCTCTGCTTGTCGTTTCCCTCATGGTTCGGCGGCGGCTAAGCTATGTGCCAAACTTCCTCGACAATCACTCCATGAAATCTGTCACCATCAAGCCCGAGCTGTTCGTCACCAATCGCGACCGCTTGCGACAAAAGCTGCTGACAAACTCCCTGGTCGTCGTCAGCGCAAACGACGTTCTCCCCACGAATGCCGACGGGACGATGGAGTTCCACCAGAATGCCGACCTGTTCTGGCTCACCGGGATCAACCAGGAGGAAACGATCCTGGTCATGGCGCCCGATGCCTTCGACGAGAAGCAGCGGGAGATTCTCTTCCTGCGGGAGGCCAGCGAGAACCTCGTCATCTGGGAGGGGCACAAGCTGACCAAGGAGCAGGCCAGCCAGGTCAGCGGCATCAAGCAGGTGAAATGGCTCGGCGAATTCCCACGGACGCTCCACAAGCTGATGTGCGAGAGCGAAAATGTCTACCTGAACACCAACGAGCACGGCGGCGCGCCGCTGGACTTCGAGAGCCGGGAGCTGCGTTTCGCCCGCCAGTGTCAGCGGCAATATCCGCTGCATCGCTACCACCGACTGGCGCGGCTGATGCACGAGCTGCGGGTTGCCAAGTCGACGCTGGAGGTGGAACTGATCAAGCAGGCGTGCTCGATCACGGGGCTTGGTTTTTCCCGAATTCTCAAGTTCATTCGGCCGGGGGTGAACGAGGCCGAGATCGAGGCGGAACTGGCCCACGAATTCATCCGCCACAAGGCGACGTTCGCCTATTCGCCGATCATCGGCTCGGGCGCCAATAATTGCATCCTGCACTACAACCAGAACGACCAGGTGTGCAAGAAAGGGGACCTGGTGCTGCTCGACGTGGCGGCCGGTTACGGCCAGTATGCTTCCGACCTCACTCGCACCGTCCCCGTGAGCGGAAAATTCTCGCGGCGGCAGAAACAGGTTTACAATGCCGTCCTGCGCGTCTTCCGTCAGACCGTGGCCGAGATGAAGCCGGGGAAGCTGCTCCGCGATCTGCGCAAGGACACCGAGTCGATGATCGAGAAGGAGCTGCTCGAACTGGACCTGCTCAAGCCGTCCGACATCAAGAAGCAGGACAAAGAGAACCCGGCCTTCAAGAAATACTTCATGCACGGCGTCTCGCATCCTCTGGGGCTCGACGTGCACGACGTCGGCTTCGCGAGCCAGCCGATCGCCCCCGGCTGGGTCCTCACCTGCGAACCGGCCATCTATATCAAGGATGAAGGCTTCGGCATTCGCCTGGAGAACGACATTCTCATTACGGCCGACGGCAACATCGACCTGATGGAGGACATTCCGATCGAGGCGGAGGAGATTGAGGTGTTGATGGGCGGCCGGGACTGACCAGCCGAAATCAGTCTGGCAGAGAACCATCGCGGGAGGTTTCGATCTGTCATCAAGAACGATCACCACGAATCGAATAGGATGAAGAAACACCCTGCTCCGATTTGACAGCCACGCGCGCACAAAGTCTCCTCATGATCTCCCTCTCCGGCGTCACCCAGCACTACGGCATTCGTCCCGTGCTGCGGGACATCGATCTCAAAATCCCGCACGGCCGCCTCACGGCCATCGTCGGCCCCAACGGCATGGGGAAGACGACGCTCCTGGGCGTGCTGGCCGGCACGCTGTCGCCGCAGAAGGGCGAGGTGGAAATTGACGGCCTGCGCCGCCGCCGCAGCGTCGAGGAGGAACTGGCCATCCGCCGCCTGATGGTCTACCTGCCGGATCATCCCTGGCTGCCGAAGGAGCGGACCGGTCGCGAATTTCTGCTGGCCGTCGGCGCGCTGTATGACGTGTCGCCGGAGCGGCTGCTGTCGCACGTCGAGCGGCTGCTGACCCTGTTTCAGCTCACGCGCGAAGGGGACTGGCCCATTCGCAGCTATTCCAACGGCCAGAAGAAAAAGGTGGCCATCGCCTCCGCCCTGATCAGCGATGCGCCGATTCTGCTTCTGGACGAGATTTTCGGCGGCGGCCTCGATCCGGCCGGCATCCTGGCGCTCAAGCACGTGCTCAAGCGTCTGACCAAATCCGAGGGACGCACGGTGATCATGACCGCGCCGGTGCCGGAAATCGTGGAGGAGCTGGCCGACGAGGTGATTGTCCTTCGCGAGGGCCGGGTCGAGGCACACGATACGATCGAGGGGCTCCGGCAGCGGGCCAATTGCCGCGGCTCGCTGGCGGAGGTGCTGGGCCGGCTGATTCATCCCGAGATGCTCGACCACGTGCGACAGTATTTCGACGGAGACGGCCGATGAACCTGGCGCTGCTTCGCTGGCTGCGGCTGGTCGCTCCACCGCTGGGGCTGGTCGTCGTGCTCCTGGTGTGGTGCGGCTTGATGGAGGGGGTGTATCTTTGGATCGGCTGGACTTGGGGCTGGCCGCCGCAGCGGCCGAGATTCTTCCTGGCGCGCGACGTCGGCTGCCTGATCGCGGCCGGCTATCTGGGCGCTTATCGCGTCACGGCATTCCACCCGCTGTTTGACTCGGAATATCTAAGCTGGCTGTGGCTTACGCCCTGGCGATACGACAAACCATTGCCGCGGGGACCTGTGCACCTGGTGCCGCAGGACGTGCTGATGGTCGGACTGATTGCCGCGCTGATGCTCCACCGGCCTGTAGTGCCGCCGGTGATCGTCCCGCTGTCGTTCTTCGTGTCTTACTACTTGGCGCTGGCGCTCAGCCTGTGGTGCGTGGATTTGCGCTGGGCCGGGTATGCCTTCTCGGCGCTGGTCGGTCTGGCGATTGCAGCGGCTTATCGTTCGCCGCTGGCGGCATTGGGACTGGCCGGTCTGATTTATATTGCGGCCTATGCGGCCATTCGCTGGTCGCTATCGACTTTTCCCTGGAGCGCGCGGGTCAACGCTTTCCGCAAAGGGGTGACGCGGCAGTGGCAAATCTTCGCCGCGGGACACCGCCAGTTTGGGACGGCCCCCATCAACTTGGAAGCTCCGGAGTATGAGGTGCAGTGGCCCTTCAACGTGCTCAACGCCAAAGTGAATCCCGCCTTTTTCGGCAAGGACGATCGCTTGGCGCTCGCTTTGCTCGCGGGCTGGTGGGCGTGGGTGATCTTTTCGGCGCCAGGGGCGGAGGGCCTGGCGATGGGCTTGGGCCCTATGGTTTACATGAGTTTGCTGGGCATGATGCTGGCAGTGAGACTCAGCTTGTATTGCATGAACTACCGGCCGCCGATCAGCCTGTGGGGCCGAATTTTCACGCTGCGGTGGATCATTCCCGGCTACGACCGCGTGTTTTTGACGCCGCTGGCGACGCTCGGACTGGGACTGACGATTCCTTATGTGCTGATCAACATGCGACTTGATCCGGCGATCGTGCTGGGACTAAGTCTGCCCCCATTTCTGATTGCCGGGCTGCTTGGCGGGCCGTCCCTGCTTCAGTGGCGGATGACGAGCCCCGCGCGGCTGGTGCCGGGGGCGCGAAATCAACAGTTGGTGGAGGAGATCTAAGTCGGTCGCCTTGCCGGGCGAGAAGTTATCACTCGCGGGAGGAAGAGATTAGGATTCTGGTTGCGATGAATGAACCTTCGCTCCCATCGGCGACGAATTCGTCCCAGCCGCGGCGAGGCTGGTCGCTGAGATTTTCCCTCTTGTCGCTGTGTGGCCTCGTAGCGGTCGCCTGCATCGCCGCAGCCTGGTACGGCATGCGCCAGCGGGAACGCCTGGCCCTTGAAAAGGCAGCGTCGCTCGAAGTAACGGTGAAATCCCAGAGCGCGGAAATCAACCGCCTCCGCGCCGAACTGGGTTACCTCACCATCGGCGACCGTTCCAAAGTGAATGTGCTCATGCACAACAGCGATAACGAAAACCACTGGAAGTGGCGTGTCTATTTGCCGCCCGGAAAGAATTGGAACCTCTGTTTTGGTCTCGGCGAGGTTCCGCTGCGCGGGTTCGTAGGCGTCCGCCACTCGGCAACGACGACCCAAAGCGGGGAGTATACGATCGAAGCTCGATTCGACCGTGACGAAAACGGTCAGCGCCGCTTTGTCGTCAGCCGCAAC
>DASRJP010000430.1:0-13183 GCA_035649415.1 Pirellulaceae bacterium | reverse complement strand
CGCTATCCTGTTCGACGCCGTCGGGACGCTGATTTATGCCGAGCCGTCCGTAGTGGAGACGTATGCGCGCGTCGGCCAGGAACTGGGTTCATCGCGCCGGCTCGGGGAAATCAAAGAAATTTTTCGCGCTGCCTATCAGCGCTCCGAAAGCCTGTTTGCCCCTCACGGCGACGGCGGCGCGCTCGATCGGCTCCCCACCAGCGACGAGCGCGAGCGGCAGCGGTGGCGTCAGGTCGTCGGCGAGGTATTTGCTGATTTGCCGCCGGCCGCGGCCGACGCGGCGCTGGATCGGCTGTGGCGACACTTCGCCCAGCCGGAGCACTGGCGGCTTTACGATGATGTGGCGCCAGTGTGGGACGAATTGTCGCGCCGGGGATTTTTGCTCGCAGTGGCCTCAAACTTTGACAGCCGGCTGGAGTCAATCTGCCGTGACCTGGCGCCGCTCGATGGCTGCCGCCACTTGTTCATCTCATCGCGAATTGGATATCCCAAGCCTTCGGCCCAGTTTTTTCGCGCGGTGGAGGATGCCCTTGGGCTTTCTCCCGAACAGCTCTTACTCGTGGGCGACGATCCAACGAGCGACATCGCGGGCGCCGCGCGATGCGGTTGGAATACGCAGCTCGTTTGCCGCGATGGAACGGTTGACAGCGGTGCGATCCGCTCGCTGACGGAACTAAGCGCCAAGCTGACCGGCTGACGCAGGGCTCTAATTCAGTCCCCCAGTTCGCCGAGATTGGCCAGCAGCTCGCTCATTTCGCCCGCGGCATGCAGGTCACCTTGCCGCCGGGCCTCATCGATTCCGCTCCGCAGCCACTCCCGTGCCTCGGCGATCCGCTCGAGACGAGCCAGTAGCTGCGCGCCGCGAAAGTAGGACGGCACGTGCGGCGGCGAGTCCTTCGTCAGACCGGAAAACAGTCGCAGGCTCTCGTCGTGGCGCAATTCATTGTCGTATTCAATGGCCAGAGAATATCGGAGGAATTGGTCCTGCGGCTCTGCTGCGAGCATCGCTTCAATTTTTTCCCGGCGCGACTGGCTCATGATGTATCCGCGAAGCGGCTGTTTTGCTCGCCCCTTACAGCCATCGCATCTTACCCGCTTCGCGTGACAGGAAGCAGTAGCGCGTGCGAACCTGCCGGCTGGGCAGCAGCGGCAAACTGGGTGGCTTTTGCATAACAGCGAGACCCTCTGGGAAACAACCCATTTTTTGGATTTTGCGCCTCTAGTGCGTCGAACCACCATCTACGGGCCGGCGGATTGCGCAGGCCGTTTCGCGGATTCCGGTGCGGCGGGTGATACCGCCTGGGGGCCCACGCCACCGCCGCGCCAGCTCGTCTGGCGGGACGAAGCAGGCGCCACGGCACCGCTCAGCAACAAAAAACTTCGAAATCAGGCGGACTATTCCAAGGGGGAACCCAGTCATGAAAGTGAATTGGCTTGCTGCTATCGGGCTCGCGGCTGCGGCTTGGACCGGCCTGCCGCTGGCTGCCCATGCCCAGTCGGGAGTGTTTTCGGTATCGGACGTCGAAGCGCAGCCCGCGGCTTCCTCCACCTACGAGGTGCCGGCGTTCCCTGCCTCCTCGATCGAAACCACCACGACTGGAATTGCCGGGCCCTGCGGTTGCGAGGCCGCGGCGGAAGAGGAAACTTGCCCGCCCTGGCGGCTCTGCCATCAGCGAGAGTGCGGCTGGAATTTCACCGGCTTCATCGACGCCGGCATCACCGGCAACAACCGCTACCCGGTGGACCGCTTTAACGGCGTGACGACCTTCAACGACCGGAACGAAGGCCAGATCAATCAGGTTTGGCTCACCCTCGCCAAGGCAATCGACACCGAAGATTGCAACTGGAGCTGGGGCGGCCGCGTGGACGCCATGTGGGGCTCGGACTACGTGTTCAATCAGAACGCGGGCTTCGAATTGCACGACGACTTCACCGCCCACTGGAACGGCGCCGGCAATTTGTACGGCGCGGTCATTCCGCAGATGTACGCCGAAGTCGGCAACGACATGAACTCGATCAAGGTCGGCCGCTTCTTCACGCCCATCGGGTATGAGGTCGTGCCGGCAACCGGCAACTTCTTCTACTCCCACGCCTACACGCACCAGTACGGCGAGCCGTTCTATCACAACGGCGTGCTGTACACCCGCACGGCAAGTGACAACCTCAACTGGTTCATTGGCGCTGTCAACGGCTGGGATGCTCTCGACCGCGAAACCGACCCGATTGGCGCCATTTTGGGATCTACGTGGAACAACGGCGACGGCCTGACCGTGTTCTGGAGCGGTGGACTCACCAACGATCCCCGCACCGGGGGCTTGGCGACGAGTGCGACCGATTTCTCCAACCGCTACATTTCCAGCCTGGTCGTCACGGCCCAGCTCACCGAGAACTTGACCTACATCTTCCAGAACGATCTCGGCTGGCAGGAGGATAATAACGTCTTCGACCAGGGCGTTGGCAGTGCGGAATGGTACGGCATCAACAATTACCTGTACTACAAGATCAACGAATGCTGGCGGGCCGGCGGCCGCTTCGAATGGTTCCGCGACGACGACGGCGCTCGCGTGGGCGCGGTTCGCCCTGGCAACCAGAATGCTCCGTTCGGTCTGGCCGGAAACTTCTACGAAATGACCGGTGGCCTGAACTGGACGCCGCGGACCAACCTGACGATCCGTCCGGAGGTTCGCTACGACTGGTTCGACGGGATTTCATCGACCGGCCTGCTCCCCTTCAACGCTGGCACCGATACCTACCAGTTCACCTACGCGGTGGACGCGATCCTGGTCTTCTAAGGATCGGTCGCAGCACGATAGCATCAGACCGGCGGTGGCATCGCAGCCACCGCCGTTTTTTTTATCGCTGGTCATGCAGCCGGTACCAATCCGCCAGCCGCTGCGGTGAAACGCCAATGGAAAAAGCGGCCAGAATAAGCCAATTGCGAATCGTCTGCTGCACGATGCCATGCCGCTGCCAGCGCCGCGGACTGACGTAAACCGGACCAGGGAGCAGTACGGGCCACGAGCGCTTACGCAGCGGTTGCATGATTAATACGTCTTCGAGCAGCGGGACTTCGGCGAAGCCGCCGAGCTTCTCGAAGACTTGCCGCCTAATAAAGATCGCCTGATCGCCGTACGGCAGGCCCAGCCAAACGGCGCGCTGCGCGTTGCCTGATTCCAGCCAGCGGTAGGCCCAGCCGGATGCTTCAATGCGCTGGCGAAATGCGCCGCATATCACCTGCGGCCGGCGCAGCGCTTCGGCAAGCTGCTCCCCCACCTGCGGCCCCAGGGCACTGTCGGCATGCAGAAAGAGCAGCACATCTCCCGTGGCCAGTCGGGCGCCCGCATTCTGCTGCACGGCCCGCCCTCGCGGGGCGCTGACCACGCGGCAGCCGCACGCAGCGGCAATTGCCGCTGTGTCGTCATCGCTGCTGCCATCGGCAACGATCACTTCGCTGGCGCCGGCATCCCATGCGGACAGGGCAGCCCGGCGGATAACCGAAGCTTCGTTCACCGCCGGTATGACGACCGAGAATCTCACAGGCCTATCGTATCAACCGGCGATTTGGTCGGCGCTCTCAGTTGCCAGCCGCGTCGAAGGGGTCGGGAGTCGTTTCGGGCCGACGTTATCGATCACAAAGCTGATTGGCCCGAAACGATTCCCGACCCCGTTGGTCCTCGGCGAGTTACCCGGCGCTCTCAATTGCCGCCACTGGCGGGACTGGTGCTGCGGCCGGCGACCGAATTGGCTGCCTGCTGTGCCTGGCGAGCGCGGCGCAACAGCGCCTCAACCGAGGCTTCGCTGGTTGCGCCCGTGATTTGTTCGCGGTGCCAGCCGCTGGCAGTGCGGCTGTAAACAATGAGCTGCGGAATCGTGCCGCCGCGCATGAGCTGACCGGCCAGCTCATCCTGTTGATCCATATCTACCACCGCTAGATTCACTTCCCGCAAAGTTCCCGACTCTTGCATACGCGGCAGCACGGCATGTTTCATCGTCCGGCAGCCGGGGCACCAATCAGCGCCGACAAGAACCAGCAGCGGCTGATCGTTGGCCTGCGTTTGTCGATAAGCGGTCGCATAGTCTTCAGGGCCAGCGGACAGTAGCGAAGTTTGCACAAGCAAGGCGAGCGTCAGACCTGCCATGAAAATGGCTCCTTCTCCCGGCCGAGCGCAGTGAAATCGGCCGGAAATCGAGGATTGGTAAAACAGCGAAACGCGGGAATATAGACAATATCGAACGGCCTGTCAGCCGTTCGCCCGCATTTCCCACACGCAACGGTGCAGGCGCTCCAGAACTGGAGCGTTGCCTGCTAGGACAAGTTTAGCTTATTCGCAAACTTCGCTCGCGTAACGGTTTAAGGGAAGCCAATTCACCACGGAGACAACTGCTTGCTGCGGCGGTATAATTCGCCAGCTTTTCGCTACCCACTCACAAATCCATGAAACTTCGCGTTGGCATCGTGGGCTTGGGGGACGCCTGGGACAACCGCCACCGGCCGGCTCTGCGCGCACTTTCGGACCGATTCGAAATCCGGGCTATCTGCTGTGAAGTCGCTCACCTTGCCGAGCAGGCGGCTCGTGACTTCCACGCCACCAGCGTGGATGGCTTTCGTTCGCTTTGCGCTCGGGACGACGTGGACGTCGTAATGATCCTCTCGCCGCAGTGGTTCGGCCCACTTCCCATCCTGGCCGCCTGCGAGCATGGCAAGTCCGTTTACTGCGGCGCTGCCCTCGACATCGACAGTCCCAGCGAAGCGGCCCAGGTCCGCCAGCGCGTGCAGGACGCCGGCATCGCCTTCATGGCGGAGTTTCCCAGGCGGCTGGCCCCCGCGACCGTGCGGCTCAAGGAGCTGATCGCCACGCGGCTGGGCAAGCCGAAGCTGCTGTTTTGTCATCGCCGCTCGACCGTCGAGCCGGGTTTGTCCGCGCGGCGGCCGCTCAAGCACAGCCCCACCATGCAGCGGGAAATGATCGAGCAAGTCGATTGGTGCCGCTACGTGGCCGGGCTGGAGCCGACGTCAGTGATGGGCATTTCGCACAGCGGGCTGGCGGGAGACGATGGCGAGGATTACGAGATGATGAATCTTGACTTCTCGCCCCAGGGGAAGCTCGGACTCGGCCCCACGGCCCAGATCAGCTGCGGCCGTTACCTCCCCTCCGCCTGGCCGGAGGCGGTGTCTTTCCGTCCCCCCGCGGCACTTCAAGTGTGCTGCGACAGCGGCGTCGCCTTTATCGATTTTCCCGCGACGCTGACCTATTTTGATGCCGCGGGCCGGCACATGGAGTCTCTGGAAAGCGAGCGGCCGGTTGGCGAGCGATTGCTGATGCACTTCTACCGCGCCGTTACGAGCCTGGTGCGCAAGGTGGACGACCTGGAGGACGCCTACCGGGCCATGTCGATCGTGCTAGCGGGCCGTGAAAGCTTCGAGCAGGGTCGCCGCATCTGGTTGTCGTAAGCGGCGTCGGGGAGCGGATTCCGAACTTGCCGCCGCCGGCGCGGTCGTGCTACATTTCCGCCCGGGGAGAAGTGGAGCAGTGGTGCGCTCGAGCCAGGGTGGCACCGGCGGCAAGCCAGGAGGGTGAGCCGCAGATGAGGTTCGTCGGAAGCGATCCGCGGCGGCGCGGGATTTAGAATGCCGCCGCAAGTTGCTTCCAGTACCCGCGCGACAAGGAGGTCGCCGTGGTCCACCTATTTTTTGCCCGCTGGCCGATCAAGTACAAGCTGCTGCTGTGCAGCGCGCTGCTTCTTGTAATCGTGGCCATTCTGGCGGTCAGCAGCCTGCGCGGCTCGTACGCCTATCGCGAGCTGGCCAAGACCGTGAGCTGGCGTTCGGCCGAGTTTCCGCTGGTGGACGAACTCGCCAGCCGCATCCGCGACCTGGAGCGCGCCGTCCGCCGCGAAAGCTCCAGCTTCGTCCCCACCATCCCCACCAGCGAAGAGTCCGACGCCGATCGGCGAAACCGCACCAAAGATCTGCGCACCAGGCTGCCGGAGCTGGAAGACGCGATCCATCGCTATCGCAACCTCATCGAGCAGGACCTGCCGCAGTTCGGCAAGATCTCCGATCGCCGCGGCGATCGCGCGCTTCTCGAGCAGATCGATGCCCAGGTCCGCGAGGTGCGCAAGCTCGAAAGCAGCTCCGGCCGGTTCCTCGATCAGTGGCATTTCGACAAGGTCGCTGCCAAGGTGGATGACATGGAGTCGCTGGCCGACCGGCTGCGGCAGCAGCTTTACAGCCGCATGCAAAGCCTCGCCGCCGAAGTCCGCGTCGAGTACCACGCCTGGATCGGCCTGGCCTGGATGTCGGCGGTCGCCGCCGCGGTCATGCTCGTCGTGCTGCTGCGGCTGTTCTACGCCTGGGTCATGAATCCGCTCCAGGTGCTGATCGATGGCTCGCGGCGGATCGCCAAGTACGACGACTTCGCCCATCGCATCCGCCTGGCGACCCAGGACGAAATGGCCGAGCTGGCCGAGAGCATGAACGCCATGACCGCCCGCTTCCTGACCATCAAGACCGATCAGGAGGACACGATCCGCCGCCGCACGCAGGAGGTCGTCCGCAACGAGCAGCTCGCCAGCGTCGGCTTTCTGGCCGCGGGCGTGGCCCACGAGATCAACAATCCGCTGGCCTCGATCGCCATGTGCGCCGAATCCCTCGAATCGCGGTTGCGGGACATCATCGCCGGCGACGACGCCCGCCCGGAGCCGGAGCAGAACTCCGAAGTCGCCATCCTGCGAAAGTACCTCCGCCGCATCCAGGACGAAGCCTTCCGCTGCAAGGAGATTACCGGCCGGCTGCTCGACTTCTCCCGCGTCGGCAATGCCCGCAAGGAGGCGACCGACCTGACCGAGCTGGTGCAGGGGGTGATCGAGATGGTCAGCCACCTGGAAAACTACCGCGACAAGCAGATCGAGTTCGCGCCGGCGCACCGCGTCGTCGCCACGGTCAACGCCCAGGAGATGAAGCAAGTCGTTTTGAACCTGATCACCAACGCGCTGGACAGCCTCAACCCGGGCGGAACCGTGTCGATCACGCTCGCCAAGGTCGGCCCGCAGGCCGAGCTGACCGTCCGCGACAACGGCTGCGGCATGACTCCCGAGGTGCTGAAACACCTCTTCGAGCCCTTCTTCACCCGCCGCCGCGACGGCAAGGGGACCGGGCTGGGACTGTCGATTACCTGCCGCATCATTCAGGAACATGGGGGTTCGATCGAGCCCTCCTCGGGCGGCCCCGGCAAGGGGTCGCAAATGAAAGTGCTTTTGCCACTTCTGGCTGCCGAAGGCAACCTGCATGAAAGACAAAATCAAAAGCGAAATCAGGCCGCATAGCCGCCTCAAACTCCTGTTTGCCGACGACGAGTCCGCGCTCCAGGAGCTGATGAGCCTCGAGATCCCGCGCATGGGACACGAGGTCACCGTCTGCCCCGACGGCGGCACTGCCGTCGCCGCGCTCCAGCGAAACACCTACGACTGCATCATCGTCGATCTCGACATGCCCGGCATGAACGGCCTGGAAGTGATCCAGCACTGCCAGCAGCTCGCCCCCGAGACCGACACCGTCGTGCTCACCGGCAAGGCGTCGTACGACGCGGTCCTCGGCGCGCTCAAGCTCGGCGCGTTCGACTTCCTCACCAAGCCCTGCAAGCTGCTCGAGCTCAAGGCGCTGCTGGCGCGGATCGCCAGCAAGCGGGAATGGGTCAACAAGTACCGGGCCCTCAAGCACCAGCTCGACCGGGCCGAGGGAAAGACCGACCTCGTCGGCGGCAGCAAGGCGATGGAGCAGGTCAAGAACCTCATCGAGCGGGTCGCGCCGACCAACTCCACCGTGCTCATCCTGGGCGAGACTGGCACGGGCAAGGAGCTGGCGGCCCGCGCCGTGCACCAGCGGAGCCTCCGCGCGAATATGCCGTTTGTGGCGATCAACTGCGGCGGCCTCCCGGAGACGCTGATCGAGAGCGAGCTGTTTGGCCATCGCAAAGGAGCGTTCACCGGCGCGGACGAGCACCGCGTCGGCCTGTTCGAAGTGGCCGGCGGCGGCACGATCTTCCTCGACGAGATCGGCGAGCTTCCCAAGGCGATGCAGGCCAAGCTGCTGCGGGTGCTCGAATCGGGCGAGATCCGCCGCGTGGGCGAGAACCAGGCTTTCGAGGTGGACGTGCGCGTGATCTGCGCCACGCACCGCAACCTGCCGGAGATGGTCGAGGCGGGGGACTTTCGCGAAGACCTGATGTACCGCATCAACACGTTCGAGATCACGCTGCCTCCCTTGCGCGAGCGGCTGGCTGACATCCCCGAGCTGGCCGAGCACCTGGTGCGGCGGTTCAAGCAGGGGCTCAAGCCGGACGACCAGCTCTTCACCGATGAGGCGATCGAGCTGCTCAAGAGCCACACCTGGCCCGGGAACGTCCGCGAGCTGGCCAACGTGATCGAACATGCCACGATCCTCTGCGAGCGGCCGCCGATCACCCCCGAGCACCTGCCGCAGCGGTTCGGCGCCCGCAAGGCGCAAGTCAAGCTCAAGCTGGCGCCGATGACCCTCCGCGACCTGGAAATGCAGGCCATCTACGACGCCCTGGAGCGGCACGACGGCAATAAGCCCGAAGCGGCCGAGGAACTCGGCATCAGCCTCAAGACCCTCTACAACAAGCTCAACCAGGCCGCCGAGTCGGAGAAGGCCGCGTAAATGGTGAAGGCTGGGAGCGGCATATTCAACGGGAGTGGGACACGGAAAACACGGACGACACGGAATTTGATTGGCAAGAACTCGATGTCTCTTCTCCGATCCGTGTTATCCGTGTTTTCCGTGTCCAAACCCATGCCCGTCGCTTTCTGCACGTAAGTTCTCGTTTGAATCGGATCGCGGCTTCTCCTTCTGAGTCGGCCTTCCGAGTCGGTTTTTGAGTCGCTTTCGCGGCGGCCGTTTCGGGCCGACTCAGCGCCTCAACCTCCTGTGCAGTCACTCCTTAAGGCTGAGTCGGCTGCGCCTGCTGACGCCGAGATGAGTCGGTTTGGTGTCGCGCGTCGCACCGCGGCGGCATTCGCCCTTGGCAGGAGTTTTCGAGCGACTCGGTCTGCGAAAGCATCGCCTGGCTTTCCGCTTGGCGGTGCTGCCGCGCCTCCTGGCGCATTTCCTCGACCATGTCGCGCTCGATCTGGCGATCGGCCGCCTCGTACAGCCGCTCCCGCCGGCTTTTTTCCTGGTCGCATTTCCGCTCGAAATGAGTGAGCAGCCAGGCGGCCGCCCGCCAGTTCTTGGCCGCCTCCCGCAGCAGGCAATTCAGCGGGAAGAGCGACGCCCGCTGTCGCGACTCGTGTACTTCGAGGGCAAATTCCGGATCGCGCTCCATCGCGGCGGCAATCGTGCTGCGGGCCAGCCCCAGGTGGGCCGCCGTTTGGGCCAGGCTCGCCCCGGCCCCCAGGAGGGCGACAATCTTGCTTTGCAAAACGTCGTCGATGATCCTGGGCCGCCCCATCTTTTTGCGTCCCAGGATTTCCGCGGCCGTGGGAATCGCCACCTGCTCGCAGGGAATTTCCGGCTGGGGAGCGTCGTTGTCGTCGGCCGGGTTTCCGGCGGCCCGCGGGCGCTCGATGTCGGAAAGTCGGGCGTATTCGGCGGCAAAGTAGGACTGCTCCTGGGGCGTCAATTCACGAGCAACCTCTTTGTCTGGCGGGGCTTGCGAAAAATCAGGCGGTCGCAACTCATCTTCCCCAAATTGCCCGGTCGGATCGACTTTCCGCCCGTTTTGGGCGTTTTTCGAAGCGGGTGGAAAGGCCTGAGCCTCTGGAAACGGCTCAGCTTGGGAATGACGGTCTGGGGATGTTCGTTGGTTCGCCATGGCTTGTTCTCCGGCGATAAGGGGTATGGGCGGACTTTTGAGTCTAAGCGCTCAATAGTACACATTGTACCCTGTAAGTATACAAAAGTAAACTAATCGGCGATACAATGGGAGTGGCCCCGGACGTTGCGCGCGGCTAGCGCAAGTGGTGTGGCCGTTTGCTGCCGGAGCATCGGTCAGTCAGAATACGGCTTGCGGGCCGCGCGAGATGGACGCTGAGTTGGCATGCCCCAGGGAAAGGGATTCCCCCCATGTTCAAGTTCACCATCCGGGAACTGCTGCTGTTGACGCTGGTTGTTGCCTTGGCTATTGGCTGGTGGCTCGATCATCGTGGGTACGACGCGCAGACGGCCTCGCTGCGGTTCGAGGCGGGCATGTACCGCTATCTGACCAAGTTCATGGAAAGCGAGGGCTATCGGCTGATATGGGAAAATGACCACAACATGCTAACAATTCTGCGCCCTGGTGAATCGCTTTCTGGGGAGGAGTGAGAGTATGCGTTTCACGATCCGCGACTTGCTCTCGCTGACGGTGGTGGCTGGCGTCGCGTTCGCGTGGTTCGTGGATCATCACCGAATGAGCGTTTATAACTTCTTGGCCTGGGAGAAAGTCAAATCGCTCCGGAAAGATGTTGATGAGCTAGAGGAGGCCCTGGCGGCTCGTCCCAATGCGCCAATCCTCAAACCTTCAGCACCCTCCCCGAATCAGTCCAAGAAGTAGGCATGAACGGACAGCTCGAAACCAAGGTTTGCTGCCGGGACAGCGGCCCTGTCAGAATACGCCTTGCGGCCGGTCGGTGATGGACGCCGAATTCGCAGCCCCACACTGTCGGCTCGACCCACCACAAGGGTGAGCCGGAGGCGTAGCGGAGTCACAACGACTTGTGTGCCACCCGTCGCGGTGAGCAATTCGCTAGGCCTCGACATGCCACGTGCCCAACTTCGCATTTTTCGACGAGTTGCAGCCTGTGCGTTGTTATCCGGAGTGATCCTGGCCACAGTCTCGCCACTCGCACAGCCGGCATCCGATACGTGGCTCGCATACGCGGTTTTTAAGTTCGGCAGGGCAGTTTGGACATCACAAGTCCTCATTCTCGCTGCGATATTGACCCTTTCGGTGCGTTCGCAGTTGCTTGCATTTCCGCTCGTATTGCTGACAGCGTTCATACAGGCTTATGCCTACGTCGGACTGAGTGCGTATTGGTCAGGGACAGTCGCTTCGGACTTCTCGGACGATCAGATTCGTTTCGCTGTGATTCTTGGGCTGAGCGCGGCATTAAGTGCCGTGTTGTGGGTGCTTTACCGAATGTTCCGGCGAATGGCGCTTTCCGATGAGGCTGCCCACGCCACAGTGGGTAATCGTCAAATCGGCTTGAGCGAGCTGGCATGTGTGACCGTATTCTTATCCGCGATATTCGCCGGTGCCACGTGGTTTTCGACGCCGGGCGTGATACCTGCGGAGCAGATGCTCTTTGTCACGGTGGAGTTTACCGCCGACAATGTACCGTGCCTCTTTCTGCCCTTTTGGCTCACGGCATTTCATCGCGTCATTAGTTGGCACTGGCTGTGGGTTTTGCCACTTGCCGTTTTGTACGTGGCATTTACAGTCTGGTCTCAATATTCGGGCAGCTTTTACTTTGGCACGGCGGCATTTGTCGGGATCGTACTTGGGAATGCACTTACCGTCGCTGTAAGCGGCGTCGCCGTTCACGCGTTGGGACTGACATGGCGTCAATGGGTGCCCGATCTTGTGCCGCCGGCTTCAGCCAATCCGCGCGGCTGAAGCCGTCGATTCGAAGCCCCTCAACGGGGCTAATCGAATTGTGTTTTGGGGGGCATGCCTCACCCGGCATGAATGCCGGGCCTAAAAGGCAAAGGGTCGTAAACGACCCTCAACGGAGCTGGCTGCGCCGAGGCAGAACCTCGGGATAGTGAGTTCCCAGGGAGGACCTGGGGAACGAGAAGACTAGTCACTCCGAAAACTAGGGTTAATGGCAGTTCAGCGTCTTGTCCGAACGCAGCTTGCGGCCCGTGGGTGGTGGATGGCCTGGTCGAGCTTCCCACTGTCGGCGGCCGACAGTGGCACCCTGCCAGCATCGAGGCAGAGGCTCGGGGTAGTGATTTCCCAGGGAGGACCCTGGGAACTAGTTGAAGAGGATCGGTTTCCGGCAGGCGGGAGCTACCGTAAATTCCGCACGACGCCCACGACGATTCCCATCACCGTCGCCCCTTTGACGTAGATCGGCGACATCGACGAGTTGGCCGGCTGGAGGCGGACGCGGCTGGCTTCGGGGTACCAGTATTTGAGCGTCGCTTCCCCCTCGTCGTTCTGGGCCACCACCATCTGCCCCTTGTCGGCCGTCCGCTGCTTCTTGATCACCACGTAGTCCCCGTCGGCAATGTGGGCGTCGATCATCGAATTGCCGCTGACCTTTAGGACGAACAGGTTCTTCTTGTTGAAGAAGTCGGCAAAGTCCACGCGGTCCGGCTGCTCGAACGACAGGGTCGTCATGCCGGCGGCCACGGTGCCCACCAGTGGCAGTCCCTTTTCCTCGGCAATGATCTCGGGGGCCAGGGCGATGGCCCGCGCCATGGCCCGGTCCTTCTTGCGGATGCGGGTGATCAGCCCCTTCTTTTCCAGGGCCCGCAGGTGGCACATCACGCCGTTGGGAGAGCTGATCTTGAAATTCTCGCCGATCTCCCGCACGGTGGGGCCGTATCCCCGCTCCTTGATCTTGGCCTTGATGAAGTCGAACACCATTTCCTGACGATCGGTCAGCGTATCCACGAGGGATGACATGCCGAGAACTCCTGAAATCGAGGCCAAAATGCCACCGCCGAGGGGCGATGCCGGGTGTCAACCGCACCCGGGACCAGTGCATCTTAATACACGCCTGTACATTGACAAGCCCCGTTTGTACAGGAATCACAGAAATTCAGGTCGCGGCCGGGGCGCTGGGTAATTTGCCAGGCCGAAGTGACGGCGCGGCAACGGCTTATGCCATTTCCGACGGGTGGGCCTTCCGTCACGTCCCGCCAGATGGGATGGGGCGCGATCTAGTGGACAAGCGCGGCTCATTACCGCGTTCAGCGCGGCATATAGCCCCGCTCGGCCGGGTCCTGTGGCCGCACGCCGACCGTCACTTTCAGCTTTTCTTCTTTGCCGTTACGCCAGATCGAGAGCATTGCCTTGGAGCCGCTCTCGGTTTCGCAGATCACGCTCGTCAGTTGTGCGGGACTGCTGATCTCAATGCCGTTCCAGGTCAGGATGATGTCTCCGGGCAGGAGATTCAGCTCTGCGGCCGGGGAGCCAACGATTACTTCGAGCACGTAGGCTCCCCGCGGCGCATC
>DASRJP010000429.1:0-6886 GCA_035649415.1 Pirellulaceae bacterium | reverse complement strand
TCGCGCAGACGCGTCAGCGCGGCGAGGTTTTTCACGTTCTCGTCATCGATTGTCGTCCCATCCAGTTCGAGGTGCTCCAGGTTCGGCAAAGAGCCAAGCAATTCAAGCTGGTGCCACGCAACCGTGCATTCACACAACGATACTTTTCGCAGCCTGGTATTGGCGGCTAGTTGCTCGAAAAGGGGTTGATCCGCTGGTGCGCCCCGCCAATCGAGAACTTCAAGCGCGGGTAAGGCCGCCAGCCCCTCGACGCGAGCATCTTGAATCGTCAGTCTCCGGAGACGCGGCATTGCGGGCAGTTTAAGCCGCGGCGTGGTATCGGCTGGCGGCTCATCACCGTAGTGCGGAAAGAATCGCCCAATATCAGCCTCATATTCCGGTTCATGCCGCGCCTCAATGAGATTCAAGACCTCCAGCCTCGGCACTCGTTCCAAGTGTGACAAGCTGCGCGACGTAATGCCGCCGACGACTGACACCACGCGTACGTCAGTCAACTCGCCAAGCCATGCCAGGCCATCGCGATCCACCCCCACCTCAACAACGCGGTCGAGAAACTGAAAGTGCTTCTCGCCGAATAGCTGTCTGACCCAAGTGGGGCCGCCGAGAGAGTCACTGTGCCATGCAATTCCGTGAGCGTTGGGAGTCGCTGGCATACCAGGCATCGATGTTAGACCATCACCCTCTGTGAGTCGCAGGTCGCGAGCATGGCGTTGCTGCTTCCTCGTGTACCAACCGCCAGCAAGCGAAATGAGAAGCACCACAATCAGGATGTCGCGCAAATGGAGCTGCCAAACGCGCGCCCGCGCCCGGCGCCACAACTCGAACGTCCCGGCGCTAATTAGAGTAAGCGCGACTACGACGAATGCATCAGCCGCAAGCGCAGTCCAAATGTAGACGGTCGCGTCGTTCCAGAATTCCCAGCAATTTGGCGCATTGAACGATGGCATGCCTATACCTATATACGCCGCGTAACCGGGCCGAACGGCCCACGTGAACGGCCAACCGTGCTCAATGGGCGAGTCGATGGACTTCCACTCGCTGCCGTTTATATCGACGTGAGTGACTGTCTGCCCCGGCAAATTGCAAAACACCAGAAACAGCAGCATCACTGCCGCCACGACCCAGCTCGACCGGTGCCAGCGGCCGGTCAGTAGCGACAGCCAGCCGCGGGGGGCGGCAGTCGGCGCGGGGGTGGCGGACGAAGCACTCATCGGGCGGCCGACAAAGGAAATGACCGGGAGGACGCTCCATTATGGGTGCGGACGCGCTTGGCAGAAAAGTCCAACCGGCGGCGTCACCGGCGACTTTGTGCCTCCGTGCCTCTGTGCGAAAACGAAAACGTCGACTTGCCAAAACGGACCAGGCTGCCGACGGCACACGGAGTGTGCCTACTACGGTTGCGCCCGCTCCAAGATCATTGCCCAGCAGCCGCACCGGCGGATGGTGGCTGTGGCGGATTTGGATTCAGCGCGTCCACGATATATGACAATCCGGAAGTTCTGCCGTCAGGCGTCGCCGGTCTTCATCCGAAAACCCACTCCCGGGCAGCGAAAGATCGCGAAGCTGTTTCATCTGTGCAAAGTGCGGGTGTGCGCGTGCCGTCACGCGCGTTTTCGAGAGATTCAACTCCCGCAGCTTCTTAAACGCACCTAGATGTTCCATCGCGTCGTCCGTCACGTTGGTTTCCTGCAAATCAAGCGATTCCAAGCGAGTTAGCGACGCAAGTCGTTCAGTCGACTCATTCGGTAATTTGCAATCTGCAAGCGATAGGCGGCGCAACGCTGAAAGAAACGCAATATCACAGAGGAGGGGCTCATTCACTTTGACCATGCGGAAATCGAGGTTCTCCAACAACGGAGTGCGTGCCAGTCCCACGCAGATCACATTCGTTGCCCGCAGCCAGCGCAGGCGAGGTAACCGCGGCATTGTCAACTCAGTGGGCTGCGGTCGTGAATTTGGATGAAGTATGAAAAACCATCGATCCTCAGGATTCACGTCCAGCACCTCCAACCGCCCCATTCGCTCAAGGTGTCGCAAACAGTCGCTGTTGAATTCTTTGGAGACTTGCACAAGTTGCACGTCCGGCAATTCAGCCGCCCACTTGAGCCCCGCGCCGTCCGCTCTTACGGCAATCACGCGATCAAGAAACTGAAAATGTCGATCGCCAATGAGATTTCGCAACCAGGTGACGCCTCCGTGCTTACGTTGCTTGCTCATAATTCCTCCCGGCCGATCGGGTTCCCAATGGTCGTGCCGGCCAGTGTAATGATCACGTAGTATTCGGTTTTCGTAGGCGAACCGACGCTGCTGGTCCGCGTACCACGCGCCGACGAGCGACACGATGAAGATCAGCGCGAGTGCGTCGCGGAGATGGATTTGTGAAAGGCGCGCCCGGGTTCGCCGCCACGACTCGAACAGCATGCCGGCCGTCAGAGCAACAATCAGCGCAATCAATCCGTTCAGCGGCAGGACGCCAAACGAGAATATCGGCTGGTTATTCCAGGGCTTCCAGCAACTTAGATTGTCAATGAACAAGAGATCGCCGTCGCGGCGCGCCCATGCAAACGGCCAGCCATGCTCCTGCACATGAATCGTTGCCCGCAGCAAATCCGCATCGTAGCTATAGTGATTGACGTCGATATCCGAAACGAGCTGCCCCGGCACATTGCAGAACACGAGAAAGAGCAGCACCAGCACCGCCACCACCCAGCTAGACCGGTGCCAGCGGCCGGTCAACAGCGAGCGCCAGCCGCGGGGGGCATCAGGCGTCGCGGAATTGACGGAAGAAGCGGTCATTAGACGGCCAGCGAGGAGAACCGACCAGCGCGAACACTTCATTATGTAGGGCAGGCGGAGTTCCATGCCACGCCAAAAGGGGTCGGGAGTCGATTTCGGCCGACGATTATCCATTCGCAAGACGTGTGGGCCGAAATCGACTCCCGACCCCGTCAGACGTTTCGCTATGAAGCCGACGGCACACGGAGTGTGCCTGCTACGGTTGTGCCCGCTCCACGATCATCGCCACGGCATTGCCGCCGCCGAGGCACAGGGCGGCCAGGCCGCGGGTCAGGTTGCGATCAGCCAGGGCATAGAGCAGCGTGACCAGGACCCGCGCGCCGCTGGCGCCGATCGGATGGCCCAGTGCGATGGCTCCGCCGTGGACGTTCACCTTCTCGTGCGCCAGGCCCAGCGGCTGCATGCAGGCCAGGCACTGCGACGCGAATGCTTCGTTCAATTCCACGAGGTCGATGCCGTCGAGCGTCAGCTTCGCCTTGGCCAGCACCTTCTCGATGGCGCTGACCGGCGCGATGAACAGGTCCTTGGGCTCGACGCCGCTGGCGGCACTGGCCACGATCCGGGCCTTGATCGACGAGGAGAATTTTTGTGCCACGGCCTCGGAGGCAACGACCAGGGCCGCCGCGCCGTCGCTGATCTGCGAGGCGTTGCCCGCCGTCGCGGTGCCGTCCGCGGCAAATGCCGGCCGCAGTTTGGCCAGGTCGGCGAGGGTCGCTTGCGCCCGCGGCCCTTCGTCCCGCTCGATCGTGGCCTCGCCCTTTCCGGCCCGGACGGTGACCGGCACGATCTGGCTCTTGAATTTGCCCGCTTCGATGGCCGCGACAGCCCGCTGGTGGCTGGCCAGGGCGAACTCGTCTTGCGACTGCCGCGAGACGCCGCTCTTTTGTGCCGTGTAGTCGGCCAGGTTGCCCATGGGGACTAGCTCGCGGGCGCAGGTCAGGCCGTCGAACTGCATGTGGTCGAGGACAGTCTGCGGCCCGAATTTCCAGCCGCCGCTGCGAGCGCCGGTCAGCAGGTGCGGCGCCAGGCTCATGCTCTCCATGCCGCCGGCGACGATCACTTTCGCCTCGCCGATGCGGATCGCCTGGTCGGCGAGCATCACCGCCTTGAGCCCCGAGCCGCAGACCTTGTTGATCGTTACGGCGGGAACGCTGGCGGGAATGCCCGCGGCCAGTGCCGCCTGGCGCGCCGGGGCCTGTCCGACGCCGGCTTGCAGAACATTGCCTAGGATGACTTCATCAACTTCGCCGGGCGACACGTGAGCGCCCTCCAGCGCGGCGCGGATCGCGTGGGCGGCAAGCTGCGGCGCGGGGACGCTGGACAGCCCGCCGAGGAATTTGCCAATCGGCGTACGCTGGGCGGCGATGAGGTAGGACGCGGACATACACTACTATTCTACGCGAGGACGCCACGGCCATCGCCTGTCCGAGCCAAGACCCTGCGGCTATTCTGAGTGGATGCTCTACGGCATCGTCAAAGCGGTGAACCAGGACCGGGGTTTTGGCTTCATCAGCCGGGACCACGGCCGCGACGTCTACTTCCACGCCACGGTGGTGGAAGAAGGCGCCTTCGACCGCATCCGCCGCGAGCAGCCGGTGATGTACGAATTGGCCCGCAAGGACCCGGAGGCCCGGCCGGAGCAAGGACCGCGGGCCAAAATCGTCCGCCTGATCGACAAGCTCCCCGGCGGCATTCTCCCGCCGCCGCCGCAGTCGCTCGCGCCGCGCCACCACCCCAAGTCGCGACAGCGGAAACCGGCCTGGCGGAAGAAGGGGGGAGAGGACAAGTCGTGAATCGCCGGAAATCGGGCTCCTCAGCGGAGGTTGGCGCCGTAGGATTGGGTATGGCAGATTTTTGATTGCAAATTGGCAATTGCAAATTGAGTGCTCGCCAATTTGCAATCACCAATTTGCAATGATCAATTTGCAATTGCCGCATGTTCCCCAATCGGGCCCGATTCCCCGGCATCATCCCTGAAAAACTCAATGAGCCACTGCCTGCTGCGGATTCCGTCATTCGTCGCCTGGCTGTCGCTGACTGCCGCGGCAGCCGCTCAACCGCCAGCCTTTCTTGGCCGCTCTGCCTCCCAATACGAACTCGAACTCAAATCCGGCTTGCCGCAGACGCGGCATCTGGCCGCCTGGTCGCTGGCACAGATGGGATCGCCGGCACGGGACGCCTTGAACGCGGCGCTCGCGCACGACGATCCGACCGTGCGCTACTGGGCGGTCCATGGGCTGTCGCGGATCGCCCTGTCGTCGCCGGTCGACGCGCCGCTGCGGCAGAGTCTGGCCGCCGCGCTCGCGCCACTGCTTGACGACAAGTCGGCCGCGCCGCGGCTGGCGGCGGCCGAGACGCTGGCCCGGCTTGGCCGCCGCGAAGAGGCGCTGCCGGTCCTGGTGCAAGCGCTGGCCGATCCGCAGGAGGCCACGCGGATCGCCGCCATCGAAAGTTTGGCGCGGCTCGGCCCATTAGCCGCGCCGGCCAAACAGCAGATCGCAGCCGCGGCGAGCGACCCGAGCGAGTACGTCAAACGGATCGCGGCCCGTTGGCTGGCTGCGCAACCTCAAGCATCGCCTTAACAGCAGCCGCCGCGTCACATCGAAAACGCAGCGCAGATCCGCATGGCACGCTGGAAGAAATTTGCCGCCCCGGTCCTGAGCGCCGCGATTTTTGCGATCGCCTGCTGGTTGATCTATCGCGAAGTGCGCGACTTCGGCTCGCACGACATCGTTGCCGCTTTCACCCGCATCTCCTGGCCGCAGCGCGCCGCCGCCCTCGCCCTTACCGCGGCGGCCTACGGCATGTTCGTCGGCTACGATCTCCTCGCCACCCGCCTGGTCGGACGCCGGCTGCCGCTGTGGCAGATCGCGCTGGCGGCATTCCTGGGTTATGCGGCCGGGAACAACTTCGGCCTGGTGCTGGGGGGATCGACGGTCCGCTACCGGCTGTATACGTCGTGGGGGCTGTCGGCCACGGACGTGGTAAACGTCATGGCGGTGCTCTGCCTGACGTTCTGGCTGGGGCTGTTTGCCCTGGCGGGAATGGTGTTCGTCGCGGAGCCGATCCCGATTCCGCCGGTGCTGCACGTGCCGCTGGCGACGGTGCGGCCGGTGGGCTATACGCTGCTGGCCGCGGTGGCGATCTGGGTGGCAATCATTCTGACTCGCAAGCAGCCGCTGACCATCCGCAACTGGGTCCTGCCGCTGCCGGACGTGCGGTTCACGCTCATGCAGATGGCGCTGGCCTGCAGCGACTTTGCCACGGCGGCAGCGGTCGCTTACGTGCTGATGCCCAAGTCGGTTGCGCTGAGCTATCCGATGTTCCTGTCGTGTTACCTGTTGGCCGTGCTGGCGGGCGTGGTGCTGCACGTGCCGGGGGGCCTCGGGGTCGTGGAGCTGGTGCTGCTCAAGATCCTGCCGGAAGTGCCGAAGGACGAACTGCTGGGAGCGCTCATCGTCTTCCGCCTGTTCTACTATTTCGTGCCGCTGTGCATCGCTGGCGTGATCTTTGCGCTGCACGAACTGAGGCAGGGGGCCAGGAAGCTGCTTGGCCGCGGAGCATGACGATTGGGATGCCCTCGCTGACGCTTCCGCCTGGCGTTAGTGCCCGAAGTACTTCTCGTAGTCCTTGTCCCGAAAGACTTGCAGCGGATCGATGCCCACGACATAGTATGTCGCCTCGATCGGGTTGCCCCCTTCGTAGGTGAGCTTGACGATCAGCTTCCGCGGTCCGGCGTCGGCCTCGGCGGGCAGCTCTTTGACGATCTCATAGCTGGCGAGCTTCTCGCCAGCGGCCCAGTCGGCATCGATGCCGCGCACGGTCGCGCCCGAAGGAAGCTTTCCGGCCGGTTCGCCCGACTGACCGTTCTTCCAGGCGTCGAGCGCGAGCTTCAGCGCGTCTTGGGCGTCGTTTCCCTTGGGAACGTAGCTGGTGGACGAATTGCCGCCGCAGCCAGCGAGGGCCACGGCGACCGCAAACAACAGAGCGATGCGAAGGTTCATAGTCTGACTGAAATAGAAGGTTTTTGAGAATGGAATTGATTTTGAATTTCGATTTCACGCCCCGGCTCTTCCATCTGATGCATCCT
>DASRJP010000428.1:0-7387 GCA_035649415.1 Pirellulaceae bacterium | reverse complement strand
ATGTGGGACGACACGGCGTTCTACGCTGCACTCCGCACCCTCGACACAAAGCCGGCCAACCACGCTGACGACGCTCACCTGTGGGAAGGAGACGGCGTCGAATGGTACTTCGACACGCGGCGGGATGAGCACTTTCGCGATCGCACCTGGGGGCCGGGGGCGGTCCATATGTACTGGACCGGCCTCGACAAGGACAAGCTCCGGCCCCGGTGGTGTCTGCGGCCCGACATGCTCACGGCCATCAAGGGTGACGGAGTCGAGGTCGGCGCGCGTCGCACCGATTTCGGCATGGAGGTCGAATTCAAGCTCCCCTGGTCGAACTTTCCGAACTTCAAGGCTGCCGAGGGGGAGGTGATCGCGCTCGATTCCGAATTGTGCTATAGCGACGGCGGCCCTCGAGTGGACCGGACATTTGCCTATGGCAGTCCGCTCTCGGTGCAACAGCCGTCCTCCCAGGGCATGGTGCAGCTCGTCGGCAAGCTCGAGCCGGCACATTGGAAACAGGTTGCGGCCGTGATGATGCCCATTCGCTGCGACACGGCTTGGGGCCAGGAGACCAAGGCGCACGTTACGGGCAAGATCGCATTGCCGCCGGATCAGTTGGACCAGGTCGGCAAGATCATTTTTCGAGTCATCGACTTGGAAGGAAAAACCCTCGGGGAGTTTCCGGGCACGGTGGAGACGCTGAACGAAGCCGGCAAATTTAAGATCGCCGAAGCACGGTGGCCCAGCGACCAGGCGGTGCCTGGCGCACATCTACTGGTGGGCATTGTGTACGACAAGAGCGGCAAAGAGTTGGCTCGCGTCGCGCCGCGGCTGGTGAGCGTGGGGATGCAGCAAGGGTATTGAGCATTCCCGCGTCGCGAACGCAAGGCTATTTGCCCAGAGTGATGACGCGTGTCCCGCGCCAGTCGGCGGCTGCACGAGCCAGGCCGGCCGTGGTGGTCTCGGCGGCGATATGGCCGTCCTTGTCCACGGCAATGATGCCGCCGTCGCCGGGCTTGAGCTTCTCGGTCAGGACGGCGTGCAGCGCCTTGTCCACGGGCTCATTGAGATAAGCCATGCGGGCCGAGATATGAAATGCCACCGAGTGGCGGATAAACTCCTCGCCCGTGCCGGTGCAGGAGATGGCACACGTCGCGTTGTCGGCGTACGTTCCCGCGCCGATGATCGGCGAATCGCCGACGCGGCCGAATCGCTTGTTGGTCAGGCCACCGGTGCTGGTGCCGGCGGCCAGATTGCCGTGGGAATCGAGGGCCGCGCAGCCGACTGTGCCGGGACCGGGCTTTTCGGGTGATTTCGTTTGCGATTCCTTTTCTTTGGCCTTGAGCCAGTTGTCATACTGCTTCTGCGTGAAGAAATATTTTTGATCGACGCGATCGACCCGCATCTCGTGGGCAAAGTTCTCCGCGCCGTCGGACGTGAGCAGCACGTGCCGCGTTTTTGTCATTACCATTCGCGCCAGGGAGATCGGGTTTTTCACCGTTCGCACCGCAGCAACCGCGCCGCAGGCCTTGGTCCGGCCGTCCATGATCGAGGCATCCAGCTCATGCCCCCCAGCTGCATTGAAAACGGCGCCCTTGCCCGCATTAAACTGTGGATCGTCCTCCAAAAAACGAATGACCTGCTCGACCGCATCGAGGCTGGTGCCGCCTTCCTTGAGGACCTTTACGCCGATGTCGAGCGCTTGCCCCAGTGATTCTACTTTTTGCTGCTTCTCGTCGTCGGTCAGTTTCTCGCTGCTGGAACCCGCGCCGCCATGAAGAATGATGGCGAACTTGCGAGGTATATCCTGAGCGGTGGCAGCGCTGGGAAGCAACAGGAGCGTGATGGCGAGGAGGATAAGGCGTGACATGGCAGCTTTCGCAGGTTCAGGGAAACAGGCGGCGCACCTGATAGGATTTGAAATCAGTGTGTCGCCAGGCGGAGGCTGGCAGCAAGTGGGACCCGCTGGATTTACTGCCTGATCAGAGCCGATGCTATTTGGAAAGCAGGCGATAAGTTCGCAATTCGTCGAGCACTGATTCCAGATCCGCGGGAAGCGGCGCAACGAATTCGATCGGCTGGCCCGTTTCTGGATGAATGAGCTCGATCCGCCTGGCGTGGAGCGCCTGGCGCGCCAGCAAGACCAAATGATCGGAAGGATTCCGGCGAATTTCTCCCCGCGTGATCATTGATCGCCCGCCGTAAAGCTTGTCGCAGAGGACCGGGGTGCCGACGTGTGCCAGATGCACGCGGATCTGATGGGTGCGGCCGGTCTTGGGGAGCACCTTCACCGCGGCAAAGCCGTCAAACCGCGAAACGACTTCGTAAAACGTGGCGGCCTCGCGACTGGTCGTGTGCCCGGAGCGTATGGCCATCTTCTCCCGCTGGTGAGGGTGCATGCCGATCGGCTGTGCGATCTGGTCGCGGTCACGGTCGGGCACCCCGGCAGTGATGGCAAAATACTCCTTTTCCGTGGACCGCTCGGAGAATTGTTCGGCCAGGGCGTAGTGGATTGGGTCGGTCTTGGCGACAACGAGGACGCCGCTAGTGTCGCGGTCCAGCCGGTGAACGATGCCAGGACGATGCTGGCCGCCGGCCTTGCTGAGATGTTTGAAATGAAACGCCAGGGCGCTGGTGAGCGTCCCAGACCAGTGGCCGCGCGCCGGATGAACGACCATTCCTGGCGGCTTGTTGACGGCCAACAGGAACTCATCTTCATACAAGATGTCGAGCGGGATGTTCTCCGGGTTTGGGCCGGCAGTCGGCATGGCGGGCATGATCACAGCAATCCGCTGGCCGCCCTTGAGACGATATGAGACCTTGCAGCCAGCGCCGTCGACGGTGACGCCTCCGGCGCCGATCACTTTGCGAAGCTGCATGCGGCTATGTTTCGGAAAATGTCTCGCCAGAAAGGCATCGAGCCGTTCCCCCTGCTCTTCTGGAGCGACGACGAGTTCGATCGGCTCGCCAGAAATTTGGCCTGAAGGCATTGGAGGGAACGCGGCCGGTCGCTCAGGACCTCTCCTTGACAGCCTTATCGTCGGGCGATTTTTCCGCGGCCGGCTTCTCATCCGTGGGCTTCTCCGGCGGTTTCTCTGCACCCGGTTTTTCTGCCGGCTTCTCAGCAACTGCCGGTTCGGACTCGCTCTTCCTGGCCGGATCGGTCGGCGTCCCGACGTCCGCAGAACTCTTGGTTCCCAAGGGTTCGTCGCGGCCAAAATCGATGCCAGCCCCTCTTGCACCCAGTGGCGATTCAGTGCCAGGCAGACTCAAGTTGGGGCGTTCCGGCAAAGTCGGTCCGGGACCGAACGGTGAGAGATCATCGAGGAAGGGATTGAAGCCGCTGCCAGGAGATTTCTTAGGCAGCGGCTTTTGTTCCGACAGCCAACCGATGACCTGCGTCACCTCTCCCTTTGGATTGAGACGCTCGATCGCCGCCGCCGCTGCTTTGCCCACCGGCGTGTCTTTGGAGGACTCGGCAACTTTTTGATAATAGTCGCGGGCCTTATTGAGCTTGTTCTGTGTCTCGTAAACGCGGGCGAGGCTATAGCGGCTGCGCTCTAGAATCATCGGGTCCTTGGTCTTACCTTCGATCTCGACGAGCGCCTTCTCGGCGTCGGCCAGAGCTGATTTGGCTTCTGCTGGGTCCTGCGCCGCCTGGAATGCGGAGATACCGAATTGGCGATCGGCATACGCCAGCCGCGCCCAAAGCTCGGCGGGGGTACCCTTGACGTCGGGCTTGTCAATCACCGCCTTGAGCGATTCCTCGACCTTTTGATCGCCGAAAGCAGTGAAATAAGCCTCCCAGCCACGAGCCCCAGTCGGGTTGGTTTGGGCGAAGTAGATAACTGCGCCCACGATTGCCGCGGCGACAATCAGTCCCCCCACCGTCAATTGGATGGTATAGGGTTTGAGAAGCTCGATCTTGTCTCCCAGCCAGTCGGCTAAAAGGTTCTTTTCGAGTTGATGCCGGTGGGTTCTTTCGCTCATTGAACGACGTGGTATCGAAAAGGTGGCTGTTTCCGAAGCATTTGCGCAAGTATAGAAGTGGCAAGCAAATAGGGTCAATGGGGAATCTGATGTCGCTTGGGACGGCTCGGGAAGTCGTCCTACGGCAGCGGCTGAGTCGAACGCAGATAGGCGAACAGATCGCGAATCTGCTGGTCCGATAAATCCTTGAGCACGTTGTCGGGCATCAGCGAGACACTTTGCGCCCGCATCTCGTCAATATCGTCCCGCGGCACCGGGATCGACTGCCCATCGGCCCCCTTGATCACCACCACCTGCGGGTCCTGGTCGGCAATGAAGCCGGTCAGCGTACGGCCATCGAGCGTCCGCACGAGGTAGTTCTCGTATCCCTCGCGAATCTCCGCACTCGGATTCACCACGTTCATGAGAATGCCACGGAGATCGTCGCGCTTGTAGCTCGTCAGATCGGGACCGATCTTTCCCCCTTGCTCGAACAGTACGTGACACTTGCCGCAGCTTTCGCCGAAAAGTTTCTTTCCCTGATACGGATTTCCCGAAGCAATATTGATCGTTGAGGTCAGTTTTTCGATCTGCTGGCGGACCTCCTCGGGCGAGCGGCCGGCCGGTTCGCCAAAGTGCTTCTTCACCAGCCGCGCAAAGTCGGGCGCGTTGTGCAGAAGCAGCCTGCGGACCGTCGTCTCGTCGATTGTCCGCTTTTCAATCTGGCCGGCATCCACCGCCGCGATGAGCTGCTGCGACCAGGAGAGCCGCGTGGCCAGCACCGACTGGGCGACGGCCCGCACGTCGTCGGACAGGTTGCCATAAAGCGTCACCAGCTCGCGGCCAATCGCGTCATCGTTGTACGCTTGCAGTGACGAAAGCGCTGTGCTGCGGAGCGAGTCATTGCGGGACTCCTTGGCAATTCTCAGCAGCACCGGTACGCACGACGGCTGGCTGATCGCGCCGAAGATGCTGATGAGCTGCTGTCGCCTCGCGGCGTCGGCACCATCGTCGGCTATTGTCTTCAGAGCATCGGCGACTGCCTGCGGGTCTCCTTGGCGGAGTTTCAAGGTCGGCGAGCTGCTCCCGGCCCTGGTCATCGCGGCTACCAGCTCCGGAGGGAGGTTGGCCAGCGAGCGACCTTCGTAGGCCGCTTCGAGCCCAGCCATGAGCTTGCCCGCGTGCTCTTTACCCGGCGCAAGCTCCAGCAGCTTCGCGGCAGTGACCAGGTCCTTGCGAGCACCGGTCGATGCGAACCGTCGCATCAAACGCTCGGTCAGATGCTTTTCCACGAGCGGCTGCGACCAGAACGCTTGATCCGCAAAAAGCGCCAGGACCGCATCGCGGTCCTTGTCCGCCTTCGCTTCGATGGCCCACCACACAAGGAGCGGAATGTGAATATCCCCGGCATCTTCACTTCGCTGGGCGAGGTTTTTCACAATCGGGAGGCACTGGCCAGTCGGCAGACGCCGCGCGGAACAAGCGAGCTGGCTGCGGACCTCGACGTGCGGCTCGCGATAGGCGAAATCCGCCAGCTTCGCGGCCAGCGGTGCTCCCACCTGGCCATCGTCGCACGCCAACCGCACGGCCCACAGCCGAACATACGGATCGGCGTGTTCAATCACCCGCAGCGTTTGTTCGTCCGAGAGGCCGGCGCTGGTGGTGCTAAAGGCCCAGAAGTATTCCAGAGCCGGCTGGCCAGTGGCGGCAATTAGCTTCTTTTCGACGACTGTGGCCAACTTTTCATTTTTGCCGCGATTGCGGAGTTCAAGCTGCGCCTGCTGCCGAAACCATTTGTTGGGATGAGCGAGTAAATCGACCAGCTCGCTATCCTCCATTTTGGCCAGGTTGAACTTGGGCAGCACGTCGTCGGTCAGGCCAGAAATCCGGTAGATGCGGCCGCTTTCGGTGTGGATCCGCCCTTGATAGTGGCTGGCGTGATCGATCCGCTGCTCGTACATGTCGGCGACATACAGCGCACCGTCGGGGCCGACCTGGATATCAACTGGTCGGAACCACGGATCGCTCGACGTCAGCGCGTGGCCCACATCCTTCGTCTTGAACGACGAGCGGTCGGGCATCACCTCGCTAACGACGACGTGGGAGAGCAGCGGCGCGACGCCGAACAAGTGGCCGCGGTACTTTTGCGGCAGCGTGCCGCCGCCGTAAATCACGAACGTGTGGGTGAAGCGAAGCACGTCGTGATGTCCCATCGCCTCGAAGTAGCCGAACGTGTAGGGATTGGAAAGCGCGCCGTGTTTGCCGAAGCCTTTCTGCAGATAGCCCCCCTGCACGTAATGAAAGCCGCGGGTATTGGGGCCGTTGTGGCCGCTGTAGATCCGCCCCTTATCGTCGATCTCCACGCCGAAGGCGTTGCCGCCTCCTTCGGCAAATATTTCGTACTTTTTGAGCTCCGGATGATAGCGCCACACAAGTTGTCCGAGCGAGTGGACGGCCATCTTGTCGCCAGGACGTTTCACGTCGCCGGTGACTGTGCTCCCTTGCGTGGCGTAGAGCCAGCCGTCGGGACCCCACCGGAGGTTGTTGGTGATGCTGTGCGAGTCTTCAAGGCCAAAGCCTTCCAGATGAACGACCGGATCGCCGTCCGGTTTGTCGTCACCGTCAGCGTCCGGATAGAAGAGCAAATAAGGCGGGTTGAGGACCCACACGCCCCCTTTGCCAAAGGCGAAGCTGGTGACGAGACTCAGCCCTTCGACAAATGTGGTGTGCTTGTCGAGTTTCCCGTCTCCGTCGGTATCTTCATGGATAGTGATCTTGTCCGCACCGGGAAAATGGTTGGGCGGCGGCAGCGGTACCTTGTCGTAGACGGTGCGGAGGAACTTGTCGCGGCTGACCATTTTTAGGCCGGCCGGGCTGGGGTATTGAAGATAATTGACTACCCATAGCCGGCCGCGCGAGTCCCACTTTATCGACAGTGGCTGACCGATGTGAGGCTCGGACAGATGTAATTCAACCCGCAGATCGTCCGGGGTCTTCATCGTTTTGAGCGCATCGGCCGGCGACAGCGGACCGGCGTCGCCAGCGATCTTCTTGAGTGCCGCCTCCACGTCGGCCGCCGGCTCAATTTTGGCGAAGGCTGCGGAGGACACTGCAGCGACATCGCCGCCAGCCCAAGTCGCGTCGTCGCCGCTCCTTGTTTCCCAGTTCCCGGCCAGGCGAATGGCCTGATCGCCGCCGAATAGCACTGGCGCAGCGACATTGAACCCGGTCCGCGACTGGTTGATGCAGACGCGGATGGCTACGAGGTTTTCCTTGCCGAACTGAATCGCATCTGCCTTGACCGGAAAGCGCGTCGTGGCCCCCAGACCGCTGCGGTATTCGGGGGGAAACGCGCCGAACTGTCCCACCCTCGATCCGCCGACGAAAAACTCGCGGGCGTCATCAGCCGCCTCAACAAACAGCGCGATCTCTC
>DASRJP010000427.1:0-7104 GCA_035649415.1 Pirellulaceae bacterium | reverse complement strand
GATGGTCAAGCCGCTCGCCGAGGCCGACGCGCGTCAGCAGTTCTTTCGCACGGGCCTGAACGTCGGTGGATGGCGCACCGTCCGCCAATGCCGGGATCAGCACATTCTCCAGCACGGTAAGCTGCGGCAGCAGGTAGTGATCCTGAAACACGAAGCCAATGTTGCGATTGCGGAACCGCGCCAAACCCGCGGCATGGAGCGCAAATGGATTCTCCCCCGCCAGCGTCACCGACCCCTGCGTTGGTTCGTCAAGCGCTCCCACGATGTGCAGCAGCGTGCTCTTGCCGGAACCGCTGGGGCCGAGAATGGCCGCATTCTGCCCAACCTCGAGAGAAAGGGACACGTCGCGCAGGACCACCAGCGGCTCGCTGCGCGTGGGAAACTCCTTGGAGACGTGCTCGACGATCAGACCCGCCATGGTACCTCGCTACTGTTCCAGCAACCCCATACATCCCAACCCGTAGAAACTGTACTCGACATCGTGGGCCGTGTCCCAGACCGCGCCGTGAAAACCGCCTTCGTCGCGGGCCAATGAGCGGACAAAGCGATCCACGGCGGGGACGTCAATCTCGCTGCTGCCGCTGAGGTCCTGCAAGGTGAGCAATCCCGTGAAAGTGGAAAGCAGATCGGCAATCGGGATTCGCGTGTTGGCGCGGAGGCCCCCTTCGTCAGTCTGCATCTCGGCCAAGAAATCGATCGTGTCGAGCCGCGTGTTCTCGTCGAGCTGGTTGAGGATTCGCATAGCGCCGATCGCCGCCGCGGTGGGATTCGTGCCGGCCCGCTTGCTGGCGCGGATTTCGCGAAAGCCCCCTTCGTCGGCTCGTTGCGCGTTCAGAAACACGACGATTGCCGCCGGATCGCTGGGCTGGCGGCCGATGAGCTCTAGGCACAAGAGCACGAGGAATGTGTGATACGTACTGCTGGCGTTTCCCTCCTGCCCCTTGGCATAGCCGCCGTCTTTGCGGCGGAGCGAATCCATCGAGGCGGCGACCGCATCGCGCCAATTGGCATCGGCACCAGCAAAGATGTCGATGCCCGCGGCGGACTGGATGAGCATCCCGCCGTAGATCAGTGACAAAAAGTCGACAATCGACTCCTGCCCTTTCATCCGCGACTGAAGGAACTTCGCGGCCCGCTCAGCCGGCTCGCCGTACAGGTCGCCCAGGATCGCCAACGACCGCAGAGCAAAACCCGTGTAATAGAGGTCGCTTCCCCCTTCGCGGCCGGCAAATCCGCCGTCGTCGCGCTGAGCCGAGAGCAAATACCGCGACTGCCGCTGACGGAATTCCTCCGGCAATCTCGCGACGCCGGCGGCCAGGCGCAGGGTCAGGGCTTCGAGATACGTGGGCATTCTCTGTTCGTAGCCGGAGCGTAATACGCTCCAGAATTCGGCTCGCAATCGGTAAACCTCAGCGCCCGTGTGCTCGGCGTCGATTCCGGGGGCTGTTAGCCGCCGGCTAAGAACATCATTTCTCATCCCCCGCTTCCAGCACCGCCAGGAAAGCCTTCTGCGGGATTTCGACCTGGCCGATGGCCTTCATCCGCTTCTTGCCTTCACGCTGCTTGGCCCACAGCTTGCGCTTGCGAGTGATGTCGCCGCCGTAACACTTGGCGGTGACGTTCTTCCGCATCGCCGGCTTCGTCTCGCGAGCGATGATCCGGCTGCCGACCGCCGCTTGGATCGCCACCTCGAACATGTGCCGCTCGATCTCTTCCTTGAGCTTCTTGCACACGCCGCGGCCGCGACGATCGGCATCGTGGCGGTGGCAGACGACCGACAGGGCATCGACCCGATTGCCGTTGACCAGGATGTCCATCCGCACGAGGTCGGCCGTCTGATAGCCGATTAGCTCGTAATCCATCGTGCCGTACCCGCGAGTCGCGCTCTTGAGCTTGTCGTGCAGGTCGTAGATCACTTCGGCGAGCGGAATGTCGTAGACCAGCATCGTCCTCGTCGGCGATAGGTACTCGGTGCGGACGTGAATGCCGCGGCGGTCCTGGCAGAGCTGCATCACGGGTCCGATGTACTCGGTCGGCTGGATCAGGCTGACCCGTACGATCGGCTGCCGCCACTCTTCTATCTGGCCGGAATCGGGGACATCCTGCGGCTTGTGAATTTGCACCACCTCGCCCGTGTCGCGCTTCACAATTTCGTAGGTGACGTTGGGCGCTGTCTGCACCAGATCGACGTCGGACTCCCCTTCCAACCGCTGCTGCACGATCTCCATGTGGAGGAGCCCCAGAAAGCCGCAGCGGAAGCCGAAGCCCAGGGCATCACTCGTTTCGGGCTCGAACTCGAAGCTGGGGTCGTTGATCGACAGCTTCTCGAGCGCCTCGCGCAGCTCGGTGAAATCCTGACCGTCGGACGGATAGAGGCCGCAGTAGACCATCCGCTTGGGGTCCTTGTAACCCGGCAATTGCGGAGCGCCGTTGTCGCCTGGGATCGTGATCGTGTCGCCGATGTGGACCTGGGCCAGCGACTTGATGTTGCAGACCAGGTAGCCCACCTGCCCCGCCGCCAGCGAGCTGCACGGCGTCTGCTTGGGCGTGAACTGCCCCAGCTCGACCACTTCGTGCGTGGTGCCGGTGCTGATGAAGCGGACCTTGGTCCCTTTGACAATGCGGCCGTTCATCACGCGGACATAGGTCACCGCCCCGCGATAATCGTCGTAGTGGGAGTCGAAGACCATTGCCTGAAGGACGCTATCGGGATTCCCCTTCGGCGGCGGCAGTCGGTCGATCAGGGCGTCCACCAGCTCCTGAATGCCCAGCCCCGCCTTGGCGCTGACCTTGAGGACCTCGCGGGCGTCGATGGCCAACGTGTGCTCGATTTCCATCAGCACTTCGTCGATGCGGGCGTTGGCCAGGTCGATCTTGTTGATCACCGGCACGATCGCCAGGCCGCTGTTCATCGCCGCGAAGGCATTGGCCAGGGTCTGGGCCTCAACCCCCTGCGCCGCATCGACGACCAGAATGGCCCCCTCGCAGCAGGCCAGCGACCGCGACACCTCGTAGTGAAAATCGACGTGCCCCGGCGTGTCGATCAAGTTGAATTCAAAGTCCTGGCCGCCGCGCTGGTAGCCCATCCGCACGGCCCGCGCTTTGATCGTGATCCCCCGCTCGCGCTCCAGGTCCATGTCATCCAGGAGCTGCTCCTTCATCTCCCGCTTGCTGACGGTGCCGGTGAATTCGAGCAGCCGATCCGCGAGCGTGCTCTTGCCATGGTCGATATGGGCCACGATGCAGAAGTTGCGGATACGAGCGACGTCGGGATGCATATCTCTTTGTGACAACGACTTACGGCAAATCTGATGGAGCGTCTCGTCCGCTGGCCAGGGCGTCCTACTGTTCATCTTAGCAGAGAGCCCCCCGAAGCCACAGGTTGAGCAGAACGCCCGCGTCCCCATCGGCCGCGGATTTGCGCCGCAACCGGCGCGGTGCGAAAGTCAACGGTGGCTTTTTCCTCGTCAGTTGCGATAATCCGGACTCTTTTCGCCAGCGCTGCCGTTCTTCCCCGCGTCCGTCCTCACGGTTGCCAGTCAAAGGTCAGTCGATGTCTCAATTCAACCTCAAGGACAAATTTCCCAGCCTCGAGCCGATCCAGTCGCCCCCCTCGCTGTACACGATCAACGGCATCGGCACCGGCATTTACGGCCGCCGCGACTACGATCCGGAAACCGGCACGTACGTCAGCACGCTCTGCTTTTGTGTGCTGTTCGTGCCGCTGTTTGCGATGCGGGCGTATCGGATCGCCGATGCCGGGCACCAGCGATACTACTTCCTGGGGCGGGAGCCGCTATCGGCATTCGCCAAGGCTTGGAACGTAACGCTGGCACTGGTGGCCCTGATCGCCATTGGCTGGGGCGGGTTTCAGGCGTGGTATTTCTCCGAAGGGGCCATCGCCGCACGCAAGCTGCGCGAGGCAGAGCGGCTAACCCAGGCTGGACGGGTTGGCGAAGCGGCGGCGAAATACAAAGAGCTGGTGCTGGATGAGGCGCCGAACCAGCACATTGCGGAGCTGACGTTGTTTCAGTGGCTGAGCAAGCCACCGGCCAAGGCGAGTCCCAAGGATCGTGTGGAGATATGGCGAGCGGCAGTCGCGCTCAGCCGGGCAGGTCGCAGCACGTTCCGCCCGGACATGCTGGCTACCAGCGCGCTGGAGCTGGCGGGCGCGATTGCCGATGTCGAGCCGCGCAGCGCCCTGGCACTGCTGGAAGAGTCGTCGGAATTCCTGGCCGATCCGAAGGCCCGCGTGCAGCAAACCAGACCGATTCTCGAACGCGTCCAGAAGCAGTTACCGGGCGACGTGGGAGCGGCCGTCCAACTGGCGATCACCTACGAGCTCGAGGGAGACGATAAGACGTGCGAGAGAATCCTCGCGCCGCTGGCGGACAAACTTGGCGACAGCGAAGGGGCGCGGATTTTAGGGCAGATCGCCGCCAGCCGCGGGGAGTTTGACAAGGCCTACGGTCTGCTGACGAAGTATTGCCAGCAGCGGCTGGAAAAATTTCGGGCTTCGGAGGCGCGGTGGGCAGGCGAAATCGAACGCATCGAGCGGGAGGCGCTTGCCGAGCTGCGCACGGGTAAAGCCCCGCTGTTCGATTTCACGCGCTACGAGCAGTCGCCCGAAGATCAACAGCAGGAAATGGTCTCCGAATTCATCGAAAACCGGATCAAGCGCGATCCGGATGCCAACACGTTGAGGGAGCAGTTCGCCGCTGAGACGCGCGTGGTTCCGGTGGCTCTCGATCTGGGAATGTTACAGCTCCAGCGGGGGCAAGGCCTGCAGGGAGACGAGCGCAAGGCGGAGCTCGAGCGCGCGGAGAAGACTTTTCTGGCCATCCGCAACGTGGCCAGCGACGCGCCCGGATACAAACTGAGCCTGGGGAAGGTCTATTATTGGCTCGGGAAGCTGGACGAAGGAAAGAAGATTTTCGACGAGGCGCTGGCGGCGGCAGGAAATGACTTTCAGCAGCGCGTCGCCGTGGCCATCGCGCTGCGCGAAGTGGGGGCCGAGTCAGAAGCGCGAGCGCTGTCAGAAAAACTCTACGAGACTTTCGTCGATCTCGATCAAAAAGCGTACGTGGCCCGCGTGCGCGCCGCCTTGTTTAAGAGCCTGGAAGACGAGATTTTCTGGCTCGAGCGAGCATCGCAGGCAGATCCAGAAGTTAAAGCGTCGCTCAACCAGGCCAAAGGCCGCAAGGCATTAGCCGACGGCAATCAGGAGGAGGGGATTCGCCTGCTGCGTCTGGCCGCCGAGGCCTACGCGGCCATGCCTGCTTCGTCGATGTCGCTCAACAACGGCGCCCTTTGCTACCAAGGGTTGTTCCAGGCCAGCGGCCGAAGAGTAGACCTCGACGAAGCGGGACGCATGCTCGACAAAGCGGCCTCGCTTCAACCGGACGACAGCATCTTGACGGTCAACGCGGGAGAAGTGAACCTCACCCGGGCGCTGGCTGAGATTCTCGAGCCGCACGTTTATCTGGAGACGCTTTCGCTCGACTCGGGATTGGACCTGGTGCGGTTTCTCTATGAAGATGCCGCCGGCCGCCAGAAGATCGTGGACCAGTTACAGGCCAGTCCGGTCCTGGCCCGCGCCGTGCAGCTTTTGGAGCGAGCCATCCTGCTGGCGCCCAAGCGAGCCGACAACTACGACAATCTGCTGTCTTTGTATGCCTATCTCGAAGACAGCGCGAGCCTCAAGCGGGTGCAGCAGCGGATCGAAGAGGTGGACCCCGATGTCAGCCGCAAGCGCACCGAAGCCATTGAGTCCGCTCAGGGAACGAAACGCGAAGATTACCTCAAGAAACTGCGTGTGGCAGAGGATAACTGCCGCCGACTTTACGACCGCTGGAAAGCCGAGCCGTCGGAAGCCCGGCGCAACCGTTCGCTGTCGATTGTCGCCGGCCAGATCGTGACGTACAAAATCGCTCGGCAAATGATGAGCGATCCGGTTGATGTGGACCAACTGGTCAAGCTGGCTGAAGAAGGCGTGGCGCTGGCGCCCAGCACGGCGGCTCAGTACCGCCTGGTTTACGCCCTCCAAGCGCGAGCCCACCAGGAGCTGACTGCCCGCGACGCGGCTTATGCTCGATTTGCCGCTGCGACGAAGCACGTGCTGCACCCGTCGCTGACGGTGCAGTTGTCACTCGAGCACGACGCGCTGCGTCCGATCGTGCTCGCGCATCCCGACGTGCGCCGGGCCGCTGAAGTTTTTGCCGCCGAGCACCAGCGATTCTCGAAAACGCCCAGCACCTGGGACTGGCTCATGCTGCGTCATACACATCCGGAAGTTGCGGAGTCGCTCAAGGCAGCAGCGCTGGCGGACGAAGTGGACCGCGTTTCGCAGGAAATCGACATCCGTCTCTATCCCTTCAGCATCAATGCCGTCTGGCGACAGTACGCATACCTGCGCTGCGCCGGCCGGGATGAAGACGCCAGGAATCTGTGGAAAAAGCTGCGGGAAGAGGGAATCCCGCTGGGGGACGAGGTGGTTCCGCCTTGAGTCTCGGCGAGGCGGCGGAAGACCTGCCTAGGCGATTAGTTCGTCAACCACCTCCCCCTTCGGCACAATACGATGCGGCCGCTGCAAGGGGTCGTAGAGCTCCTGTCGGTGGTCGATACCCAGCAAGCGATACATGGTGGACGCCACGTCGCCGGGGCTGGTCGGCTTGTCGGCCGGAAACGCGCCAATTTTGTCGCTGGCGCCGTGGACATAGCCGGGGCGAATGCCGCCGCCTGCGAGCATGATCGTGTAGCAATAGTTCCAGTGATCGCGGCCGCCGTCGGCATTATTGATCTTCGGCGAACGGCCAAAGTCGCCGGTGACAAAGACCAGCGTGCGCTCGAGCAGCCCTCGCTGGGCCAGGTCGGTTAGCAGCGTGCCGCACGCCGAGTCGAACTGCGGCAGCAGCGTCCCTTTGAGCTTCTTGAAATTGCCGCCGTGTGTGTCCCAGGTGGCGTTGGCGTCGGGGGCCCAGCTAATGGTCACCACGCGCGTGCCGGCTTCGATCAGCCGGCGGGCCAGCAGCGTGCTCTGACCGTAGATGTTGCGGCCGTAGGCATCGCGGAGCTGGTCGGTTTCCTTATCGAGGCGAAAGGCGC
>DASRJP010000426.1:0-10460 GCA_035649415.1 Pirellulaceae bacterium | reverse complement strand
ATTGAGGTCGCGCATATTTAATGTGTCCTACAACACAAGCTCGGTGGCGGGAAATGCAGCCGCTCACCCAATGGCTGCGCCGCCAGCAGTCAGTTGTGGACGAGGGATCTATCGCCGACGACGGCGGGGGGAGCCGTTGGAGTGCGGTTTGAGACTCGTTACGAGGAGAAGATCGATGATCTCAATCGTGCCGTCGTCGCGACCGACGCCGATCGTTCGCCCCGGCGGCGCAATGGCCAGCATCTCCGGATGCTCCACAGGAATCGACCGCCCGTCCGCTAGGTGGATATCGAAAGGCTGAAAGGGCTGAGCCTGGTGGAATTTGCGAAGTTGCTCGATCGTCATGGATGGCTCTCGGAAGGGTCGTATGCAATTCTATCGCAAAAATGAGAACAATAGACAGTTGTGTCCGCTTGCCGCAGCTAATCCGTAACACGGCCGTGGCCTCAAGGTCTCCACTTCAGGCACCGCCCCCATTTGGGCACACTGAATCTCCGACGGTAAACTGGCAATCATATGAAAACCTCCCAGACAACGCGTCATCGCGGCCAGTTTGTCCCGCTCGTGGCAACCGACAAGGCGCAGGCCGCGGTCATGCAGCTTGCTTCGGGTGAATCGAGCGACGAGGAGCTGAGCAACGAACATCCCGCCAGCGAGCAGTGGCTGTTTGTCGTCTCTGGGAGCGGCACGGCAACGGTCGTCTCCCGCAGCGGACAGCGGCGGCAAATCAAGCTTGGAAAGGGCACGCTCCTGGTGATTGAAGAGGGGGAACTTCACCAAATCAAGAACACCGGCAAACGGACCCTCGATACGATCAACTTTTACGTTCCCGCCGCGTATCGCTCCGATGGCAGCTTGCGCCCGCGCGCCAGGCGAACGCCACGCGCGTCTGTGAGCCGCCGGAAGCGGTAGAGTGATGGTTCATGCCCCAATCGCCCCCCAGCCTCGACCAACTCCAGCGCTGGCTCCAGGCCGTGATGACCCATCCGGCCGGCGTCGCGGCGGGGATCGACTCGGGCGAAGCCCGGCGGCAGATCGACGTCGCCGGAGACGACCTCGAAAGCGTCGTCCTCCCCAGCCGCCGACAAACGAGCCTCGAGCGCCTGGCGGTCTATGGCAACGCCTATTACCTGCGCCTGCTCGATTGCCTGCGAGAATTCTTTCCTTGCCTCGTCGATGCCGTCGGCCGTGAGACGTTCGACGAATTTGCTATCGGTTACCTGCAGCGCTATCCGTCCGAAAGCTACACGCTGCACCGCCTGGCTGACCGCTTTGTGCAGTTCCTGGAGGAAACGCGCCCGGCCAGTGACGCCGAGTGGGCCGGTTTTGTCGTCGATCTGGCACGGCTGGAGCTGGCGATCGAGCATGTCTTCGACGCGCCGGGACCAGAATGCGATCCGTGGCACGAGCCAGCGGCCGCTGGCGATTCGTCTGCCGCCATACCGCTGTCTACCCTTTCCCCCGATCGCATGTCGGCCGGTATGCGGTTGATTCCCGCGCCTGGCCTGACGCTCCTTTCGCTGACCTGGCCGGTGAGCACGTATTACACGCAGTGGAAACGGGGCGAGCCGACCCCCTGGCCGCAGCCGCAGCCGCAGTTCGTCGCCTTGCTGCGGCGGGACTATATTGTCCGCCGCCACGAACTGTCCCCGGCCGGGTACGAGCTGCTGTCGCGCCTGATTGCGGGTATGCCGCTGGCGGAGGCGATTACCCAAGTGTCGGCCAGCCAGCGGGGGGAAAATCTTTCACCCCACGAGCTGCGGGAGACGTTTTTCCAGTGGGCCCAGAGCGGATTTTTCGCCGGGATTGGCATTTAGTTTTGCCCCACCGGCAAGCTCTCACCCCGCGCGCTTGCCGACCCTCTGGCCAGCGATTAGTATGAAGGGACCGTATTTCCTCTGCTCTTGAAATTGAGGTGTGGCATGCATGGCGAAGTTGACACTCGGCAAACCGAGACGGCCCTTCTCGACTCCGTGGATCTGCCAGCCGTTCCCGAGGTCGCCGAAGTGATCGCGAGCATCGCGACGGACGCGGCACTCGCCGCTTCCCAGTACCTGTCCGAAACGGTGGTGCCGCACGGTGGCGAATGATCCGCCGGTTTTCCAGCGCCTGATCGGCCTGGAGACCGAGTACGCCCTGCACGTGCCAGCCGCCCTGGGCCGGCACGAGAGCCGCTACGCTCTTTATCAGCGGCTGGTGCAGGAGCTGCGGCGTTTGATTCCCGTAGTGGACGCCCGCCATATGAAGGAGGGGGTGTTCCATGCCTGCGGCGGCGCCGTGTGGTTCGAGACCGAGCGCCCTGCGGCCGGCGGCGGACTCATCGAAGGGGCCACGCCCGAATGCCGCTCCCCGCGGCAGCTTCTGGCCTGCCAGCGGGCGCAGGACCAGCTACTGGCCCAGGCGGCTGAGCGAGCTTACCAGCATCGCCGCATCGCCCTGCTGAAAAACGATCGCGATGCGCTCGGAAACATCTATGGAGCGCAGGAGAATTACGCGGCCACGTTCGCCAGCGGCTGGCGGCTGGCTTTGTGGCGAACCCTGCTGGTGTTGCTTTTTCCCCTGGTGCTCGCGACCTGGGGCATGCTGTGGACGGTGGCGCTGATCGTGATCCTGTACACGCTGGTCGCGTCGCTGGTGTATCTGGCCAGTGAGCGACTGATCAAGCGGCCCCAGGCGCTGGCGCGTCTGCTGTTTGGCTGCGAGTTTGCCGAACTTGGCCGGGCCGCGCCGACCGGGCCGCAGTGGCTCGAGGCGCTCCTTTCGGTCGTGTCCCGCGTCGTCACCGCGCCCCTGGCGGGACTTTTGTACCTGGCCGTCCTGGCCACCGGCTTTGTCCGCACGCGGCGGCAACTGCTGCCGTTTCTCATCAGCCGTCCCATCATTGCCGGCAGCGGCATGCTGGACGATGCCGGCCGCTTTCACCTGGCGGACAAGGCTCCAGCCATGAACTGCCTGACCGGCTACGGCGGGCTGCTCGCCGACCGGCCGATCTTTAGCTTCGGACATCTTTTCAAAACGATTTATGCGGATTCGTGGCTTAGCCCGCGCGACTACTTCACGCTGATGCGATCGCAGCAGCGGCTGCAAATCGCGCTGGGGGACTCGAACCTGTGCGAGGTGAGCGAGTACCTCCGCGTCGGCACCACGCTGCTGGTGCTGGATTGCATCGAGGCGGGACAGATGCCGGCGGTGCCGCGGGTGCGGCGGCCCATCGCAGCGCTGCGCGCCGTATGTGCCGATCCGGACCTCAGCGTCACGATCGAACTGACCGGCGGCAGGCGCACGACCCCACTGGCGCTACAGCGGTTCTATCTGGAAGCCTGCCGGCGATTCATCAATCGCTGCGAAGATCCGCCCGAGGAGGCCCGCGCCATCCTCGAGCTGTGGGAGGAGACGCTCGACGCCCTGGCCGACGACCCGTCGTCGCTGGTCGGATCGCTCGACTGGATCACCAAGCGGTGGGTGCTCGACAAGGCGGGGAGCGACGCCGCCTGGGAGGTCCGCAAAAAAATCGACCTCAAGTATCACGAGCTGTCTCGCCGCGGCTACTTCGAGCGGCTCAAGCAGGCTGAAGCGGTCAAATGCGTGCTCGCCGAAGAAGAGGTCGAGTATGCTCGCCGCAATCCGCCCGCCGGCACTCCGGCCACCATCCGCGGGCGCTACATCCGCGAGTTCGCCGGCGGCAGCGAGCCGGTCAGCGCCAACTGGCAGGCGGTCTACATTGGTTCCGGCCGCGGCGCCAAAGTGATCCGCTTGGGCGCCTTTCAAAAGGCCCCCTCCCGGCAACCGCCGCCGAAGGACGAGCAGGTCGAAGCAGAGGACTGAGTAACTTTCTGGATTGACGGCGCCCGCTATTTCCCCTTTGCATCCGCGACGTCATAGCACCACAGCATCCCCAGGTCGCGAACATACAGCCGGCCATTGGCTACGACCGGATAGGTCCACGCCTTGGCGCGGCCGCGATCCGGCTGGTTCGGCGGCGTGAAGCGTCCCTTCTCGCGATAGGCCTCGCTGGTCGCCTCCACCAGTGCCACCGCGCCGTTTTCCCCGTGCACGTACAATCGCCCGTCGGCATAGCAGACCGAACCGGCGCCGACGCCCTGTTCCTGCCACTTGACGTCGCCCGTCGCAAAATCGACGCACATCAGCCCGCGGCCGCTGGTGCCGTATAGATGTCCGTCCAGCAGCACCGACCCGCCGATGCTCGTCGGTAGCTGCGCGACATAGTACACCTGCTCGGCAGTCACCGCGTCGCCATCGGCCTTCAGCTCCACCAGGCCCCCGCCGCCGCGCCCGGTCGAGCTATAGACGAAGCTACCGCCGGCCACGGGTGTGGGAATGTTCGCCGGGCTCCCCTGCGCGGTTTTGTCGTACCGCCATAGCAGCATTCCGCTCTTGGCATCGACCCCCACGAGCCCCTTCTCCAGGAATTGCACGTACTGCTTTCTGCCGCCGACCTCCACCGCGATTACTGAGGCATACGCGGCCGGATCACCTTCGGGCACCTGCGACTTCCAAATCGTTTCACCGGTTGTCTTATTGAGCGCCACGATCGTCGCCTGCTTGCCGCCGGGTGTGCAGATCAGCGCGTCGGCGTCCACCAGCGGCGACTCGGCATACGCCCACTTTCCCGGTTGCCCGCCGAAGTCGTTCCGCAGGTTCTTTTTCCACCGCTCTTTGCCGCCGGCCGTTTCCAGGCAGACCAGGTCGCCGTCGGAGCCGAGGGCAAACAGGAGCTGGCCGTCCACGGTCGGCGTCGAGCGCGAGCCGGGATACTGCGGCCCGTCGTTCTTGCCGACGTTGCCGATCCGCGTGGACCAGATTTCCTTTCCGTCGGCCGTGGCCAGGCACTGCACGCGCTCGTCGTCCATCCCGCGATTGCTGATGACGTACAGCCGCTCGCCGACGACCGCCGGCGTCGAATAGCCACTTCCCAGGTCCTTTAACTCCCACACCAGCCGCGGTCCCTCCTTTGGCCACTCCTTCAGCAGCCTTTTTTCCTGCGAGATGCCGTCGCGGTCGGGCCCGCGCCACTGGGGCCAATCTTCGGCGGAAGCTAGCGAGACGACGGAGAGAACCAGGCCAATCGCGAGAGTGCGCATAACGGCTGCTCCAAGAGATGGCGTATGGAATCGATCGATGACGCCCCCACAGTTTCCCGGTTGCCCCAGCGAAAAGCAATTCGTGCTGAATTGTAAGCAGACGTCAACATGTCCTTAGAAACTGCCTTGCTGAATTTTTCATTTTGCAATGATCATTTTGCATTTCCCCGTTCCCGGTATTTGGTACGCGCACTCTTAACACTCCGTACTCACCGCTCGCTACCATGATTCCCAGCGAATACCCACTCCGGAGTCGCCCCATGAAGCACCTCACCTCGCTCGCACTGATTGTTGCCATTGCCGCGCCCGCGGTTGCCCAGCCTCTCGGCGAGCCCGATCGCGGCTCGCCGGGCGACGAGATGATCCAGAAGTATCTCGCCCAGGAGACGGCGAAGATCGAGGCCGCGTATGCCGACGATGTGAAGTCGCTGGAGAACTGGCAGGCCAAGCGGCCGCAGTATGTGGAAGAGTACTACTACATGCTGGGCCTCTCGCCGCGGCCGGAGAAGACGCCGCTGCACGCGACGGTCACCGGCACGATCAAGGGCGATGGCTATGAGGTGGACATGATCCATTACCAGAGCCGGCCACGACTGTATGTTACGGGGAATCTGTATCGTCCGGCGGTGGTCAAGTCGGGTGAAAAACTCCCCGCCATCTTCTACGTCTGCGGCCACTCCGGCCGCGGTCGCAACGGCAACAAGGTCGCCTACCAGTCGCACGGCATCTGGTTCGCGCGGCACGGGTACATCTGCCTGGTCGTCGATACGCTCCAGCTTGGCGAGATCGGCGCGACGCACCACGGCACGTACAACCTCGAGCGGTGGTGGTGGCACTCCCGCGGGTACACGCCCGCCGGCGTCGAGGCCTGGAACGGCGTCTGCGGCATTGACTACCTGGTCAGCCGGCCCGACGTCGATCCCGAGCGGATCGCGGTCACCGGCATCAGCGGCGGCGGGGCGGCCACGTTCTGGGTCGCGGCGGCCGACGAGCGCGTGAAAGTCGCCGTGCCGGTCAGCGGCATGGCGGACCTCGAGTCGTACGTCCCCAATCGCGTGATCAACGGCCACTGCGACTGCATGTTCCTGGTCAATACGTTCCGCTGGCCCTGGACGCGGATTGCCAATCTGGTCGCCCCGCGGCCGATGCTGTTCGTCAACAGCGACGACGATCGCATCTTTCCGATGGACGCCAACGACCGGATCCACAACCGGCTCGAGCGGATGTACAGCCTGTCTGGCGCGAGCGCCGACTTTGATGCGGTCGTCAGCGTCGGAGGTCACGCTTACCGGAAAGACATTCGCCAGGCGGCCTATCGCTTCATCAACGCCCACCTCAAAGGAGATTCTCGGCCGGTTGAGGACAGCGAGATTGACATCGTCAGTGAGGGAGGCAATCCGGGACCGTATCCGATTCCGCCGGAAAAGCTTCGCGTCTTTCTCACCGATGCCGATCTGCCGGCCGACCAGCTTAACACGACAATCGATGAGCGGTTTGTGCCGCTGGCATCCACTCCAGCGCCGGCGGCTGGCAAGTTCGACGAGTGGAAAAAGCCGCTCCTGGCGGAGCTGAAGCGGGTGAGCTTCGGCTACTTCCCGAACGATATTCCGGCACCCAAGGAGTTGACCGCAGCAGGCGCTGGGAAATCTCGGCTGACAACAGAAGAGGGGATCGAAATCCTGCTGCACCGCGGCGGGGGAAGCCCCGAAAGTCCAAAGGGCCTGCTGCTCGTCGTCTTGAACGAGCAGGAAGCCGGCAAGATGCCGGACTGGCTCGACCAAGCGCAAGGTTCCAGTTACCGCATCGTCCTCTGCGAGCCCCGCGGCATCGGGGCGACGAAATGGACGCGGAAGAATCCTCCCAACTACATCGAGCGATGCCACGCGCTCCTCGGGCGGACCGTCGATGCCGGCCGCGTCTGGGACGTGATTGCCGCGGCGAAGTACCTGTCGGCGAGCGAATCAGGCCAAAAGCAGAAAGTATTCGTCGCTGGCAAAGGTGCCGCGGGTCTGATTGCTGCGTATGCGGCCGCGCTCGACGACTCGATCGCGGGCGCGACGCTCGTCTCGCCGCCGGCCAGCCACATGGATGCCGACGCGCCGCAGTTTCTCAATGTGCTCCGCGTGTGCGATGTTCCGGACGCTTTGGGCCTGATCGCACCGCGGCCGCTGACGATTGTCGGCAGCGGCGAGGAGAAGTTCACCAAGACCGCGGCGGCCTACGAAGCGGCTGGTGCAAAGGAGCGGCTGAGTTTCAGCAATTGATCGTGCGCAGCGTGTGGTTTATGTCGACCGTGACAACGCTTGTTCCCGAATCGACCGACGACGAATTGTCGCGAATATGGCGAGAGGAAAGCCTACGCTACGTTTCCGCGATTAACGCCTATGTGGCGCGCGGGTTGAAAGATGGCTGGGAAAAAGCAGGCCGGCAACCTGAGGACACAAGGTCGCGGTTGGCATGCGCCGTCATCGCTGTCGTCCGACGAGCCAATCAAAAGGGAACCCCAAAAGCTCTTCGAGATTTCTTTCCTCCCGCATTTGAGCCGCTGCTTGACTTGATCAAGGAAAACGGGCAAGTGCTCCCGTTGGCCCTGCTACTAAATGACGGCCGAATCGTAGTTCGCATCGGCGCACCTTACGAGACTGGTCGCGTGGTGTTAATTGATGGCGACCGTATTCACGAACAATCTCGTGACATGATCACGGTCGGTCGTTCACCGAATCGCCGATGGTTCGCGGTGGCGAGATCGTCGGGGGTGACCGTCCACGATGGATGGGAGGGGCGGCAAGTGGGCGAGTATCCTTGGCCCGTGGGGAGAGAAGGAGTGCCCAGTGGCTTCGATGTCCCTGCAACGGACGGCGCTCCCATAATTACCAGGCTGGTGCCGTTTTGCGACGGGACGCGAGTCCTTCTAATCAGCCCAAACGGCGTATTCGTACTTGGCCCCGACCGCGCAATTCGCTTGTTACCCTCCGGCGAGCGAATGCGAGAGTTCTTTGAATGGCTGCGCAAGGAGCACCCTGACGATCCTCTCTACTTCAACTTGTCAATGGAACACGGGGACGTGTCGCCAGACGGAAGATGGATAGCGGCGGGCGATCAGGATAGCCTGCATTACATCTACGATGCGACAAACCTGCAACTAGCGGGCGAAATCGGCAATGTAGAGTCCTATCCACACTACGCGGCATTCAGCAGCGACAGCAGCCTCGTTGCGTTCAACTCGTGCCATTTCTACAACGGGGCCACCATTGGTGCTCCCATTCAACTTCTTCCGGGATTGAAGACCGAACCATACTCGCGAGACCCGCGAATCACCACGCTCCAAGAAGGTGCCAGAGTCTATGCGGCAGTGCATCGAAAGGACGAATTCATTGTCGGGGACGCATATGGTTATCTAAGGGCGTTTGATCATCGCGGTGGGTTCCGCTGGCAGCACTTCATTGGATCAACGATTGGCCACATTGACCTAAGCCCGGACGGAAAGCGATTGATCGTCACCAGTTGTGCCGGCTTTCTCTGCGTAATCGATCTCGATACCGGGACCCCTGATCCGTTTTCCATTGGAACAGCCAGCCATCGAGAACGTCGGCGATGGTTGTTTTGGAGGAATGAGCCTCAGCCGTTAATTTGGTGATATTCGAGTGCTGACAACAGTCGCGGGTTATGGCAGAACTCGGTCGTGTTCGCGAATCGCCTTCACCGTCTGCTCCGCCCGGTAGTCGATGATCTTTTTCCCCCAGGCAATCGTTTTGTCCGCGGGGGCCAGATCGACGCCGTTGATGCGAAAATTGCCCGCCTTGATCCGCTGCTCCATGCGGACGGTCCGCGGATCGACGGACAGCAGCTGCGCGCTCATTACGAAATCGTCGTGCAGGCCCTCGGGCGTCTGCTTGATCCCTTGCTTCTCGACCCAGGCGGTGGCGTTGCCGTAGTCGTAGTACTCCGGGACGAAGATCACGCGCGGCGACCCCTTCCATGACTCGGTCAGCTTTGCCGCGACCGCCTTCATCCCGGCCTGGTTGCCGCCGCTGTCGCCGATGAGAATGATCCGCTTGAAGCCGTGCGCTTTGAAGCTTGCACAGATGTCGGTCAGCAGCGACTGAAACGTCTCCTCGCGAAGGCTGATGGTGCCGGGGTATTTCATGTGTGACGTCGGCGGGTCGATGTCCCCTTCGGGAACGAAGGCTACGATGGGGGCGACCAGCGTCTTGCCCAGCTTGCGGGCGATCCCTTCGGTCGTGGCGCGGAGCACGTAATTGTGTTTGCCGGTCACGAGGTACGGCCCGTTCTGCTCGATGCCGCCGGTGGCCACGATCACGGTGCCCACACCCTGCTTCATTGCGTCTCGGATCTCCATCCAGGTAAGGTCCTCGACGAATACCGAATCGACCGCCTCGATCGGCCGCCTGGTATTCGGATCGGGGGCGACCGGGTCGGGGATCGCGGCCAAAAACAGTGCCGCGGGCAAGCTGAGGGTCAGCAGTCTCAGAATCATGGTTGTGTCTCCAGGCGAATCTTGTCTGGTCCGATCGTTCGCGCGAGATCCGGCAGGTCATACGCTCGCAGCGCTCCGTGGACAGTGCTCGTGAGCATCCCCGCGGGCGCCTTCTGGCTGACTACGCTCGACCAGCTCTCCGGCGTGCCGCGCAGCGTCACCGATGCGAACAGGCCGGGCTCCAGCGCCGCAGCATGCAAGGCCGCGATACCGGCATTTCCCACCGCGACCAGATGCACTTTGCGCGGTGTCTTCGTCTCGTAGTTTGCCACGAAGCGGCCGGCGTTGAGCGTATCCTCAGCATGCATCCCAACCAGCGGCTTGCCGAGCAGGTACGCGAGATAGAAACTTTTCCACTCGCCGAGCAGCTTGTCGGTCTTACCCGACGAGGTCTCGCCCTGGCCGCGGAGATCGACCGCCACTACCACGTACCCCTCACTGATGAGCTTCTCGATCGGACCGCCGGGCGCACCATCTGCCGACTTGCCGCCGTCGTGGACGTAGACGTAGGCATCGTCCTGCGGCTCCTTGGGATGGTACGTCAGCGCCGGCAGCGGCACACCCGAATCGCCTTGCAGCACGAGCTTGTCGATGTGGTAATCGCCGCGCATGACCTTGCCGGCTTTCTCCCGCTTGGCCTGTGGGATTTCCGCCAGCGGCCGAATGCCGGCGATCTTGCGGACGGACTGCAGTGCCTCAGTTTGACTCTTGGACCACAATTCCTTCCGGCCTGCCGCCAGCCGCTGCTCCTCTTCCACGTTCAGGTCGAACACCGATTTTTCGCCCGGCAGGAGCAGCACCTGCCCCGTCTCCGTGCAGAGCAACTCGTTTTCGGGACGGACCGGATACTCCACGACCGG
>DASRJP010000425.1:0-9077 GCA_035649415.1 Pirellulaceae bacterium | reverse complement strand
GACATCGACGACAATTGCCCAGGCGGGCTGCCCCTTGGCATCGGCGACCAGGCACAGGCACACCGGCGCCGACAGGCCAGCCAGATCCTGCCAGTCGATGCCAAACCACGGCCGCAGATGCAGCGCACAAGCCGTTTGGGATTCATCCACTGCCGAAAAATAGGACGCCCATGCCCTGGATCGGAGCATGACGCCCAGCGGCGTTGCCGAAAACTGTCGAGCGGCCGCGGCGGCATCGTCTGTGCTAACGGCAGCGATCACGTCGGCTGGGATCAACCGCTCTATCGAATCGCCAATTTTTGCAGGCGCCTGCCCGCGAGCGATCCCTCCATAGGCGACAAGGGCACAGGCGGCAAATAGCACTCCCGTTACGGCAGAGCCAAACACTCGACGCGCCCGAAGATGGAGATTGCTGCTTGAGGAAAACATGGCCTATCCCTTTCCGCCTGGCAGTGGACGATGCTGGCCGAACCCAGACCAGCTACAGAACGAGATTGTAGCAGCCAGCAAATCGCGGCGTCTTCGGGGCGACTACTTCCCTTCGAGCGTCCGCTCCAAATAGTTGATCTGCACGCGGACTTCTTCCAGATCGGGGTTGATCTTCAGCGCCCGGCGGAAGCATTCCAAGGCCGCAAACGGATCTTCCATTTCCAGGTAGGAGTGGGCCATCCCCACGGCAGCGGGAAAATGGTAAGCGTTCAACTCCAGGCACTGATGGCAGTCGTTGGCCGATTCCTCAAACTGCTCCAGGGCAAACCGCGCGATGGCCCGCTGGTTCCACGCCTCGGCAAACCATGGCGACTCGTCGATGAACTCATCGACCGCTTCCAGGCATTCCTCATACAAACTGGAGACGTTCATCCGCGTCAATTCGGCCAGCCGCCGCTGCAAAGGCGCGTTGCCGTCGCGCCGCCAGAGCTGGCGAATGCCGTTGTCGGCCAGCATCCGCACGCCGCGGTCCGGATCGTGAAGCGCTTCTCCGAGCACCCCGTTGTGGGAATAGTCGCCAAGGAAGGTGATGGCGAATGCCGCCGCGCGGCGTGAGACGTAATTGCCGCTGGTGATCAGCCGGACGAGCGACGGGAGCGTGTAGCGCTGAGAAACGGCGCGAATGAACTCGGCCGTGTTCTCGTCTTCGAGAAATCGTGCGTAACACAATTCCAGTGCAGGGCGCGGGATGGAATCGCGGCTCACGATGCGGGCTCTCGTCAAGGAGGCAAATCAGTGGCATGTTCGAGTCTAATTAGGGCCTGGTCCCCCCACAACGGCCGCGACATTTCGGCGGCAAATCGCATGGTCGCCGCTTATAGTGCAGCTTTCCCAAACTGCCGATTTTGAAGACAATAGACGCGGTGCATCAGCACTCGCTGGTTGCCACGAACGCATGTTGGGGAACCGACGTGGATTTCGAATCGTGTGGAAAGAGTGCCGGATTGACCCGGCTGCGATACGCCTGGATTGGGGCAGCAGTAGTCCTGTTTTCGGTCGTGACCGCCGCCGGCCTCGCCAGCGCCCAGCAGTCGGCGGCCGATGCCTCTGCCGCGACCTGGAAGACCGGCGCGAGTTTTCAAAAGCAGCTCAAGCAGGTCGTCGGTCTGGAACTGTCGGAGGCGGAACTCAGAGGGTCGCTGAGGAATCTGGCGGACAACCAGCGGGTGGCCATTTTCCTCGATCGCCGGATCGACCCTAACCAACAAATCGAGTTCTCGGCGTCGGGGGTCACTTTGGAAGAGCTGCTCTCGCAACTTGCCGAAAAAGTTCACGCCGGCACGGCGCGCATCGGCTCGGTGATTTATGTCGGTCCGCCGCCAACGGCTGGCGCACTGTCCAGCGTGGCTGCCGCCCGTCGCAAGGAACTCGGCAAGCTTCCCAAGGAGTCGCGCCGGCCCCCCAGCCATTGGTCGTGGGACGAGTTGGCGCAGCCGCGGCAGATTCTCGAAGTCCTCGCCCGCGAAAACGGCCTGACGGTCGAGAATGCCGATGTCCTGCCGCACGATCTCTGGGCGGCGTCCGATTTTCCGCCAATGGATTTGGCGGACAAGCTGACGCTGCTGCTGGCCGGATTTGACCTGACCTTTGACGTTGCCGCCGATGGCCGGCTGCGGCTCGGACCTCTGCCGCTGGAGGAGGAGTACGAGCAAGCGTACACACCCCAGGGTGATGCCGCCCAGGTGGCAGCGGCACTGAAGCGGGAGTTTCCCCGCATCGCGGTCCGCCGCGAAGGTAATCGGCTGATCATCCGCGGGAACGTTGCCGATCACGAGCGGATTGCCCGTCGCCTGACAAGTCCGACCCGGGTGAAGACCTCGACGGGGGAGCAGAAGGTCGTCTACACGATGAATCCCGACAAGGTGCCCGCTGGGACAATTATCGGAACCGTCGCCAAACGATTGGGAAGGAAGTTTTCCTTCGCACCGGACCTGCGGGAGAAGCTTTCTCAGCCAGTCAGCTTTCAAGTCAAGGATGCGTCGCTCGACGAGTTGATGAAAATGACGCTCGAGCCGCTCGGACTGACCTATCGCATCACGGACGAGTCGATCGAGGTGGTGGAAAAGTAATAGGCACACTCCGTGTGCCGTCTGCCCTGATTTGGCGAAACCAAACGGCACACGGAGTGTGCCTGTTACGTATTAGCCAAAGCGCCCCGTCACATACGACTCCGTCTCGCGGAGCTTGGGGCGAGTGAAGATGTCGGCGGTTGGGCCGTACTCGATCAGCCGGCCAAGATAGAGAAACGCCGTGTAATCGCTCACGCGCGAAGCCTGCTGCATGTTGTGCGTGACAATCACGATCGAATAATCGCCGCGCAGCTCACGCACCAGGTCTTCCACTTTCGACGTGGCGATGGGATCGAGTGCCGAGCAGGGTTCGTCCAGCAGCAGCACCTCCGGCTCGGCGGCAATGGCACGGGCGATACACAGCCGCTGCTGCTGACCGCCGGAAAGACTTTGCGCGCTTTCGTGCAGCCGATGCTGCACTTCGTCCCACAGGGCCGAGCCCTTGAGCGCCTGCTCGCAAACTTGCCGAATCACCTGACGGTTTCGCTCACCGTCGATTCGCAGCGGATAGACCACGTTTTCAAAAACACTCATCGGGAACGGGTTGGGCTTCTGGAAAACCATCCCCATTTGCTTGCGCAGCTCGATCACATCGACGTGCTTCCCGTAGATCGAATCGCCGTTGAGCCGCATGTCCCCTTCACAGCGGACGGTCTCGATCAGATCGTTCATCCGGTTCACGCACCGCAGCAGCGTCGATTTGCCGCAGCCGCTGGGACCGATGATCGCCGTCACCTTTCCCCGCGGGATCGGCATCGTGATGTTGAACAGCGCCTGTTTGGCCCCGTACCACAGGTTGAAGCGTTCGATTTCGAGCACTGCTGGTTCGTTCAGCACCGTGCCATGCACGACCGGCTCGACGGTTTCACCGTGGGCGATGGCATCCAGTCGCGAGCCCGCCGGCCGGGATGCCGCTGGGGCAGCGACGAGCGAAGTCGGCGATGGGGAAATGTCCTGTGTCATGCGCACTTTGTGAGGAACAGCCAGACGGCGGCAAGTGCATCGTAGACGACGATTCTTTCCGCGGGGAGGCGGCCCGGTGTTAAGAATCGGAGTAGCCGCAGTGCTGAATCGCGCTCAAAACGGAGTTATATTGCCGCTGTAACCTGTCTCGTTTCTCCAGTCCCGGAACGTCATATGAACGAAATCACAGCCGGTTCACCTCTCGACCGCCGCACATTCCTGGCCGCAGCCGCCGCCACGGGCACGGCCGCGGTGGCTGGTCCCTTGCTGGCCGAGGACAAGCCGCAGGCGCCCTTCCAGATTTCGCTGGCCGAATGGTCGCTGCACCGGGCGCTGCGCGCCGGGCAGCTCGACAACCTCGACTTCGCCAAGACCGCCAAACAGGATTACGGCATCGACGCGATTGAGTTCGTGAATCAGTTCTTCAAGGACAAGGCCAAGGACGAGAAGTACCTCGCCGAGCTGAAGAAGCGTGCCTCCGATGAGGGAGTGAAGATGCTGCTGATCATGTGCGACGACGTGGGGGATCTGGGGAATCCCGACGACGCCAAGCGGACGCTGGCGGTCGAGAACCACTACCAGTGGGTCGAAGCGGCAAAATACCTCGGCTGCCATTCGATTCGCGTCAATGCCCGCTCATCCAACGATTCGTTTGGCGAATCGCAAAAGCTGGCCGCCGACGGATTGCGGCGGCTGAGCGAGTTCGGCGCCAAGCACGGGCTGAACGTGATCGTCGAAAACCACGGCGGGCTGTCAAGTAACGGCAAATGGCTGGCTGGCGTGATGAAGCTCGTGAATCTTCCCAATTGCGGCACGCTTCCCGATTTTGGCAACTTCAATGTTTCCAAAGACGAAGAGTACGACCGCTACCAGGGGGTGGACGAGCTGATGCCGTTTGCCAAGGCCGTCAGCGCCAAGACCCACGACTTCGACGAACAAGGGAACGAGACGGCCACCGATTACTTCAAGATGATGGACATCGTCGTCAAGAAACACGGCTACCATGGCTACTGCGGCATCGAGTACGAAGGTTCAATGCTCAGCGAGCCGGAGGGGATTAAGGCGACGAAGAAGCTGCTGGAGCGGGTGAGGTTGGCGATGGTAAAAACGAAGCAAGAAGCCAAAACCAACAAAGTATTCGACGTTCCTGATCGGCTGAAACAACCTAGATAGCCGCAGTCGATGCAATCTGATTAGGCGGCGGGCCCATCCGAGTTCCGACATTCGGATCTGAAGCATTTCCGGTCTCATGTTCCACCCCCGCGGACCGACGTTCTGGGAACTGGCCGAGCAGTGCCTTTCGTCCACCGAGCGCGGATACGATTTGCTCGCCCCAAAGTTCGACTACACCCCGTTTCGTACGCCAGACGAAATCCTTCACGGCGTGGCGAAGATTCTCGGGCCGCCACAATCAATCGACGATGCACTCGACGTCTGTTGCGGTACGGGCGCAGTCATTGGCATTCTGCGGCCACTGTGCCGGCGGCGCGTCGTCGGGATCGACTTCAGCCGCGGGATGCTCGAGGTGGCTCGCCAGCGGTTCTCCGACGAGCCCGGAGAGGCGCGGGTCGAGCTTGTGCAGCAGGATGTGTTGGAAATGGACTTCAGCGAGGAGTTCGACCTGGCAGTGACGCTGGGGTCCAATGGCCACATTTTGCCCAAGGATGAGCCCCGTTTCATCGAGCGGATTGCCGCGGCACTGCGTCCCAGCGGCCGGTTCGTTTTCGTCACTGGCGAAATGCCGCCGTGGTGGTCGCGGCACTACCTTCTGTCGCGCGGCTTCAACGCGGCAATGCACATGCGCAATTTGCTCGTGCGCCCGCCGTTTGTGATGTTCTACCTGACGTTTCTGTTGCCGCAGGCCAGGCGGCTGCTCGAGGAGCATGGCTTCGACGTCGAGGTACACAGTCCGTTTTCCGGCAGATTCCAGGTCATCAAGGTTGTGGTGGGGACGAAGCGCGCGTGACAGGCGACTCCCTATAGGTCGCCATTGCGTTTGGCCGATAGGACCAGTACGCTAAAATCAGTAAACGTTGATATTTCACGAGGAGGATGTGCATGCAGCGTTGCGCTCGGCCACAGCACATCTCCCAGCACGCTTTCGTCGGCCTTAACGGCCGATTGGCCGAGGGCGTGCGTCTCATCAGCCGCCGCAGCACGCTGAAGGCGAGCGTCGCGGGGCTCGCCGGGCTCTCGCTGCCGGGGCTGCTGGCGTCGCGCGACGCGGCAGCGGCGGCAGGCAAACCGATTGGCAAGAAGAGCTGCATCCTTATCTGGATGACTGGCGGGCCCAGCCATATCGACACGCTCGATCCCAAACCCGAAGCGCCACCCGAAATCCGCGGGCCGTTTGAGACGATTCCCACAAAACTTGTCGGCATTCGCTTCTGCGAGCATCTGCCAAAGATCGCCGGGATGATGGACAAGCTGACCGTGATTCGCTCGGTCGATTGCCGCTTTTCCAATCACGAACCGAACATGGTGATGCAGACGGCCAATTTGCAGCATGAGCCGCGCACCAACCCGGAGGCGAAACATTATCCGGCCATTGCATCGCTGGTCGCCAAATTCCGCGGACCGAACGACCCGGCGCTGCCGCCGTACGTCGTTCTCAACATGAAATCGGCGTCGCATATCGCGTTTGCCGGCGACGTGGGGAAGCAGTTCGAGCCGCTGATCGCAAGCAACGTGGAGAAACTGCTAGCGCCGCTGGCCGATTTGCCGCAGGAGCGGATGCGCACCCGCCGCGAACTCGTGGCGCAATTCGACAAACTGCGGCAGGGGCTCGACCAGGATGGCTCGATGGCGGCACTGGACAGCTATTCGCGGCAGGCGATTGAGATGGTCTCAGGGGCGAAGGCCCGCGAGGCGTTCGACCTGTCGCGCGAACCGGAAACTACGCGTCAGAAATACGGCGATAACCCCTGGTGTCAGCAGGCGCTGCTCGCGCGGCGGCTGGTCGAGGCGGGCGTCAACTTCGTGACGATCGACCTTTCCAACCACGGCGCCAGCGGCACCTGGGACACGCACGGCGACAACATTCCTCCCTACGGCGGCATTTCCAAGGGGCTAAGGCCGCTATTACCGATTTTCGACCATCTGCTGACGACGCTGGTTAACGATCTCATGGAGCGCGGCCTCGACAAGGACGTGCTGGTGATCGCCATGGGAGAATTTGGCCGCACGCCACAGATCGGCACGCAGGGGAGCACCGACGGCCGCAACCACTGGCCGGTCGTGATGTCGATGACCTTCGCCGGCGGCGGGCTGCGTCATGGCCAGGTGATCGGCGCGACCGAGCGCGACGCGGGGCATATCGCCGAGCGCCCAATCACGCCGGCGGACATTGCGGCCACCATCTACCGCCACTTCGGCGTCGACGGCGGCTCGCAGTACATCGACTACCGTGGCCGGCCGCGGTTTCTCCAGGAAGGCGGGCAGTCGATCGCGGAGTTGTTTTAGAACTCCCCCCTCCTCGGCCGCGCCTCCCGCGGCACAGGCGGCAGTGGCGGCGGCAGTTCCTCCGCCCCTTCCTTTTTCTCCTTGGTCTTGAACGCCTCGCTAGCGCCGCCGAACAAATTGAACAGCGGCAATTCATCCAGCTTGATCCCCTCCGTGGCTTTGCGCTGCATGTCGATCTCCAGCTGCGCCAGGACGTCCTCATCCCGCTTGATCAGGCTGGCGTCCAGCCCACGGAACCATTCCAGCAGCGGCGCTTGATAATCGGCCGGCGGCGTAGGTCCAGCGACCGCGGTAGTTTGCCACGCCTGCGCCCCTTGGTTTTCGGCCAGCTCATACTTGCCCCCCAGCGTGCAGCGGAGCCGGGCATCCAAGAGGTCCTCCGCCGTAGTCAGGCAGTCTTCCAGCGGCACATGCAATTGCTGATTGAGGAGATTCAAGAAACGAATGTTGCCTTCCGACGCTTGCACCGCCCGCTGGTAGTACGTCCGGTTGATCCAGTCGGCAATTTTTGCCTGCGATAAGTCGCCGACGTGGATTCGAATCTGCGCCGGCTCGGCCGCTTCAGTGACGCGCAAATTCGGCGTCGTTTCCGCCAGAAGTTGCGGATCGAACGAGAGCACCGCAAAACCGGCCCCTTCCCGCTTCCACAGCCCCAGCGGCAATTGCGAAAAGCCAAACTCGTCCGATGGGCCGCCTCCAAGCGCCGGCGGCAACAGGTCGAGGAAACCCGGTTTCGGCCAGCCGCCGAGATACCCCGGAGTGCCGCGGAGCATCTGAAACGTCTGCAAAAAGCCGCGGGGTACAAACTCGCGTTCCGGAGGCAAATCCTGAACGCCCAGGAACAAATGGTGCGGCGGAATCTGCGGGAGCAATAGTCCTCCGCGGGCCGCGGCCTGGAAGTTGATGACGTCCCCCGGCGCCGGCGTGATCATCTCCCGCGTCGGCTCGCCGAGGATCGAGAGAATCCAGCCATACTTGCCGTCGTCGAGCGGGGCAATCGCGCCGTCGATCGTCACCCGCTCCTTGCCATTCTTGTCGAGAGCAAAACGCTTCACCGACACCATCAGCGGGTCCATCTGTCGCCACGACTGTGAGTATGCCTGCGCGAGCGCTTCGTAGCGGGCGGCCTCGGCCTCGGTGACGCCTTTGAGGCGAACGTCGGCGATCGGCAGGAAAGTGCCTCGCGCGCCGCGGAGCGAATCGACAACTACCCCGCCGGCAATGATCGGTCCGCTGCGATCCGGCCGGCGGCCGAAGCCCCGGGGCAAAAATCCCTCCGCCACCAGGTCTTCGATCGCATCGCTGGCCTTGTTTTCCCCCTTGGCCGCAAGCTGCGCGAGCGAAAGCAGCTCGATGTCGGTCACGGATTGTAGCCGGCGGCGCAGCTCGATCTGGTACGGTGGACTGGCCAGACCCTCGAAGAAGGCCGTAGACATGTAGACGAAGATCGTGTCCTCGCCCGAGTTGGGCATCCTTGTGCGGGCCTGCCGGAACTCGTCGCTTTGGCCGAGCGATTCCTTCCCCTGGCCGGCCTCAAAAAAACGCTCGACCATCGCCCGCGACGTGGTCACCAGGTGGAAATCGCCATCCACCGCATGGAACGACCGCAGCCGATTGTCGGGCGTGGAAAAAAACGACACTGTGTGGCCGGCGATCTCGATTGTCTCTTCCGCCGATCCGAGTTTTTTGTCGCGCGCTAGCGCCCGCCGCCGCTGCTGCGTCAAGTCGTTGCCGAGCACTTCCGTACTATGTGCCTGGAAAAGAATACCGATCGAGGCCCCTTCGCGAACGAACGTGTCGCGGCCGAGCAGGCAGACGTCGGCAATCACGCGGTCGCCGAAGAGTTCCGCCAGTTTGTTCCGCTCCAGGCCGAGCTGCGCCTGCACACGGTCATTCAGCGGCGGAAAGTAGCCGCGGAGCGTGACCATGCTCGACAAGTCACCGCCGTGTTCATCGATCAGCTTGTTGAGCCACAGGTAGTTGGAAAACTTTCCGAAGCGGATGTAAAAGCATTCCGCCGGCACATGCCTGGCCAGCGGCTCGATATCGATCTGGTCATTGGAGGGGGCAAGGGCCGGCGCTCGCCACCGCGGC
>DASRJP010000424.1:0-26317 GCA_035649415.1 Pirellulaceae bacterium | reverse complement strand
GACTGCCGCGGTCTGATTGCCCCCCTTTTGCTCCATCTCCCCCACGAGCGCCCAGTCGGAGGCGGAGCGGCGGAGTTTCGTCAGCTCGCGGGCCGCGGCGGCCGCCAGCGAAAATTCCCCCCGCCGCTTGTGCCAGTCCGCCTTGGCCAAGAGCGCGTTACCTTTCAGCCGGGCGGGCAGATTTTCGTGCGACAAGACTTGCTCGGCAAACTCGATCGCCCGCGAATCGCCCGCCATCGACGTGAACTGCGCCAGCTTGGCCCCCAGGTCCGGCTCGCGCAGCCCGGCCTCCCACGCTGTCACCAGGAGGTCGAGCGACTTTTGCTGATATTCTTTGCCCCACCGCGCTCCTTCCTTCGACTGCGAGAGCTCGAGGTACGCACTCCCCAAGGTCCGCGCCTGGTCCGCCTCGCTCCAACTCGACAGATCGGCCAGCGGCACAAGCTCTGGCGGCCCGCCCTCAGCCGGCGGCTCGGCAGGCTGACCCAGTTTGGACAGATCGTGAATGCCGACGCGATGGTGCGTGAACGCCAGGTGGGGAATATCAATCGGCGAGCGCGGCATGTGGCAAGTCAGGCAGTTGTTGTCGGCACTGGTGCGACTGCGCTCGGCCGGATCGACGTGGCAATCTTCCGGCTTGTGGCATGACAAGCATTTGCCGCGGTAGTATTCGGCCTGCTGCTCCCTGGGCGGCACGGCGTGCGGATCGTGGCAGGTGGTGCAGGTCATTTGCGACTGCTGGTAGCAGCGGCTGGCCCGCATCTGTTGCACGTGGCCGACGACCGACATCGGATCGTTTCCCTTTCCGAATTGAAAATCGGTCCGGACTGCCGACAGGGGAAGGCCGGGGCGAAAATCGGCCAGGTCACGCCCGCGGATGAGGCTGCTGGCGACCGAGCGGAGGTGGCACTGGGCGCAGACATCGTCGGCCAGCTTGCGGCTGAGGTGCTTGGGGTTGACGATCGTGCGGTCGATGGGAGTTCCGCCTAAACCCTCGCCCTTCGGGAGAGGGTGGTCGCGCAGCGACCGGGTGAGGGCCGGCGAATCGCCCTCCTGTTTCTCCACGTGCAGCGATCCCGGTCCGTGGCACCGCTCGCAGCCGATCCACTCCTGGCTGATCTGCATGCGATGAAACGTCCCCTCCAGCGGCTGCGAGCGGCCGACATGACACACCAGACAGCCCTGATCTACCGGCCGCTGAAAGCCCATCTGCTGCGGCGTGTCGTACCCCGGCGACATGTCCCAGGCCTGCCGCGCCTCGTACCACGTCAGCGGCGATTCGACCAGAAAGCCGTCGATCGCAAGCAAGTAGCCGCGGGCGTGGTTGCCCGAGCCGATCACGTAGGAGACCGGGTGCTCCTGAAGCAGAACATTCCTGCCGTCCGCCGCCAGCAGCAGCTCCCGATGGATCATTTTCCCGTCGCGGCGAACGACTTCGTACCTCCGCCGCGAGAGCGAATGCTCGACGACCGCATCAGGCGGCTCCTGGCTCGGATCGAGTTTTGCCAGCGACCGCCCCATGCCGGTGTGCCGGTAGCCTTCGTGCTCCGCCTGGTGGCACTCGATACATTTATCGCTACCGACGTAAGTTACCTCGCGCGTGTTGGCAAAGGGACTTTCCGGCCACGGCAGCGGCTGGTTGACTTTCGCCATCTCCGCCGCGGACGGCTCCTTATCCTCGGGTTCATTCACCCGCCGGCCGAGCAGCGTCACCGCCAGCGTGATGATCGCCGCACCGGCGACCACGACGACCGCCAGCAGTCGAAAGCGCCGCCAGCCGGCGGCATTCGCGTCCCGCGCCGCCGGCGGCGGGTGCTCCTGGCTGCGTGAAGAGCGGTCGCGGCGAGTGGAGCGGGAAGAGGTCATATTCGCATCGGACAGCGGTCAAGGGGTCGGGAGTCGTTTCGGGCCGACGATTATCCAAAATCCATCGACGTTGATCCGAAACGACTCCCGACCCCATCGTTAACAGTTCACGGCCCGCCGCGGGCCGCCGCCGGCAGTCGCTGCATGTGCCACTGTGCCTGCTCGAAATTTTTCTCCCGCTGATAGTCGGCAATGAGCTGCCGCCGCACGTCCACTTGCATTGGGTCGATCTCCACTGATTTTTCCAGGGCCTTGATGGCCTCGGCATTGCGGCCGCGGAGCCGCTCGAACTGACCGACGAGGGCCCAATCGCCGGCGACGCGCCTCAGGCCGGTCACCTCCCGCACCGCGGCGGCCGCCTCGTCGTATCGCCCCTGCTGCGCGTGCCAGTGAGCCATTGCTAAAAGTCCGTTAACCCGAACTCGCCCGGGCTGCTCGGTGTCCTCGACGACGGACCACGCATACTCCTCGACGCCGCTCTCGCCGAGAACCGTCGCCAGGTGGGCCAGGTGCGCCGCCAGCTCCGGCTCCCTGAGCCCGGCCTTCCATGCTTCCACGAGCAGCAAATAGGCGCGGCGCTGGTACTGCTCCTGGAAGCGAATCCCTTCTTCGCGCTTGGACAATTCCAGGTAAGCGCCCCCCAGCGAACGAGCACGGTCCGGGGGCGTTTGCCAAGAGAGATCCGAGAGTGCCACCAGATCGACGACTTTGTCCGGCACGGCAGGCTCGCTCGTGGCCGCTGCTTTCCGCTCGTGAATGCCGATGCGGTGATGCGTGAACGCCATGTGTGGGATGTCGGTGGGGGAAGACGGCATATGGCAGACGACGCAGTTGTTGTCAGCACTGTCCCGCGCCCGCACGGCCGGATCGACGGTGCACTGTTCCTGCTTGTGGCAAGTCAGGCATTTCTCCTGGTAATAGCCAGCCCGCCGCTCGCCCCGCGGCATATCGTGCGGATTGTGGCACGTAACGCAGGTCATTTCCGACGCCTGGAAGCAGCGGCTGAGTCGGAGTTGTTCCACGTGCCCGACCACGGTCATTTGCGAAGCCGGCACGTCGAGACGGTAATCGGTGCGGAAGGCATCGATCGGCAGTCCCGGCCGGTACTGCGAAAGATCCCGGCCACGGACCGAGATGCTGGCGGTCGAGCGGAGATGGCACTGAGCACAGACGTCCACCGACAGGTCGCGACCGAGGTGCACCGGATTGACGATCGTGCGGTCGATTCCGTCGGCTGTCGCAGCCTGCGACTTGGCCTTCTCCTCGTGGCGGTCGACGTGGAGTGAGCCGGGACCGTGGCAGCGCTCGCAACTGATCCACTGCTCCTGGATTTCCATGCGATGGCTCGTCCCGGCCAGCGGTTGGGAGCGGCCGACGTGGCAATACAGACAGCCTTGATCGACCGGCCGCTGAAAACCCTGCTGGTACGGCACATCGTAGCCTGGGGACATGTCCCACGCCTGCCGCGACTCGTACCACGTCAGCGGCGATTCGACCATGAACCCGTCGATTTCCAAGAGGTAGCTGCGCGAGTGGCGACCGGAGCCGATGACGTGTGAGATGGGGTACTCGCCGAGCAACACGGCCTGGGCAGCGCCAGGCGACTGCGGCGCTGCCGTCTTCCCGCCGGCGAGCAGCAATTCGCGGTGATATATTTTTCCGTCACGGCGAACCACTTCATAGCGGCGCATCGACTGCGGATGATCGACGGCCGCGTCGGGTGGCTCCTGCTGGGGATCGAGCGTGGCCAGCGATCGTCCCATCCCGGTCTCGCGGTAGCCGCGGTGCTCATCCGCGTGGCACTGGCGGCACTTGTCGCTGCCGACGAACTTACCTTCGTGCGTATTGAGAAACGGACTTTCGGGCCAGGGGAGCGGTTTGAGCGCTGGCGTCGCGCCGGAAATTTGCGTGGTCTTGGCGGGCGTCTGGCCATCGCGCAGGCCGACGATGGTCATGCCGACGGCAATTACAGCCGCACAAACCACCGTCAATGCTGCCAGCAGGGCGAAGCGCCGCCAGCCAGCGGCCCTGTCGGCTATCGGCGCAGCAGACGGCGAAGTGGGGCGTGCGCGCTGGTCGCGGCGGCTGGAGCGGGGGGAGGCCATCAGTGATGTCGACGATTAGACGGGAGTTAGTTGATGCGCCTATTGTATGACAGGGCGCAAACACGTGCGATTCTACGCTCGCTCACGCCGACGCGCAGTGCTACATTTGACGTCGTCCCACGGAAAGCAAGCGACCGCTGGTCCGTGACCCCTTAGCCCTGACCCCCGTCTCCTGTTTCCCCCATGCACGCCTGGCACGACGTCACTCCCGGCCAGAATCTCCCCGCGGAGTTTCTGACCGTGGTCGAAATTCCCCGCGGCAGCAGCGTCAAGTACGAGCTCGACAAACAGACGGGGCTCCTCAAGCTCGACCGCATACTTTATTCCGCCGTCCATTACCCGGCGAATTACGGCTTCATCCCGCAGACGCTGGCGGAGGATGACGACCCGCTGGACGTGCTGGTCCTGTGCCAGGAACCGGTTGCGCCGCTGACGCTGGTCACTTCGCGGGCCATTGGCCTGATGACGATGATCGACAGCGGCAAAAAGGACCACAAAGTCTTGGCCGTTGCGCTCAACGACCCGGAGTTCAACGGGTTTCACGAGGCCAGCGAGTTGCCGCCGCACCGGCTGGCGCTGATCAAGCGGTTCTTCCTCGACTACAAGACGCTGGAGGGAAAAGCGGTCGAGGTGGACGACCTCCAGCCGGCGGAGTTCGCCAAACCGGTGATCGTCGATGCGCTGGAACGATACAGCCAGCAGCGGCGGCGCGGATTTATCAAGGGGTAGAGGATTGCTTACGCCCCTTCTTCTCCTGCTTGATTTCGCGCTCGGTCAGATTGAACGGCGTGACCATCTGCGGCGCAAAGCCGGAAATGGGAGCGCTGACAAAGGCCTGCATGTCGCGACCGGAATTGACGATGGGAACCTTCGTTCCATCGTTCTTGTCGGTGATCTTGATCTTGCAAGATTGCAAGTACGGCTGCCCATGATTGGCTTCGTACAGCGTGATCTGGTAGGTCCCCTCCTTCAAGACCATGCTGGTGGGCTTGCGGTCAAAAACCAATTCCTTGCCATTGAGCTTGAGCGACCCGAAACTGTGATCGAATTCGTACATGCTTTCCCGCGGGATGACGATGTAGCCGCTGGCTCGGTAGCTGATTTCGCCGATCGAGATTTTTCCGCGCATCTGCCCCACGATCTTGTCGGTCAGCATGTTGGATCCGTCGGGCATATCAAGGTTGATAAAGGGAATTGGCTTGCCGTCGTTGGCGTAGGCACCCAGCAGGCATTCGTAAGTTGCCTTGGGATCGATTTTGGGTGGTCTGGCTTTGGGAGTTTTTTCCTGGGCGGCGGCCGTTGACAGGAAGCCCGCCAGCAACACAAGTGTGAGAACGCGGTATGTGCCCATGAGAGTCGTGACCATCGCCGGGAATGAAGGACCGAAAACGCTTAAACCCCGCAGCTCAGCGGTTAGTGTAGCGCCAGCGGTTCACGATGGTCAAGCGCGCCAATCGGCGGAGCCGATACACGAGGATGCGCGCCATGCTTCAGCGCCCGCGAGAATTTGATCATCACCGATTGATCGCATCAATGAGCTGCCGCAGCCGCCCAAAGCTCCGCCGGCTGAACGAGAAGTAGAGCCGCGGCAGATGAGCCAGGTCGGGCTCATCCTTTTCCCCTGGCAGCGCCTCTCCCTGCTCGAAGGTTCCTTCGCTAAGCAGGTCGCCGAACTCGGCATTGATCTGGTCGAGCTTGAGCTGGTGCAGCGGCTCATTCAAGCGGAACACGAGCTTGTGTTTCACGTACCGCATGCTGTGATAGACGCGGAAGAACCGCAGCACTTCTTCGACCGCCTCGTGATAGTCGTCGGTCAACTTGAACAAACTCAAGTCCTCGGGCGAGATCAGCTTGTTCTTGAGGAGCTGGCTGGTGATGAAGTCCTTGAGCGTTGGCCAGTAATTGCCGCCGGGGGGATCGAGCAGCACCACCGGCACCATGTCGCGCTTGCCCGTTTGCAAGAGCGTAATGACTTCCATCGCCTCGTCGAGCGTTCCGAAGCCGCCGGGAAGGCAGACCAGCGCATCGCACTCCTTCACGAACATCAGCTTCCGCGTGAAGAAGTACTTCATGTGGACGAGCTTGTGGTCGCCGGCAATCACGGCGTTGGCCGACTGCTCGAAGGGGAGCATGATGTTCAGGCCCATAGCGTGGTCGCGGCCGGCACCGATGTGCCCCGCTTCCATAATGCCGCTGGCGGCGCCGGTAACGACGAGCCAGTTGTGATCGGCGAAGGCTTTGCCGAGCTTGACCGCTTCCTGGTAGGCGGGCTCGTCGGGTAGCGTGCGGGCCGAGCCGAAGACAGTCACCTTGCGGCGGCGACGATAGGGGGCGAAAACTTTGAAGGCGTACCGCAGCTCGCGAATGGCGCGGGAGAGCAGCTTCAAATCGCCGCGGCTGGAGCCGTCGGCCGCCAGCTTGTCGGCCGACTCCTTGATCGTCTGGATCAGGTCCTCGATATGGTGGCGGCGATCCTCGTCGTCGCCGGCGCGAATCGCGCCATAACCGTTGTTGTCCTGTCCCGAGGGGGGGAGTTTTTCGTCCATGTGCCGCCTGGTGGCCGGCCAGCGCTGCCAGCCGCCGTCTCTCCTAAAGACCGCGTAGTGACGTTCAATTATACGTCACGACAGGGGGTGGACCGGGGACGAATCGGGCCAGCGCAAAAAAAAGGCCCGCTGAATGCGGGCCAGTCTTCGAACGGCATTTGTTTCCGTTCAGGACGGTCTTGGCAGCGGAATGAATTCCGCTCCTTGTCCGGTCACGCGCTCGGCCGGCGGAAATGCTCGTAGGCCAGGAGCACTTCGTACAGGTCGCTGGAGATCGTGATCGGATCGTCGGAGAAGTCGTTCAGCCACGTGCGGCGGTCGCGGTGAGCTTCCATCAGCAGCGGCAGGACTTCCGTCAGCGGCAGCGTTACCATCTGCCGGGCGGAAGACCCCCCTTCCGCTGTGAGGACATTGTCCTCCGGTCCGTAGTAGACGCGCAAACGATTGCGTGCCATCCAGATTCCTTCCTTGCAAGTGATTCCCTTCTGCATGCCCCGCGGCCAGCTCGCATCGGCTGCCAAGCGCAATCGCGCAGGGCGACCCTCCGCTGGCATTCCATCCTGGATGCCAGCATCACCCGATCGCTCCGCCGCGCAGCCACCGGCAATTTTTGCCGCTGGCCAAGGCGCAGGGCGTACCCCGACCGGTCGCGAGCTAATCCGCTAGATCGATTATCGGCAGCAATTTCGGTGAGCATGAAATAAAACTGACCCGGCCACCGTCGAGGAAATTTGCTTCCTGTCGCTTGCCAGTCGCTCGCCGCCAAGCGGGTACAATGGTACGCAGATTGGCAGTTGCTGGCTGGCTTAAAGGGTGGAGGCAAACCATGGGCTACCGAGCAGTTTTTTCCCTGGCGTTTTTCTTCGCGCTCTGTCTGCCGCTGTCCGCTCAGGAGGAGTCCGATAAGGACAAAAGGGACGAGGCCCGCGAAAAACGGCTGGCTGATATGCGGCAAATTGCCGAGCGGTTCACGGTGCAAGTAGTAACCGACGACAAGCCGCGCAAAGTGCCACTGATGGAGTCGCCAATCCTGCGGTTTAACGATCCGGCCCGCGAGTTTCACGACGCCACACTGTGGGCTTGGGGGGACAAGGGGCGGCCGGTCTGTCTCCTGGCGATCGAGCAGTATGGCGCTCGATGGTTTGAGTGCATTTCGCTGGCGGACGCGGGCCTGGCGGCCGACGCGGACGCGCTGAAATGGCGACCCAAGTCAGCAGGAATCTCGCTCGCGCCGTTTCCCGATGCTCCGATGCCGGCAAAGAGCGCCGCTCGCCGCATGGCGCAGATGAAGGAGCTGCTGGGAAAGCTGTCGGCCTACGAAGTCGGCAAGACCGGCAGCCGTTACGAGCTGCGGCTGATGGCCCGCCCGCTGCACCGCTATCAAGATCCGGAGGCCGAGCTTCAGGATGGCGCCATCTTTGCCTTCGCTTACGGCACCAACCCGGAGTTGCTGGCGGTGATCGAGGCCCGCGGCACTGCCGAGAAGTCGCAGTGGCAGGTCAGCTTTGCCCGCTGTGGCACTGCCGAGCTGCACGTCTTGTTCGACAAGACGGAGATCTTCACGCTCCCTTACGCGCGGGGCACGACGCCGGCCGATCCGTACTGGAATTTTTCGTATCGATTTGCGGAGAAGAAGTGATATCGGTTCGCGCCGAGGAGTCATTCGTTATTGCGCGCATGGCGCTTGCTCCCCCGCAATCCTTGACAACCCCCGCCCGCGGCGCTAGATTGCGCCGCTTGAGGCGGGCTCCTTCTCCGCGCCCGCTGATCGCTAGCGGCTGATATGAGATTTCGATGAACTCGTCTATTTCGGTCGATCTGGGGCACATCGCCCGCGATCTCAATCTGCCGCCGGACAAGGTCGAACGGACCGTCGCCCTGCTCGACGAGGGGAACACCGTCCCGTTCATCACCCGCTATCGCAAAGATTTCACCGGCGGCCTGGACGAGGAGCAGATCCGCGCCATCCAGTGGCGGATCGGCAAGGTGCGGCAACTTGTCGAGCGGAAACAGACGATCCTAAAAACCATCGAAGCCCAGGGGAAGCTGACCCCCGAGCTGGCCGAGCACATCAAGAACGCCACGACTCCCAAGCGGCTGGAAGACCTCTATCTCCCCTACAAGCCCAAGAAACAGTCGCTGGCTTCGATCGCCCGCGAGAAGGGGCTCGAGCCGCTGGCGATCGAGATCGTCGAAGCTCATCCGGCCGCTGAAAACCTCGAAGCACGGGCCGCGGACTTCATCTCGGCCGAGAAGGAGTTGCCCACCACCGCCGAAGTGCTGGAAGGGGTTGGGCACCTGATCTCCGAGCGGTACAGCGAGAATGCCGAGCTGCGCGGACGGCTGCGGAGGATTTTCCATCGCAGCGGACGAATCGTCTGCGCCAAGGTGGAAGCGCCCCCGGCGCCGGAAGCAGCGCCGGCTGAATCAGCGCCGGCTGAACCCGCGGCGACAGACGAGACTGCACTGGAGCTTGCACCTGGGTTGCAAACCAGCGATGGGGAGAGCGGGAGCGGGGGAGAGATGGAGCAGTCTAGTGGCGGAGTGCCCCAGCACGAGGGGGTCGCGGAAACGAACGCCGCCGAATTACAACCTCAAGCGATGGCGGCGACTACCGCTGCGTCCAGCGCGGCCACTGTCCCCATGTCGGCGATCATCGAGGCGGTACAAGCGAGCAATAACGCCGCCACGGTTCCCATGTCGGCAATTGCCGAGGCGGTTCAGGCAGCGAAAGCAGAGGCTGAACAAGACAGGGAGACGATCGTTGCTGAAAACACTTCGCCCTGTCCCCCGCTTTCCGTCTCACTCCCTCCTGCCGCAGAAACCTCTCCTGAAGCAGGCCCGTCTGCGGTCACCGAATCTCCCTCTTCTCTCTCCGCCTCCTCTCCCTCGTCCGACGCGCGGCCGCGCCTCTTCACGCCGCCGGCTACCGTCCCCATTCCCATCGCGGACCTGAAAAAGAAGAACAAGAAGAAAAAGAAGAAGGTGCTCGGCGAGCACGCCTTCAAAGACTACTACAACTACAGCGAGCCGCTGCACCGCGTGCCGCCGCACCGCGTGCTGGCGATCAATCGCGGCGAACGGGCGCGGGCCATCCGCGTCAAGATCGAAGCCGACGAGCGAGCCATGGAGCAGGAGTCGGTCCATCTGCTGATCGCTCCCGACCATCCCCACGCCTCCTTCCTGCGCCACTGCCTGTTCGACGCCCTGACGCGCTTGATCATCCCCAGCCTGGAGCGCGAGATTCGCCGCGAGCAGACCGAAAAGGCTGAGGAGCATGCTGTCGATGTGTTTGTCCGCAACTTGCGGAAGCTTCTCCTCCAGCAGCCCATTCGCGGCCGCCGCGTCCTGGCCATCGACCCCGGCTTCAAGAGCGGCTGCAAAATGGTCGCCCTCGACGAATTCGGCAACCTCCTTGGACACGGCGTGGTGTACGTCATCGGCAAGGAAGATCGCCGCGCCAAGGCCCGCCAGCGCCTGGCCGAGTTCGCCCGCCAGCACAACGTCTCGGTGATCGCCATCGGCAATGGCACTGGCTGCCGCGAGACGGAGCAGCTCGTAGCCGACGTGCTGGGCGAAGAGCTCAAGGACCGCGACACGTCTTACACTGTCGTCAACGAGGCCGGCGCGAGCATCTACTCGACCAGCCCGCTCGGACGCGAGGAGCTTCCGCAATCCGACGCGTTGCAGCGCGGCGCGGTCTCCATCGGCCGCCGGCTCCTCGACCCGCTCTCGGAGATGGTCAAGATCAATCCGGCCAATCTAGGCGTCGGTTTATACCAGCACGATCTGAAAGCCAAGCACCTGCAAGATTCGCTCGACGGGGTTGTCGAATCGTGCGTGAACTTCGTAGGCGTCGATGTGAATAGCGCCAGCCCGGCATTGTTGCGGTACGTGTCAGGGATGAACGCCCTCACGGCGCGGCGGGTTTATGAATTTCGCCGGGAGCACGGGCCGTTCAAGAACCGCGAGGAATTGAAAAAGGTAAGCGGCTTCGGTGACGCTACTTTCGTCCAGGCAGCCGGCTTTTTGAAAATCCTGGGCGGCGAGAATCCGCTCGACGCCACCTGGATCCATCCTGAAAGCTACGACATCGCTCAGGCGGTGCTCGAAAAGCTCGGCTGCGACGTTAGCGAGCTGGCCAAGAGCGTCCCCGCCCCGGTCCGTCCGCAGCAGATGAAGCTGAAGTTTGGGGAGAATCTCGCGACGGCGCCGGTGGATGCCGAAGTGCCAGCCGCTTCCCAACCGGAAGGGCAAAGTGAGAAAGAAGGAGAGGCGTGCAAGACTTCCGCGGCGTTCACCTCAAGTGAGGAGCCATCAGCGGTTGCCCAAAACGAGGCAGAGCGCGAGGCGGCGTCAGCGGCCGAGATGAGCAGCGCGGCGACAGTCCCTTTTTCGGAAATTGTAAATGGGCTGTCTTCTCCCGCTCCTCCTCTCCCCCCCTCGCCCACACTTCCGCTAGCCCAGGAGGGTGGCACAGAGGCAGCGCCTGAAACTGCGGCCGAAAACGCTGCTCCCCCTCACCCCAAGATGGACACTCCCTCGCATGCGGATAGGGCGAATGATTTAACGCCAGTGGCGCCGCCAGAAACCCCTGCCGCCACGCGCAACCTGATTGCCGAGCGGGCCAGCGGCGTCGAAATCGAAAAACTGGCCGCTGAACTGGCCATCGGCACACACCTGCTGCGTGACATCCTCAATAGTCTCACGCGCCCGGCCCTCGACCCGCGCGACAATTTGCCGCCGCCGATCTTCCGCCGCGGCATTATGAAGCTCGAGGACCTTTCGCCAGGGATGGAATTGCAAGGCACGGTGCTGAACGTCGTCGATTTCGGCGTGTTCGTGGACATTGGACTTTCCGACAGCGGCCTGGTTCACATCAGCCGGCTGGCCGATCGGTTCATCAAGGACCCACACGAAGTCGTCGGCGTCGGGGACGTGCTTAAGGTGTGGGTGGTCGAGGTGGACAAGGCCCGCCGCCGCGTATCACTGACCGCCATCCCGCCGGGTCACGAGCGGCAGCAGCGTCCGCCACGTCAAGAGCAGCGTCCGCCGCGCCCCCAGCGTCCCCAGCAGCCCAAGCAGCAGCAGCGCCAGCCGCGGCCGCAGCCTCAAGTCGCCGGTGCTGCCGCCGGTTCCGCGCCCCCCGCCGGCGGACGCCCACCGGCTCCGCACACGCAGCATGGCGGCCGCCGGGACCAGCGCCGCGGCGGCGGCGGACGGCCGCAGTCTCATGGCCCCAAAGTGATCGAACGCCAACCGACCAAGCCCAAAGTCGTCAAACCCATCACCAAGGCGATGGAAGAGGGGAAAGAGGCCATGCGATCCTTCGGCCAGCTACTGCAGCTCTATGAGAAGAAAAAGGAGCAGAAACCGGACGCGGACCCGGGGGAAGCTCCGCCGGCCGAGTCGTAGTCGGCACTCTTCGTGAGCCGTCCAATGCAGCACGTTCTCCACAAGGGTATCCCTCCCGCCTTCCGCCCCCGCGCTACGGTTGACAGCTTCCGCAAGGGCCGATTACACTCCCCCGCTTAACCTTTTGTTAGTTTTCCGGCTCGACCCACCCGGACGCTCGGCGACCGCCCGTCTCTGCGCACTGCTGCGAATGCCCCAGCTACCGACTGCGGTCCAGGCTCTGGCACCCTACTTTGTGAATTTCGGCACAAACTGCTAAGGACAAGCTTCACAATGCCTTACGTCAAACCTCTTTGGAAGCGGGCCAATCCATTTATTATGCCCGCCATCCTCCTTGCTGCCGCCGTTTTGCCGCTTGTCCTCCAGGCGGTTTCTTCCGCCAGCGAAGCTGACCTGGCCATCCCCGACCTGCGCAAGGGACATTTCACGAGCTTGGGAGGCATCAGTGCGTGGAATCTGCTGGCCATCGGTGCATTGGTGATCACGGGGACGCTGGGCATTAGCCTCTATCAGCTCTATCAGATCTACAAGCAGCCGGCGCACAAGTCGATGCTCGACATCGCCGAGATCATCTTCCAGACTTGCAAGACGTATCTCATCCAGCAGGGCAAATTCCTGCTGATGCTCTTCGTCCTGATCGCCATCGCCATCTCCTACTATCTCCTCGCCTCCCCGCATGAAGCCAAGCCGGGCGAAGCGGCGGCCACCATCAGTCCGATCGTCACCCTGATCCTCGTCTTGTTCTTTTCTGTCGTCGGCATGGGCGGCTCGTATGCCGTCGCCTGGTACGGCATTCGGGTCAACACCTATGCCAACGCCCGCACGGCCTTCGCCTCGCTCCGCGGCGTGCCGTGGGACGTGGTCAATATCCCGCTGCGGGCCGGCATGTCGATCGGCCTGTTTTTGATTTCGCTCGAGCTGGTGATGATGGTCATCATCCTGCTCTTCGTCCCGCGGGAAATTGTCGGCTTCTGCTTCCTGGGATTTGCCATCGGCGAATCGCTCGGCGCTTCGGCCCTCCGCATCGCTGGCGGCATTTTCACCAAGATCGCAGACATCGGCTCCGACCTGATGAAGATCGTCTTCAACGTCAAGGAAGACGATCCGCGGAACCCGGGCGTGATTGCCGACTGCACCGGCGACAATGCAGGGGACTCGGTCGGCCCAACGGCGGACGGCTTCGAGACGTACGGGGTCACGGGCGTGGCCCTGATTTCGTTTATCACGCTGGCGCTGACGGAGGCCAATATTCGCGCGTTCCTGGGGCTGCCGGTCAACACGTCCTTCATCGCGAGCAACGAGGCGACGCACACCACCAATTACCTCGATTTGCAGGCCAAGTTCATCGTCTGGATCTTCGCCATGCGGTTCCTGATGGACTTCATGTCGGGCGTGTCGTACTTCGTCAACCAGGCGATCTCGGAAGCCAAGTACAAGGGGCTCAAGGAATTCGACTTCGAGCAGCCGCTGACCCGCCTGATCTGGATTGCCTCGATCTTATGCATCACGACGTCGTTCGGCATGAGCTGGCTGCTGATTCGCGATCTGTCGGTCGTGGTTCAAGGCGAGTCACCGACGACGCTTCCGAACCTGTGGTGGCAACTGGCCACGATCATTAGCTGCGGCACGCTGGCGGCCGTGTTGATCCCCGAGTTCACCAAGATCTTCACCAGCTCCCACTCCAAGCACGTCCACGAGATCGTCACGGCCTCCCGCGAAGGGGGTGCCTCGCTGACGATCCTGTCCGGCATTGTGGCGGGCAACTTCAGCGCCTTCTGGAAAGGGATGCTGATCGCCGGTCTGATGGGGATCGCCTACTACGTCAGCCTTCCGATGGAATTTGCCGGCATTAACGAGAGCCTGAAAAACGTGATGGGAGAGTACGCCTCGATCTTCGCCTTCGGCCTGGTGGCCTTCGGCTTCCTGTGCATGGGGCCGGTGAACATCGCCGTCGATAGCTACGGGCCGGTGACCGACAATGCGCAGTCGATCTTCGAACTGGCCCAGACCGAGCACATCCCCGGCATCAAGCAGGAGATCGAGCGGGACTTTGGCTTCACGCCCGACTTCGTCCGCGGCAAGCACTACCTGGAGGCCAACGACTCGGCGGGCAATACGTTCAAGGCGACCGCCAAGCCCGTGCTCATCGGCACTGCCGTCGTGGGCGCGACGACGATGATTTTCGCGATCATCCTGCTGCTCAAGGACAAGGGGCTCCTGCACCTCGCCCTGACCGACGCGCCGGTGCTGCTGGGCTTCATCTGCGGCGGGTCGGTGATTTTCTGGTTCTCCGGCGCCTCGATGCAGGCGGTGACCACCGGCGCCTACCGGGCCGTCGAATTCATCAAGAAGAACATGCGGCTGGACAAAAAGGAGGCCGACATCGACGACAGCCGCACGGTCGTGCAGATCTGCACGAAGTACGCGCAGGAGGGGATGATCAATATCTTCATCGCCCTGATGACCATCACGCTGGCGTTCGCCTTCTTCGATCCAAACTTCTTCGTGGCGTACCTCGTGTCGCTGGCCGTGTTTGGCTTGTTCCAGGCGATCTACATGGCCAATGCTGGCGGCGCGTGGGACAACGCCAAGAAGCTGGTCGAGGTCGATCTCAAGGAAAAGGGGACAGCGCTGCACGCGGCCACCGTCATTGGCGACACGGTCGGCGACCCGTTCAAGGACACCACCAGCGTTTCCCTCAACCCGATTATCAAGTTCTCGACGTTGTTTGGCCTCCTGGCCGTCGAAATCGCCGTCACCATGAAGCTGGCGGCTGACATCCATAAGACGACCAACTACGGCCCGTACATCGGCGTGGTGATGCTGGCCATTGCCCTGGTCTTCGTGTGGCGGAGCTTCTACGCCATGCGGATTCCGGAAAAGACGTAAACACTTTTCGCTGACTTGATGCTATCCGCCATAGGCTCTTGACCTCTCCCGGTTCCTATCCAGTCGGGCCGCGTCTGGGCTGGCACGAAAAACTTGCCATTGGACCTCTTTAGCCGATACCATGATGGGCGAAGAGGGGTCCTTTCTCCGGCGCGGTGCGCCGACAGGGAGATGCCATGAAGGGGCTATTTGCAGGTGCGTGCGCTGCCGGTGCGGCCTTGTTGCTGGCGGTGCCGTGTGCCGCGTGGGGCGATGCCAAGGCCGCGAATCCGGCGCTGGCCAAGATGCTCGAAGTGGGCTGGGGAACGTCGTCCCAGGCTCGTGCGGCTGGGGATGAACAAGCCCGCGCGGCGCTGACAGCCGGCGGCCGCTCGCCGCAGGCGCTGTATGCAATCGCCGTCCTGCTCATCAAGCAGGGGCGATATGCCGACGCCCAGAAGCACATCGATGAGCTGCTCAAAGGAGAATCGTCACATTTGCCAGCCCTGCGGGCGCGGGTCTGGCTGTCGGCAATGCTCAAAAACTATGGCGGAACGATGGTCGCCGCGCAGGATCTGGCCGATGCGATTGGAGACAAAGAGTCGACGAATGCTGATGATGAAACCGCACTCCGCGAGCACGTGTCGTTCCTTGGCCAGATCTACGGCTTTCTCGGCGGCCCCGCATCGGCCAGCGTGCGACTTTCCGAGCGGAAGGCGGCGGAGCGCAAGCTTGCTGAGGGTTTGAGCGAATCGCGGCTGGCGGCGTTCGAGGAAGCGCGCGACGCCGTGCTGCAAAAACATATCGAGCTGACCGACGCCAAGGACGCCCACACTGACGCGGCCAAGGAAGCGTCCGAGGACGCCCGGGCCAAGACGCTCGAGGAGCTTGCCGCGCAGCGGCAGGAGCGCGCCGACCGCCGCAAGGAATTGCAGGAGCGGAGCGACAAGTTGAAGGGGGAACTGAAGGACGAATTGGCCGAGTTCGCCAGGCAGGATCGGCCGCTGGTAACCGAGCTGGCCCAATTGGAGCGGCGGGCCGGCGCACTTAACCGCGAGCTGTTTCGGATCCAGGCGGAGATCAACGCTCTCCAAAACCTGCTCGACAGCGAAAGGGACGCCGGCCGGCGGCAACTCTACGTGGCCGACCTGGAACGCCTGTCCGTGATCGGCGCGCGATACGATGCCGACCTGACGGCGGTCAACCGGCTGGCCGCCGGAGTGCAGTCGCAGCGGGCCGTACTGGCCGCCCGTCAGCGGAAATCGGAAGCCGACGTCGCCAGCCAGCTCGATCGCATCAACCAGGAGACCGTGGAGATGGCTAAGCGCGACAAACGGGCCGACGCCATCGAGCGGCGCACCGAGCGCAGTTCGCCCTCCGTCCCTGCCAGCGCCGTCTCGCTCCGCGCCACGGCCGCGGCACTGGCCACCTACGCACCGTTTCCGCTGGAGGATGAGAAGGCGCGGATTCTGGCGGAGCTGAAGTAGGCCGGCGGCAGGCAGACGAGCTGACCAACCCCTGGCTGCGAATCAGCGCAGCCGCACTCCATTGCTGTGCATCGTTAGTGAAAGATTCGACGCCATGTCACGATTTCGTCTGGATGTTTTGATCCTCTTGGTCGCCCTTTTCTCGCCCCTGAGCGTTCTGCCAGCGGCGGAAACAAACTGGGCGCGCTGGCGCGGCCCGCAGGGGAACGGTCACACGGCAGAGGCCGATCTGCCTGTGAAGTGGTCGGCGGACAACATCGTGTGGAAGTCGCCGCTCCCCGGAATCGGTCAATCTTCGCCGATCATTTGGGGGGACCGCATCTTCCTAACTTCGGCACTCGACCAGGGCAAGGAGCGGCTGGTGCTCTGCGTCGATCGCAAGGACGGCAAGATTCTCTGGCAACAATCGGCCTGGAAGGGAGAGCCCGAGCCGATTCATCGCATGAACTGCTGGGCCTCCGCCACGTGTGTCACCGACGGCCAGGTTGTAGTCGCCTTCTTCGGCCGCGGCGGCCTGCACGCCTATACCGTCGAGGGCAAGCATCTCTGGTCGAAGGACCTGGGCCAGTTCGAGGGACCGTGGGGAACCGCGGCCTGTCCCGTCATCATCGACGACCTTGTCGTACAAAACTGCGATGCCGATACCGACGCCTACATCGTGGCATTCGACAAGAAAACCGGCAAGGAAGCCTGGCGCACCAAGCGCCGCGACCATCGCGGCTGGAGTACGCCGATCGTCGTCGAGTTGCCCGCGCGGCGCGAGCTGGTGCTCAACGGCCACGAAGGGGTGCAAGCCTACGATCCGGCCACGGGGAAAGAGCTGTGGTTCTGCAAGAGCTTCAACGGGCGCGGCGAGCCGACGGTCACTCCTGCTGGTGAATTGCTATGCGTCGTCAACGGCCTGGCCGGCGATATCTATTCGGTGCGCCCCGGCGGCGATGAGGACGTGACCGAGAGCCGCATGGCCTGGCACACGCCGCGAAAAGGGGGCCGCGACTGCCCGTCGCCGATCGTCGTCGGCCAATTCATCATCGTCTGCGACATGGGCGGCATCGCCACGTGCTACGAGGCGGCCGACGGGCATATTTATTGGAAGGAGAGGCTCAGTGGCAAATTCAGCGGCTCGCCGATTGCGGCCGGTGGACTTGTCTATTTTCTGAATGAGGATGGCAAGACGATCGTGATCGAGCCAGGCCCCAAGCTCCAGGTCGTCGCCGAGAACGAGATCCCTGCCGGCCAGAACGAGATCTTTCGCGCCTCGCCGACCCCCAGCGGCGGACAGGTTTTTCTTCGCAGCACGTCGGTGCTGTATTGCGTCGGGAAGAAGTAACAACATTGCGGTTGGGCATCACGAGCTGGTCGCACAGGCAAGGATCGAAGGATGAATCGCACCGCCGCGCTGTTGTTTGCCGTCGTTGTGGGCATGCAGGCGATCGCGCTCGTGGGCCAAGAGCCCGCGCCCAGTTACGAGAATCTGCGCATCGGCGAGAGCGCTTCCGGGCGAATCGTCGTGCCGACGAACCAGGTCCTGTCGCCGGCCGGAAAGCAGGTGGCTTTCAGCGGGCGGCCGACCGACGTGGCGCTGAGTCCTGATGGGCGCTGGCTGGCGGTGCTCGAGCGTGGCCACGTGGTCATCATCGACCCGCAATCGGGCACGCTGGTTTCCCGCGCGAAGCACGCCAGCGGCAGTTATGCCGGCATTGTGTTCACTCCCGGCGGCAAGCGGCTGTTGGCATCCAATATTCGCGGCTCGATCGGCGTCTTTTCGGTCGGCGATGACGGCCAGCTCACTGCCGAGATGCCGATCAGCCTGCCTGTCTCCGCCGGCGCGAACAAAGAAAACGCGGCTAACAGCGAAACGGGGCCGCAGTCGCCGACCAGGCAGCCACTGCCGCCGGCGGCGGACGTAAAGAACGCCGTGCCGATTGGACTGGCGCTCGATTCGCAAGGCAAAAGCCTGTGGGTTGTGCTCAATCTGCGAAACTCGCTGGCCCAAATCGAGCTGGAGAGCGGACAGATCGTGCGCGAGATTCCTGTGGGCAGCGCCCCTTATGGCGTCGTGCTGATCGGAGACAAAGCCTACGTCAGCAACTGGGCCGGCCGGCATCCCGGACCCAAGGACACCGCGGCCGCATCGGGGGACGGCTCGCCGGTGCGCGTCGATCCCAAGCGCTTCATCGCCAGCGACGGGTCCGTGTCGGTCGTGGACCTCAAGGCCGGCAAGGAGCTGACGCAGATCGTCGTGGGGCTGCACCCCGCCGGCATCATCGCCACGCCCGACGGCCGCTACGTGCTCGTGGCCAATGCCAACAGCGACACTGTCGCCATCATCGACACGCAGAAGAATCAGGTCGTGGAAACGATTGGCACTCGGCCAGCGGAAAACCGCCTCTTTGGCAGTTCCCCCAGCGCGCTGGCCATCAGCGCCGACGGACAGACGCTGTATGTGTCCAACGGCACTAACAATGCCGTGGCGGTCATTGCCTTCGAGCCGGGCAAGAGCCGCCTGCTCGGCTGCATTCCCACGGGGTGGTACCCGGCGGGCATCGTGCTCGATGAGCAGCGCAAGGCGCTCTACGTCGCCAACGTCAAAGGAATCGGCTCGCGGAATGTGGACTGGAAGGAGAGCCGGCAGATCGACGGCAAACCGGTCCACGGCTACAACTCGCACGACTACCTGGGGACCGTGTCTTTGATTCCTCTCCCGAGCGCCGAGCGGCTTGCCGAGCAAACAAAAACCGTCCTGGCCAACAACCGCCTGACCGAGTCGATCAGCGCCTTGTCGCCGCCGCGAAAAAACGCGCGGCCGCGCCCCGTGCCCGAGCGGCATGGCGAACCGTCGGTTTTCAAGCACGTGCTCTACATCATCAAGGAGAACCGCACCTACGACCAGGTGTTTGGCGACATCGAGCGCGGCGAGGGGGATCCCGAATTGTGCATCTACGGCCGGGAGGTGACGCCGAACCACCACAAGCTGGTCGATGAATTCGTTCTGCTGGACAACTTCTACTGTAGCGGGACGCTCAGTGCCGACGGCCACCAGTGGACCAACGAGGCGTTCGTCACCGATTACATCGAGAAGGCGTTCGGCGGCTGGCCGCGCAGCTATCCCTATTGGGGCGGCGATGCGATGGCCTACGCCAGCAGCGGCTTCATCTGGGACAACGTGCTGGCGCACAAGAAATCGCTGCGGGTCTACGGCGAGTTTGTCAAGGCGACCATCCGCTGGAAGGATGCCGCCCGGGAAAAGAGACCGACCTTCCTCGAGTGCTACCGCGACTTTGTTGATAACAAGGGTGAAATCGAAATTCGCGCGACTGCTGCCATCGAGTCGCTCGCACCCCACCTGTGCCCCACGGCCATCGGCTTTCCCAGCATCGTGCCGGACGTGTATCGGGCCGAGCAGTTCATCCGCGAGTTGAAGGACTTTGAGGCCAAGGGCGAGCTGCCAAACTTCATGATCATGCTGCTGCCGAACGATCACACATCCGGCACGCGCCCTGGCATGCCCACGCCCGCGGCGGCAGTGGCCGACAACGACCTGGCTCTGGGCCGCATCGTGGAAGCGGTCAGCCGCAGCAAGTTCTGGGCGGAATCCTGCATTTTCGTCGTGCAGGACGATCCTCAGGCGGGCTTCGATCATATCGACGGACACCGGACCGTGGCCCTGGTGATCAGCCCCTATACCAAGCGCCGCGCCGTGGACAGCACGAATTTCAACCAGACCAGCATGGTCCGCACGATGGAGTTGATCCTCGGGCTGCCGCCGATGAATCAATTCGACGCCTCGGCCACGCCGATGGCGAGCTGCTTCGTCGATCAGCCGAATTTGGCAGCGTATAGGGCGCTGCCCAACAACATCCCGCTGGTCCAATTGAATCCCCAAATGTCGCAAATCCAGGATCCGCGCCAGCGGCACTGGGCGGAGGTTTCGCTCAAGCTCCCGCTGGACGACATTGACGAAGCGGACGAAGACACGCTCAATCGCATCCTGTGGCACGCCGCCCGCGGCCGCGACGAGACCTATCCTGCGTGGGCAGTCCTGGCTGAAGAGGAGTTAGAGCAGGAGAAAGATGAGCAATGAGGATTAGAATCTCAATCGTCCATTCGTAATCTTGATCGTCTCAAACTCGACCGCACCCTTTCCTCGGAGAATGTACCATGCGGACCCTCATTTCTTCCGTAATCATACTGCTCCTCTCCTCTGCCTCCGCGTGGGCGCAGGCCGCCAAGCCGGCTCGCGTGCTGATCATCACCGGCGACCACGGCCACAACTGGAAGGAGACTACGCCGTTCCTTAAGGAGGTGCTCACCAAGGCCGGCCACAAGGTCGAAGTCACCGAGCGGCCGCGGCTGGACCTCATCGGAGCAAACCTCGCCAAGTACGACGTGCTGCTGCTCAACTATCGCAACACGGCCAAAGGGGCCATGGAGAATGCCGACAGCGTTTGGAACGACGACAACAAGCGGGCTTTTGCCGAGGCGATCGAATCCGGCAAGGGTCTGGTAGTTTATCACCACGCCTCGTCGGCATTCACTGGCGAAGGCGAATTCGACCGCCTGTTCGAGAAGATCACCGCCGGCGGCTGGCGAAAGCAGGGCTTCCACGGGAAAATGCACGAGTTCACAGTCAAAACGCAGAAGGACCATCCGATCACCCGCGGCATCAAGTCCTTTCCGCACGGGCGCGACGAGCTGTATCAGAACTCGCTGATCATCGAGGGGAGCGAAGTTCTGGTCACCGCTTTTTCCGATCCGTCGAAGGACCCCAAGAACACCGGCAAGGATGAGCCGATGGTGTGGGTGAACAAATATGGCAAGGGGCGCGTCTGCCAGAACGCCCTGGGGCACGACGTGGAGGCCATGAAAAGTGTGGGCTTCCAGACGCTGCTGATCCGCTGTGTGGAATGGGCCGCGACGGGCGACACCGCTTACCCAGCTCCCGGCGAGCTGGGTGGCAGCAAGTAGTTTGCGACGGAAAATTCTCATGGCGCAATTGTTCGTCTGCGCACAGGGGCACGAGTGGCAGGCGGATCAGCCGTCGCCCGATCGCACAGCGGGCCAGCCCGCTTGCCCCTACTGCGGAAGTGCCGCCCAGGCGCAGGAAACACTGGCCGCAGCGCGGACGGTCGACGACGATCAGAGCACGCTGCCGCTGGCTGTAATCCCGCCGCTGGTGAATCAGGTCCCGACGCTCAAACTTCCACACGACGTGGACACGCTCCCCAGCAGCGCAGCGCCCGAGCGAATCGGCAATTACCAGGTGGTCAGCGAATTGGGCCGCGGCGGCATGGGCGTGGTCTACAAAGCGCGGCAACCGGGTCTGGACCGCTTTGTAGCCATCAAGATGATTCTGGCCAGCAAGTATGCTCTCGGGCACGCCATCGTCCGGTTTCGCCAGGAAGCGGAAGCGGTCTCGCGCCTCCAGCATCCCAACATCGTCCAGATCTACGAAATCGGCGAGCATGACGGGCGGCCGTTTTTAGCCCTGGAATATGTTGCCGGCAGCAGCCTGGCGCGGACATTGGCCGGAACGCCGCAGCCGCCAGTCGTGGCCGCCCAGCTTGTGCAAACGCTCAGCCGCGCGGTCGCCCACGCACATCGCCGCGGCATAATCCACCGTGATCTGACGCCGGCGAACATTTTGCTGGCTGCCGCGGACGAGCAGCCGCGTGAGCGCAAACGCGGCTCTGCGGCAGGGGACCTGATCAGCGGCACGACGGCGAAGATCACTGACTTCGGCCTTGCCAAGCGGCTGGACGGCGAAGCCGGACAAACGGTGGATGGCACGGTGATGGGGACACCGAATTACATGTCTCCCGAGCAGGCGCAGGGGCGGATCGAAGCGATTGGACCGAAGACCGACGTCTACGCGCTCGGCGCAGTCCTTTACGAATTGCTCACGGGGCGGCCGCCATTTGTTGGCGAGACGGCGTTGGCTACAGTCGATCAGGTCATTCATCGCGAGCCACTGCCGCCGAGTTACTTGCAGCCACGGATTCCCAGGGACCTCGAGACCATTTGTCTTAAGTGCCTGGAGAAAGATCCTGCCAGGCGCTATGCGAGCGGCGACGACCTGGCGGACGACTTGGGGCGGTACTTGGAGAATCGGCCGATCCTGGCGCGGCGCACGAGTTTCGTCGGCCGCGCGTGGAAGTGGTCCAAACGCCGACCGGCCACCGCGGCGCTGATTGCTCTGGCCCTGTTTGGCTCGATCGGATTTCTCGTCGGCAATCAGTGGTACAGCGCGCAGGTCCGTAACCAGCGGGACCTGGCGGAGGAGAATTATCGGGCTGCGATCGTGGCGGTGGATGGAATGCTTGCAGACATGGAGCCCGAGCGGCTGGCGTACGAACCGGGCCAGGAGCAGCACAGGCGACCGCAATTGGAAAAGGCGCTTGGGCTGTATCAGCAGTTTCTGCGGCACCGGGCGGGCGACGCGCGGCTGCGACAGGACATCGGGCACGCTTATCGCCGCATGGGGGACATCGAGAGGTGGCTGGGTAACCACCAGAAAGCCCAGAGCGCCTACCGCGATGCGATTGCCATCTACGAGCTGCTGCGGAACGATCGCGACCGGCCCGATTACCGCCGCTGGCAGGCCTACTGCTGGAACTTTCTGGGCGAAGCGCACCGGCAAGCGAGCCAATCGCAAGCCGCCGAATCGGCATACGCCGAAGCTCTCAAGCTGCAACAGTCGCTGGTCAGCGAGCAACCCGCCGTGCTCGAGTACCAACAGGAGCTGGCCCAAACCTACTACAACCTGGGGATTTTTTACCGCGAAACAAACCGCTTTGGCGACGCGGAAAAAGTGCTCCAGCAGGCAATCGATCTGCTCGACAAGCTGGTCAGAGACCACTTCGAGCGGCCCCTAAACCGGCAAGGGCTGGCCAGGGCCTATATCAACCTGGGGCCGGTCCTGCGCGCCAGCAATCGCGCCCCTGCGGCGATCGATGCCTACCGAAAGGCAATCGACCTGCTCGGCAAGCTGACCGAGGAACATCCTCAGCGGCCGGAATATCGCTTCGAACTGGCGGTGGCCCGCGTCAATTGCGGCAACGCCTTCCGCGCCGAGAAGCAACTTGCCCAGGCCAAGGAGCAATACAATCTGGCGCGGCAGACGCTTGCCACGCTGGTTGCCGACTATCCGCATGTGCCGGTGTTCCTGCAGGAGCTGGCCAATTGCCAGAACAGCCTGGCTGCCGTGCTGGTTACGACCGACGGCTTGCCCGCTGCCGAAACGGCCTGGCTCGACGCCTGCCAGCGCCTGCGGCAGTTGGACGCGCAGTCCAACGCGCTGCCCGCCTACCGCGGCGATCTGGGAATGACGCTCGGAAACCTGGGTTGGGTTTACCTGCAGATGGACGATGCCGAGAAGTCGCGGCGGTACTTGCAGGAGGGAACCGAATATCTCGAGAAAGCGCTCCAGGCGAATCCAGATCATCCGGACTACCAGCTCAGCCTGCGGAGCCAGTATCGCTACCTGGCCGAGTCGTCGCTGCAGCTCGGCGACCATGCGGCTGCCGCGGACGCAGCCACGCAGCTTGCAAAAATTGCCGGCGGCTCGCCCGGTGACGAGTTCCAGGCAGCTTGCCTGCTGATCCGGGCGGGCGCTGCCGCGGAAGCCGACGCTCAGTTGTCAGCGGACGAGCGCAGGCGGCAGTCGGCGCGCTTGCTTGGCCAGGCGCTGGCGCTGCTCCGGCAGCTTTCACAGAAAGGCTTTGCCGATCTCAACAGCATTGAGCAAGCGTCTTTGTCGCTGTCCGCGACGCTGAAGGGAAATGGCGAGCTGAAGCAGGCGCTGGCGGACCTTCTGGCCAAGGCCCGTGAGAAAGCATCGCCGCCCTGACAGTGCCGTGGCGGCTGCTAGCACCGTCAAATCGCTGGCATTTTTGTGCTGTCGGCGTTCGCCGCTGGACCTCCCTGTTGCGGAGGCACGATAATGATTCAACGGGATTCTATGCACCAAGCGATCATCGCGCGCACATGACCGAAATCCGCATTTTCCGTTCTTGGCGAGCTGCCGCGGCGCTGGCCGCTTTGTCGTTTCTCGCGGCTGCGGCGGAAAATGCCGTGGCCCAGGAGCCCGATGGCCCCGTCATTCGCGACAGCAGCGTCGGCTACATTGACGCGGCAATCCCCGGCGACGTGATTCGCTTCCGCTATGACGCGGCCTACAACAATCGACAGCCATCGCGGGCGGAGTTCTTCTATCCTCGCAGCGGTCCACTAGGGCCCGGCCCATCACAGCGGGAGACTTCCGTTGATTATCAGGACTTGTCGCTTTATGGTGAAACCCTGGTAACGCCCAGTCTTTCCGCATTCGTCGAAGCGCCGTTTCGCTGGCTAAATCCCGATATCAATCCCAATACTCGGGGTTTCGGCGACATGAATGCCGGCGTGAAGTACGCCTTCATCGATTGTCCGGACCTGGTGACGAGCTTTCAGTTTCGCACCTACATTCCCACCGGCAATTCGCACGACGGGCTCGGGACGAACCATGTGAGCCTTGAGCCGGCGCTGCTAATGTACCGGCCGCTGAGTGATCGGTGGCGCTTCGAGAGCGAGCTGCGCTACTGGATTCCCGTCGGCGGGACCGAATTTGCGGGCGACATCATTCGCTACGGCGCGGGGCTAAGCTACGCCGTACCCGTCAATTGCTGCTGGCAGGTTTCGCCCGTCGCCGAGTTCGTGGGCTGGACGGCACTTGGCGGCCAGACGGCCTTCGCGCAGGGGCCGGGGCAATTCTTCATCGAAGATGCGGCCGGCGACACGATCGTCAATGCCAAGCTCGGGCTGCGGGCAACCTACTGCGGCCAGGGAGATGTCTACCTCGGCTACGGTCGCCCGCTGACGGGCGACGAGTGGTACGAGAATACGTGGCGCGTCGAGCTGCGGTGGTTCTATTAGCCCGAGCTTCGCAGTTTGGCGAGCGCCGGTTGGCAGTACGCGTGCAGTCCGGTTGCCGCTAGTTCTTCTTCAATCTCGTCCAGGCTCGGTTCTCGTAGCGTCTGACGAATCTCGTCCAGCAGCAGTTCGGCATATCGCTCGCGTGCGCGGTGGAGCATTTGCCGGACCCAGGCTGCGGTGACGGTGCGGGCCAATGCCCCAGTCAGGCGCTCGGCCATCTCTTCCGAACGCATCTCGGGGTGCTCGGCGCGAAACCGCAGGACGCGGTAATACATCTGGCCGGTCTCCCGTTCCTGCCCGGCCAAACCGCTCCACGCGCCTTCCAGCAGCTCCGCGCGCCAGCTTTCCAGGAATTGTCGATCGGACCCTGCTGCGTCCGAATCGATTTCCGCTGGATCGTGCTCGCTCGGCAGCGGCAGCGGATCTTTTTTCCGTCGGCGGTGCCAGTCGCCGATGAGATGAAAAAGCGTTCCCTTGAGGTAGTCGCGGAACCGGCCGCGCTGCGGATCGGCCCCTTGCAGATCGCCGCGCATAAATCGCAGGGCAAATTCCTGCGCCAGCTCATCGGCCGCATCCGGGTCGCGGAGCGCTCCGAGCAGGTATCGCTGCACCACCTTGCCGTAGCGTGCCAACAATTGCTGCTGGGCCGCGGCGACCGCTTCCGGCGGCCCATCGCCATGAGCCTGGCAGATCACGGTCCAGAGGGTCGGGATCTGGCTTAGCCGGTGGTCGGGGCTGGATACATCCATGGCAGCGACTGCGAAATGGTCAGTTGATTGTAATTCGCCCGGCCAGTGGAACAAACCGGAAACTGTTTCTGCCATTAGAGTTCTGAAAAAGTGGCCTGGCCCTTGTCACAGCTCGAAGGGTGCCGCGAAGAAGGGATGGAAGGAGCCGGTCTCTACCCTGCAACCACCCCTTACTGCTCTTGGAGAATCCCATGAAGACTTCCTTCGCTTTCGCGGCTCTGGCCGTCGCCTTGTCGGTGGTCATGCCCATTCCAGCGTCGGCAGAAGGCTTCCGCCGCATTTCCGGCGGCGGCAGCTTCAGCCGCCCGGCCCCAAGGCAGCCGTCGTTTGCTCCGCGCAGTGCCCCGCGGCTCCAATCGGTCCCGGCGCCC
>DASRJP010000423.1:0-11806 GCA_035649415.1 Pirellulaceae bacterium | reverse complement strand
CGCCACAGGGCAGGTGCCGCCGCGGCGTAACGCATTGGATAAAGTAGTAGGCACACTCCGTGTGCCGTTGGCCGCAACGTATTCCTCTCTCGGTTCCGCCGCGTAGGACAGGTTTCCAACCTGACTTCCACTCGTTACCGGCGCTCCCCGTGGAAACGCGCTCCATTACCATTTCACGTTCAGCGCCAAGAACCGTCAGCCTTGGATCGCGCAGGAAATCGAGGAGCGAGTCTGGGCTTCGACGGCGGGCCGTGGCGAGGGGTTCAAGCGTCGCTCCGCGACTCGCGGAATGCGCGGGGGGACCCTTATCCGTGGGTTGAAACCCACGGCTACCATCAATCAGCCGCTCCGCGGCAGGTGCAAGAGCGTGGCAAAGCACGCTACGCCCCGTAGTCGATGTCCCCTCATCCTCCACCTCTCGGCTTAGTAGGCAGGGCTCAGGAGCCAGCGGCCAGTTGACAGAAAGATCGAATAGTGTACAATATGGCACATCAGTTGCACGAGGCTTCTGAATACGCGCCGGCACTGTCGTTGCGGCAGGTTCGCCGCTGCGCGGTGGTTGATCTTTCTCAAATTGGTGAAGACACAAGGCCGAGGTCCGTCGAACGAGGCGGAGCCTCGGGGAAGTGAAACGTAGGTCGGGCTTCCTACCGACCATGACGGGCTGGGAAGCCCGTCCTACGCCCCCTAGCCGACTCAGCAACCCGACTCAGCTCGAGGGCCGGCGGCAGCGGGGCGTCACCGTAAGCCGTGATCCGGCAGTGACTTGAGGCAAGTCAGCCGGTCTGGCGCGACTCGGGCAAACCGACTCAGAATGCGACTCAGTGGGAGAGAGCAGAGGTCAGAGAGCAGGGGAAGCATCAGCAGGACAAATCAGGACAGGTTGGAAACCTTTCCTACGAGGAGGCGACGGGTTTTCGACCGGCGCTGGAAAACATCAAAAACGGGCGGAAAGTCGGCCACTTTTCGAGTGGTCGAAAATCGGCAAGTGGAGGGCGGGCCTGGACTTATGAATTGTACACTAGTGCCAAAACGGTCGACTTTCCGACATTTGACCTGCGGCCGTAGGTTGGGCTTCCAGCCCGACCAAGACGGGCTGGGAAGCCCGTCCTTGATGAGCCCGCGCAATTCGCGCAGCACAGGCGCTGCTACAATTCCGGCGCCCTAGGCGGAGCGGGCTTCTCGCCGTCACGTGGGCCGGGCTTCTTGGGCCCTTCTCCATCGCGAGGTCCCGGCTTCTTCGGACCTTCGCCATCACGCGGCCCGGGCTTCTTGGGTCCCTCGCCGTCACGAGGACCAGCCTTCTTGGGCCTTTCGCCGTCGCGCGGTCCCACCTTGCGCGGAGCATCGCCGTCGCGTCGCGGCGCGCCCTTGGTCTGCGCCATTTCGCGGCGGAGTGCCGCGAGCTGTCGCTCCAGCGCGACCACTCGCTTATAGAGCGCCTCCTCTCGCTCCGTCTGCGGCTTGAAATCTTTTAGCCCCTCATCGTCCCGCGCACCGTCCTCCGCCTCTCGTTCCCCCTCGCGCGCCGCCGGCGCATCGCCCCGTCGTTCGTCGTCAGCCCGGGCGGACCCATCGCCGGACACCACTCCAGCCGCCGCCCACAAGAGCGGCGACGCCAGCAAAGCCGCCAGACCCACTAACCACCATCCGCGTTTCGATGAAGCGTTCATTTGACGTCTCCCCATAGCGAAGGAAATAAGTCTCGCCTCTTCAGTTCTTCAGCTTCGCAATCAAAAACTTCACCATCGATCCGTACTTCTCGTCCTGATGTCCCGGATACGACAGCACCCCTTCCACACCAGCCTCAGTCAGTTTCTCCACCAGCTTGACACCGTACATCGCCGAATGCGTGGGGTCGGTTTCCTGCTGGCCGACCTTCGGCGGCGTTTTCTGGTTGGGATAGTCGAGGTAGATCGGCGGATCGTCCTTGGTCACGTGCTCGATCGGCGAGTACTCCTTGATCAGCGGCAGCAGCTTATCGCGATTGGGCAGCAGCAATTCAAACTCCTCGGCGCGGGTGCGCCCCTTGGCGGCAAAGCCAAAGGCATGCCCAGCGTACTCCGCATTGGGAATCCACTCCCGCAGCACCTTGGGGTCGAGCGTCGTCTGCGCCCCGTTCACCGCCGCACAACTTAGCCGCGACGACTGCCGCGCGATCGTGTCGTCGCTCTTGGGGTCTGCCAGGTCGTCGTGCAGCGCCAGCCACAGCGACGTGCAGGCGCCGGCTGAACCGCCTGTCGCACCGACGCGCGTCGGATCGAGGTTCCATTCCTTGGCCATCGAACGGATCGTTTGCAGCGCCCGCGCGGCGTCGAGCAGGCAGGCCTTAACCGGCGGCTCCACATTCTGCTCCATCCCCTGCTCAATGAACCGGTAGTTGATCGCCGCGACGGAAATCCCCTCGTTCAAGAAAGGCTCGATCATGTCCGCGCCGTAGATCGTCTTGTCGCCACCCTTCCACCCGCCGCCGTGAATCAGCAGTACTACGGCCGTAGGCTTGTCCGCTTTTGCCTGCCAGAAATCGAACTTCTGCCGCTCGGAGTCGGCGCCATACGCATAATTGGCCAGCGTCGGCATCGGCCGCGCCGGCGGCGCCTTGGCCTTTGCCTGAGCATTTTCCTTGGCGGGTGCTTTTTCCTTGACCGGTGTTTTCTCTTGTGCCGCGAGCGAGACCGGGACAACGAACAAAACGACGAGCATTACAAGGCGTTTGATCATGGCAGGTCTCCCAGGAGGTGGCGAATGCCGACGATCATCAGCGATGGCCGGTGCGGCGTCAAGTTTCTGCTTTCTTCTCCGGCAAGCGGGTGCTACAGTAATCCCATTCCCATGGCCCCGCGAGCACTCCTCGGCGGAGCGCCAGCAATTGGCGGCCGGATCTCCCGGCAAATCTCATGTCGCAAATCACTCTCATTTGCCCGCACTGCAAAACGCACCTGGCGGCCCAATTCGCGCCCGTCCCAGGAACAACGCTGAACTGCCCTTGCTGCCACCAGGCTTTTGTTGCCGCCGGGCAAGCACCCAATCCCGGTTACTCGCCGCCGGCCCCAACGTATCAGCCGCCATACCAGCCTGCCCACGAGCAGCCCATTCCAGCGGCATTCGCGTCTCCGCCGGCCAGCGCTGGCTTCGGGCAATATGCCGCCGGCTTTCCCGCGCCGGTCCCCAAGCCCCCAACAAACGCTGGTAGTAACAGCGGCCTGATCATCGCTGGAGCGCTGGTGGGGGGTGGCCTGCTCGTGCTGGCCATTGTGGTGGTTGTCGCGCTGGTCGTCCTTAACGGGCAATCGCCAGCGCGGCTTGCCCAATCGTCAGCCGCTCCCGCGACCACGGCGCCAAGCGCGTCGCCGCCGGCCAGTGGCGGGCTGGTCGCCGTGACTCCTACGGCGCCAGTGACGGTACCCAGCGCCGCTCCTGCTCCACAAGCAAGCGCCGCACCTCCGCGGGCCAGCGGCAATGCCGAAATCCGCGCACTCCCGGTCATCAGCTCCACGCCCAGCTTCGCCTACGCCTGGAAGCCCAACCTCAATTACGCCTATCACTACCGCCTCAATGCCGACATCTCGCGGACGAAAGTCGGCTACAGCGGCATGGTAAGTTACAAGCTCAACGAGAATTCGTCGGCGCACCTCTCGCGACTGGCGGCCAGCGCAGGCAGTGGCCAGGGGAGCGGCACCGCGTTCGTCGTCCATGAGGGGGGCTTGCTGGTCACCTGTGCTCACGTCGTCGGCCGCGCCAAGTCGGTCAGCGTCGCGCTCGGTGGCCAAACCTATCCCGGCGAAGTCGTCGGTCTCGACGAGCGGCACGATCTGGCGCTGGTGCGAATTGGGGCGACGAATCTCCGAGCCCTGCCGCTGGCGAATTCCGACAGCGTGGAGCTGGCGGAGGAAGTGCGGGCCATCGGCTTCCCGCTGTCGGACGTGCTGGGGGAGAGCGTGAAAGTCACTCGGGGCACCATCGCCGGCACCGTGATCGAACAGCAGGACAAGCTGCTCCAAATCGACGCCGCGATCAATCCCGGCAATAGCGGCGGTCCGCTTGTCAACGCCCGCGGCGAAGTCGTCGGCATCAATAGCGCGGTTCTCGCCGGCGCAGAGATTACCAACGTCGGCTTTGCCGTCCCCTCGAATTACGCTCTGACCCTGCTGCGGAGCAAGGGAATCACCCCCAGTGGCGTTTCCGCAGGCAAGCCGCTCGACGGGCCCGAGCTCGCCCGGCAAACGACCCCGGCCGTCGCCTTTGTGAAGGTCGATCTGGCCAGCGGCATGGAACTCAAGCAGCTCACCTACTGGGGCTTCGGCTCCACCGACGTCACGCGAGGCCTGGCGTTCAGTCCCGGTTTCAACATGGACAACGATCGGGGGGATGTGCTGATGACGACGGGGGGCGAAGTCATCCAGTGCAGCACCGACAAAGAGATGCCGCTGCTGATGATGCCGCTGGCGCAGATCGTCATCGAGCGGCTGCCGTCGGGTGGCGAGCGTACGTGGGAAAGCAGCCGCATTACCGCCTTGGCGCTCAGCGACTCATCGCGCGATTCGAGCCCTCTGGGGCCGGGGCGATATGGCCGCTATAGCCCTTTTCGTGAGTCGACGCCGCGGACAGTCGTGCTAATTCCGGCCCGCGAGCGGATCAAGTACGAAATCAAAGCGGAGATCGCCGACACCATCGAAATTGCCAAGACGATCGAGCTGGCGACGATTGAAAAGCAGGGAACCGCGCCGCAGCTCAAGATCGTTGGCGATGGCACGCTGACCTGGGACAAGAAGCAGGGACTGCCGACTAAACTCAAGCAATCGATGACCATGGCGCTGGGTCAAACTGGCACGACCGCTCCCGTCGAATTCGAATTTGAGCTGCAGAGCGCCAAGACCGATCAGCAGCTCACTCAGGAAGCCGAGGAGCGGAAGACACAAGAGGCAGCTTCGTCGGCCGCCGGCAATGGCGCGACAACTGCCAGCAGCACTCCGAGCGCGCCTGCCCCACCTCCGGGCAAGGATCTCGATTCGTTGATTGCGGCCATCAAATCGCCCGACCAATCTTTTGCGAAGATGTACTCGCCGCTGGCCGAGCTGAGCTTCATGGATCCAGTGGCCGCGCGGCGGGAAGAAGTGGCCGGGCTGCTCGAGCCGCTGCTAGGGGCCAAGAACGACTCGGTCCGCAACGTGGCCATGAACGCGGTCAAAAAATGGGGGACGCAGAAAAACGTTCCGACGCTGATCAAAATGCTCGATCTTCCTTCCACGAGCGACCGCTGGGCCGCCATGGAAGCGCTGGGGGCGATCGGCGGGAGCAAGGAGGCGGCCGAGGCAGTCGCCAGGCTGATGCTCGACGAGAACGATCGGCTGACCGCCAAGCGGGCGCTGGAAAAAATGGGGCCGGTTGCCGAAGATCCCGTTTGGCCGCATGTCGGCGCCAAGGACAACCTGCTGCACAGCTACGCCTGCCAGGTGCTGGGAAAAGTGGGGACCGCGAAGAGCCTGGCGAAGCTCAAGCGCCTGTCGAAGAATCGCGACGTCGGCCAGCGCGCATCGGTCGAGATCGCCATCCGGGACATCGAGAAGCGGCTGGGGAAGTGATCGGCCGCTCTGGCTCCAGCCGGCGCGCCTCTTGCCCGGGGAACTTGCTAGAATCGGCCGCGTCCGCCCCTCGTGCAATCCAGCGACCGCCGAGCGTCCGATGAGTGCCGATCCTTCCAGCCACGAGCCGGGATTTGATCCGCCGGCTGCGCACTCCTTCTCGCATGATGTCTTCTCGGGAGCGGCCGTGCCGAGCGCCGTGCCGCTGGACCCATTGACCGCAGAGGTCGCCCGCGTCCTGGAGCAGCCGCCGCCGGAGCGGACATGGCTGCAAAGCGCGCTGCTCTTGGGAATTTCGCTGGTCGTGTTCGCCATGGCGGGCGTCTTTCAATCCACGCCCGTCGATCTGGCCCTGCTCGTCGCCGTCCTGTTGTTCCATGAATCGGGGCACTACTTGGGCATGCGCCTGTTCAACTACCAGGACGTGCGGATGTTCTTTATCCCCTTCTTTGGCGCCGCCGTTTCGGGGCGCACGACCAGTGTCGAGGGTTACAAGGAGGCGATCGTGCTGCTCCTCGGCCCGCTGCCCGGAATTGTCCTGGGAGTCGGCCTCGGCATCGTCTGCATGTTTCACGACATCCCAATTCTCCGCAGCGCTTCGCTCATGCTTTTGGCCATCAATGGCTTCAATCTCCTGCCGCTCTTGCCGCTCGACGGCGGCCGCCTGGTGCACCTGATCCTCTTCAGCCGCCAGCGCCACCTCGAGGCGGCATTTCGTCTCGTCGCGGCGTTGCTGCTGGGGCTTGGCGCCTGGGCCCTCGGAGCCTGGCTCCTGGTGCTGTTGGCCGTGTTCATGCTTTTCGGCACGCGGATGAATTACGTTATCGCCAGCCTCGCATTTCAATTCCGCCAGCTCTTTCCACCCGGCCAGCCCATGGATCTGTCGCGGCAAATTCCCCGCGAGCGGGCACTGCCACTGATCGAGCGCGTGCGGGCCGCATTTCCGCAGATCCAGCAGCCGGCCACGCTGGCCAACCTCGTGCGGCAGGTGTGGGAGCGGATGCACGTGCAGCCGCCGGGCGTGCTCGCGTCGCTCTTCTTGCTGGCCATCCACGCCGGCGCGTTCCTGGGGACCCCGATCGCGGCAAATCTGTTTCAAATTGAGCAGCGGTCGGTCGTATCCGCACCTGGGCCCCAGGGCGAGGTGCGGCGGGAAGAGGTCCACTCGTGGGGCCGCCTGAAGCAAACCACAGAGCTGGGCGCCGACCACCGCTATCACGGGCGTCATGTCGAGTACTATCCCAACTCCGGCCGCGTGAAGGTCGAAGGGACGTACTCCGATGGCGTGCCGAGCGGCGAGTGGACCTATTACCGGGAAGACGGCCAGGTCGATTCTCGCGGCGATTTTTTGCCGAGTGGTCCGGGCCCGATGAAATTGCCGCGGTGAGACGCTGGTCTAGCGCGCGATCCCACATATCACCCACGACTCACCGCCACCGGTCTGTCCACGGCACGCCAAGTGCATCACCTTCGGCGCGGGCTTTTCGTCGCATCACTCCGCCAGGCACAAGGTGCACATTATGGCTAACCCCGTCATCCATTTCGAGCTCTGGACCAAGTCCCCCGAGAAGCTCGGCAGCTTCTACAAAAAAGTTTTTGGCTGGAAGATCGACCCGCGGCCGGAGTTGAATTACAACATCGTCGATACGCAGGCCAAGGCGGGCATCAACGGCGGCATTCTGACCCCCAAGCACGACGAGCCGTGGCCCGGCAACATGGCGTTCTATATCGACGTGGACGACCTAGCCGCGTACCGCAAAAAGGTGCAGGAGGCCGGCGGAAAAATTCTCGTGGAGGAGCAGGACGTGGCCGGCATGGGCAAGTTCTCGCTCTTTGCTGACCCGGACGGCCGCGTGATGGGATTGTGGAAGCATTGTCAGCGGTGAGAGAGCAGAGGTCAGAGTGAACTACGTAGGACGGGCTTCCCAGCCCGTCTTGGTCGGGCTGGGAAGCCCGACCTACAGCCTCGAGCGACCACGCTGTCTCCTGACCCCTCTCCCCTTGGGAGAGCGTGGCCGAAGGCCGGGTGAGGGTGACCGCTCTTCCCACTCCCTTCTCCCGCGTCGACTACAATGCCGGCATGATCTCCTTCGTCGTGCCGGCATACAACGAAGAGCTGCTGCTGCCGCGGACACTCCAGGCGATCGACGCTGCCGCCCGGGCCAGCGGCGAGCCGTTTGAGATCATCGTCGTCGACGACGCTTCGACCGATCGCACCGCCGCAGTTGCCGTCGAGCATGGCGCCCGCATAGTGCCGGTCCACAATCGGCAGATCTCTCGCACGCGCAACGCGGGGGCCAGGGCCGCCGCCGGCGACTTCCTGTTCTTCGTCGATGCCGACACGCTGGTCACGCCCGCGGCAGTCGCGGCCGCGCTGGCGGCACTTCGCGGCGGAGCGGTCGGCGGCGGCTGCACGGTGCGGTTCGACGGCAAGCTGCCGCTGTATGGCCGCCTCCTTGTGGGGTTCCTTTTGCCGATCTATCGCCTGATCGGCATTGCCGCGGGGTGCTCGCTGTTTTGCACGCGGGAAGCGATTGAGCAGGTCGGCGGCTTTGACGAGCGGCTGCTGGCGGCAGAAGAACTGGCCTTCAGTCGGGCGCTGGCGCGCGTCGGCCGCGTGGTGATCCTCCGAGAGTCGGTCATCACCTCCGGTCGCAAACTCCGCACCTGGTCTGCGCTGGAAGTCTTGGGAGTCTTTGCCCGCGTGGCCCTCCGCGGCCGCCGCGCCGTCGAATCCCGCCAGGGCCTGGACATCTGGTACGGCGAGCGGCGGAAGGATCCGGAGTCAGTGGTGTAATGCTCACAAGCCCGAAGCGCGAGCGAGGGACAAGCATCCACGCGCAATACGGCCGTTTCCCTCGCTGGCGCGTCGAGCCTGCACCGCGCTACTCAAACGTGCTGCTGCGGCGAGCGACGCCCAAATACAGGAAGTAGGGATTGTGCGCCACGTAGTCCTCTCCTCGTTCGCACTCCCATAATTTCCGCTCGCCCCGCGTCAAGAGCAGCGGACGGTTCGTGAAGCGGGCCGCGGCATAATGCCAGCGCGGACCGTCCGTGGTTTCGCGCAGCTCGAGCAGCAGCAGCAGCTCGGGATCGGTCGCCTGCACAAAGGCAAACAGGCCCCCGTCGCTGACTTTTGCCGACTTGCTCGCATAACGCATCAGCGGGCTGGTGAGCAGCCGCAGCTTGCTTTCGGATTCGATTTCGCTGCTGGTGATCTGGGCGGAGAACTCGGCCGCCAGCCGCCGCATCTGCGACAGCCGAGCCGGCGCTGACTTCTCCGCGGCGGCGGCATCGGGCAGGATCTGCAATTTGATTCCGGGAGCGCTCGAGTTCCAATCCGGGATTTGTCCCTTGCTCCCGCGGCGCTGGGGGTGCCTCGAGACGATCGAATCGAGCGACAATGATTGAAACTCGTTCATCACCACCCGCACGCTGGTGTCCTTGGGGTCCTCGTTCGACCAGATCGAGCCGATGACCTCCGGACGGCCGTCCAGAGTCCAGACATAGACCGCGCCGTGCTGGTCGGTGGGGCGAACCGGATTGGAGTACTGCAGCACCGGCTTGGCTTGTAGCTCGAGCCGGCGCTGCTCTTTTCCCAGGGAGAATTCATACTTAACCGCCTGCTCGGAGTAATACTCCACCCACCGCTTGAAGGAATCCTTCTGGGCAGATGCATCCGGTGCAGCGGCGCCCGGTTGTGCCAGTACCTGGCCCATCAAAACCACGAGCTGAAAGATCGTCATCGTCGCGCTTCCCGCGTCTGGCGTTCGCTCTTATGCCGTTAGGTATTCAGACGGCTTTTAGGTTAAGACATAGCGTCTTAAATTGCAAGCTGCGGGACGGGATGTGAGCAGCCGTTAGCGGAGAAGTCGAAAATCGACAGTCAAAGTCAGAACCAAGCGAAATCCTTCGTCGGTCCTGGAGGCTGTTAGCCTCCGGCTGGGAACGTTTCGCAGTTCGGAAACTACTGGTGCGGCTCGTTCGTCTACCTTCCTGGGCAGGTGAACCCTTTTCCCGGCGGGGCTAAACTCCGCCGCTCGCATTTGGCAGCACTGGAGGAACCCATGAAACGAAGAGTCGCACTCTTGGCGATTGCCATTTTCGCGGTGGTGGCGGGTGTGCGAGCCGATTATTCGGTCGCCGACAAAGGGCTGTGGCCCGAAACCTGGCCCCTGGAGCTGGAGGGGCTGCGGAAGCAGGCGAAAACCTATGAGGGGCCGCTGGTCCTGACTCGGCGGTACTTGATCCCGTTCACCAAGCGGGAGGAGTTTGAGGCGGCCTGGCCGCACATCCTCAAGGTCAAGAGCAAGGGCGCGCCGATCATCCTCGTCCGCGGGCCGAAGACCGATTTCTTCAAGATCGAGCCGGCGGGAGTGCTGATCCAGACGCCGCCAGTGGATCAAGCGCCGGAGGCCGGGGATGTCACGGTCATCACGCTGGTGGTGGATGGCAAGATCGTCGATCTGAACCGGATCGAACTGCCGGCGGATACGCCGATTGTGGATGAGAGGTTTAAGAAGTGAGTGGTGAGTCGTGAGTGGAGAGTGGTGCGGACACCCTCACCCAGGCGCTGCGCGGCCCACTCTGAATTGAGCAGACTCACCGCAACGAGGTCGCAATCCGGTCAGGGGGCGGCGGGCGTGACGGTAAACGTTGAAACCACCACGTTGCTCTCGACGCCCTCTTCGTCGTCGAAGGCTTGTGCGAAATAGGTGTATTGGCCCGGGTCGAGCACGGGCAGCTTGTAGTTCCACCCGTCGTCGCCGTCCGTGTCGCTGGCCACGAGCGTGTCCCCTGGATCGAGCTGCCGGTCGCCGTTGTCGTCCTGGTAATAGTCGATGCGAGTGACTGCCGCGGAAATGGACGTGATGTCCGAGGGAATCAGGACCGACGGCTGATTCGCCTGCCCCTCGGCGGGAGATGGATACGGTCTCAGCCAGAAGATGGTGAGGTCTTTGGCGCCGGCCGCGTTGTCGTTGAACTTATGAACGCCGAACCCTCCCACGTAGAGACTGCCGTCGAAGTCGATGGCGGGCTCGACGTACGTCGAGGAATTACCCACGCTGCGTTGCCACAAGAGCTGGCCAGTCGTGCCGTTGATCGCCTGCAATGTGCCGTTCCTCGCGTGGGCATACACACGATCGTTGACGTCGATCGCCGGCTGGCTCCACACGTCGCTCGACGAGGGAACCTTCCATTTGGGAGTTCCCGTGGCAGCGTCAAACGCGTAGACGCCGCCCAGGCCGCCGGTAACCACCATCGTTTCCGTGCAAGCCGGCCGGCTCCCCAGAAAAGACCAGGCACTGGATTTTCCCACGGACACTTTCCACTGGACGCGCTTCTTCGCCGTGGCGGCCGGATCGACGGCCCACAGCTTGAAATCGCTGGTCGTGAAGTAGACCAGCGAGGAACCGACGATCGGCCCACCGTTGATGTCCGAACTCGTGTTCAGCTTCCACTTCAGCGTGCCGTTCTGATTCAGTGCATAGAGCGTGTTGTCATCGGAGCCAATGTAAATCGTGCCATCGTGCCCCAGGGCCGGCTGGCTTTCGTTCTCCTCTGCGGTCGCAAAGGTCCAAGCGACCGTCCCGTCGGCATTGAACTTGATGACCTTGGCAGTCAGTGTGGCGATGATCACCGAGCCGTCATCCTGGATGAGCGGGCACGACTGAGTCCGGCCGGCGGGGTACGACCACTTGATGCCATTGCGGAGCGTGCGCTGATCGTCGACGAAAGCCCCAGGGAGCGAGGCGTTCAAGGCGTAAAACGTTCCCCCGTCGGTGCCGAAGTAGACCGTCTCATCGTCGCCGACGGCAGGGGTCTGCTGCGGGATGCTGGCGCCGAATCGCCACAGTAGCGCGCCGTCGAAATCGATCGCCGCAACGCCCAGTCCGTTGACGTACAGCGCATCGTGGCCGATGGCGATCCCGCCGATGGCATTGCCACTGCTAACTCGCACCAGATTGGCCCCCGCGGGACCCGCAAAAGGGCTGGCGCTAGTTCGCTGGGCGTTGAGCCCCTGCATCGGCCAGGCGCTGAGCGCTGGCCCTTGCGCCGTCGCCGGCACTGCAACGATCGAGGCCAGCAGCATCCCCAGCAGAAGGCTGTCCATGCCCCAAGCACACGCCCTCGGGTTGCCAAAACGGTTTCGCAACACAAACATCCTGAACTCCCGTGGGTGAATAGGTGCGTGGTATCCCCTACCCTCCTACGCACGAAAA
>DASRJP010000422.1:0-22775 GCA_035649415.1 Pirellulaceae bacterium | reverse complement strand
GTTCCCCAAGTACCTCTTCAACCTTCACAAGGGGGAACCGGCCGACAAGGACAACTGGAGATTCGAAGTCTCACACCTGACGCTCCAGGAGGGAGTGCTGGCGGACCGATTTTCCAGCCGGCTGGCGCTGCTGGAGTCGATCGACGGTCAGCGGCGTGTGATGGAGCAGGCGGCCCAGGTCGCCGGTTACGGCCGCCAGCGCCAGCAAGTCGTGTCGCTGCTCGGTGATCCGCAGGTGAGGGCTGCGTTCGACGTGCGACATCACGCCGACGCCAAGACTCTCGAGCGCTACGGCGACAACTCCTTCGGCTGGTCGCTGCTCATGGCCCGGCGGCTCGTCGAAGCCGGCGTCAACATGGTCCAGGTCAACCTCGGCAATTTTGGAAGCTGGGACCTGCACGGAAACAATTTCCCGCTCCTGAAGGATTTTCTCTTTCCGCCGACCGACCGGGCTCTGTCGGCATTGCTCGACGATCTGGACGCCAGCGGCCATTTGGCCAGCACGCTGGTCGTCGTGGCCGGCGAATTCGGCCGCACGCCGCGGATTTTCAACGTCGCTCCGAACATCTACAAGCTGCCGGGGCGCGATCACTGGGCGCCGTGCCAATCGATCTTGCTGGCCGGAGGCGGCGTCCGCGGCGGCAGCGTGATCGGCTCGTCCGACCGCAATGGCGCTTATCCGACGTCCGATCCGCAGACGCCGGAAAATCTCGCGGCGACGATCTACCACGCCCTTGGCATTCCTCGCGAAGCCAATTGGTACGACGCGTCCAATCGGCCGTATCACGTCTACCAGGCGGAGCCAATCAAGGGGTTGGTGGGATAGGCCCTAAGTGGCGGGGGCGACGTTGGCAACGCCTCGGCCGTGGCGTCGGCAACCACTGCTTCAGTAACACCCGCTTCTGCACGCCGGGCGTTCGCAAATGAAGAGTTCAGTCGAAGTCCGCGGGTAGCAACTCATTCTTGTAGAGTCTTGCATTCGATTGCCAGACCCGCTAGCTTGTTTGGTCGCCGAACCTTGGACACTCATCTCCTGCCTGTTCAACAGCGTTTGAGTTCGAATTCTGACGTCACGGCCAGTCACAGGGGTACCGTTCGTGACATCATCTCCGGAAAACGAAATACGTCCGCCTGGCCAATCCAGTGACTCCTGGCCAAGGATCATTCGAGAAGCGAGCAGGAGCCCATTAGGACTATTAGCGCTAGTGCTCTTAGTTGTTGTAGTAATTCTTGGGGTCATTGCTCGGCTCAGCGAGGGAATCGATCGAACCATAGCAATCTCCGGAGCTGTGGCGATAGTGATTCTGGTCCTTGCCGCAGTGGCAGCCGCGATGTTGGTTCGGAGACGACGTGGTTTCGGATTTAGATCCGCGCCCACCGAAGGCTCGATGGCCGATCGAGCGCGATGGTCAGTATCAAATCCAGCGACATCAAGATGGTTTAGAACTTGCGTCACAGTTGCGATTGGTGGCATCGCTTGCCTGCTAAAGATCATGGAGTTTGCCGCACGCGTATCCCCCAAAGACGGAATGGGCCAAACAAATGCAGAAGTGTTTTCGTTACTTACAATGGTCATGCTGACCGGCCTCATTTTGTGGCTGCTGTGGTCGCTTGATCATAATCAGCGCGCCGACGAGTTAGCGACTTCCATCAATCACGTTGCGGAGCGAATAGTCAATGCCGAAGAGGCGGCGCGGGATAGGATCGTGGCTTCCATTAGCCAAATTGAGAACCGAATGGCTAAGGCAGAACAGTTGGCAATCATCGCTGCAAGCGGCGAGTTTTTGGCAACACTTCTCGCGCAGGGTGACGGCGCGTCACTTCGTGCCCACTTTCATGCGGGTGGGTTGACCCTGTCACCGCTCCTCTACGGCGTTCTTCCGCAGACGGCGAAAGATTTCCACGAATTACTGCTCGGTGAGAAGCGCGACCGCCTGACGCTTACGGAACATCATCTGGTCGACACGTTTCTGAAAAACCTTGTTGAGGCACTCCCCGTAGGGAGTTTATGGCTAGGAATCACGCGGCTGCAAAATGTTGCCGGTTGGAAGGACAAGAGTGCGACCGCCGCGTACATTTCTTTTCAGACGACTGCTGCGGCTCGCACGCGTAAAGAAGAACTCCACTATTGTCGATTATGGGGATTTAATAGTCAGAGGCATTTCCAGCACGCCTTGAGAGTTATGCGCCAGCAAGTACGTGAGAAATTTTGCATTCGTTACAAAGTGCAGTCAGGGCTTAAGGACATCTCGATAATCTGGGTGCCTGCGCCTAATTCGAAGCCGGCAAAAGGCGACAAGGGGGATGCACTTCTTGCGGAAATTCTAGAAACTGGCAAGAGTGACTACTACGTAAAGCTTTGTGCCATAGAATTTGTTGAGCGGGGTGGACGAGAGCTCGATGAGATGACAATTTATTCGCCGCGGGCTCCGAACTTTGATGACCTATTTGACACGTTTAAAAAGAACTGGCGAGATTCCAGCCCGGTACCGGCTGAAGAACAAGGGGACGCGGCATAAGCATACGGGCCAGCACTGGTGGAGCAGACTGGTGGGGTCGGAGACGCTTATTTCTACGGCGCGAACCCCCGATTCTTCATCCACGCCAGGCACGCATCGCTCCAGCCGCTCGTTCCCGGCGTGTCCTTCGCCAGCCCCAGGCCGTGCTGGCCCTTCTCGTAGATGTGCAGTTCCGCCGGCACTTTGTGCGCAATGAGTGCCGAGTAAAACGCCACGCTGTTCTGCGGCGGCACGCCGTCGTCCTCGGTGGTGTGCCACAAAAAGCACGGCGGCGTGTCTTTGGTGACTTGCTTCTCGCTCGACATCGAATCGATCAGGTCCTTGGTCGCGTCCTTGCCCAGCAGGTTCACCTGCGAGCCCTTGTGCGTCACTCCTTCCGCATCGAACACGATGACCGGATAGCACAAAACGCCGAAATCCGGCCGGCATGAGATGCGCTCGATCGGATCGTCCGCGTCCGACTTGCCGTCATCGAAGTGCGTCACGGCGCTCGACGTCAAGTGTCCGCCGGCCGAGAAGCCAAGAATGCCGATCTTGCCTGGTTCGACGCCGAACTCCTTGGCTCTTGCCCGTACCGTGCGAATCGCCCGCTGCGAATCCTGGAGCGGCGCAGGATGACCGTACCCCTTGTTGCGGTGTCGATAGTCGCAGATGAAGGCGGCAATGCCGTGGTCATTGAGCCAGCGGGCGATCTGATGCCCTTCATGATCCATCGCCAGGTGTCCGTAGCCTCCGCCGGGGCAGACGACAATGGCGCAGCCGTTGGCCTTGTCCTTTTTCGGCAGATAGATGATCAGCGTCGGCTTGTCCTTGGCTTCACTGCCGAGCGCTCCCGGCGCGCCGTCTGGCCAGAGCAATTCGGTTGTCGGCTCGCCGGCGGATACCAGGGCGATAGCGGTCGAGGCCAGGAAAATCGATAAGCAGCAAGTTACGGTTCTCATGGTGGTCCGATGATCAGGGGGAAGAAAGACATTCCAGCCGCCAGCATGCTACTTTGCCGGCGATCAAGACTCAATCGTCCGCTGATCGCCGATTTTTCGTTGGCTCAGGAAACGGGTTGCCCTTGAGCAGACCACAGAGTACCGTGGCAAATGACGTTTTCATTTCCTCCGACACCTGACACGCCTCCATGCCCGACGCCGTCTCCGATCTGTCGAAACATCACGTCCCCGTTGGCGACCTGATCACGTTGCCTGCGTCCTGCGAAGAGTGGCAGCAGTACCGCCTCAGCGACGAGCAGGTGGCCTTCTATCACGAAAGTGGGTACTTGACTGGGGTTCGAATTCTCACCGATGAGCAGGTGGAAAAACTGCGGGCGGAGCTGGCCGGGTTCTTCGAGCCCGAGCATCCCGGCCACGAACTGTGGTACGAGTACCACACGAATGAATCGTCCCGGCCCGATACAGTGCTGTTTCACGCCTTGGGGGCCTGGCGCATTGCCCCCGGCTTTCATGACGTCCTGTGGCACCCGGCATTTACCGCTGCGGCCAGCCAGCTCTTGGGGGGCGCGGTTCGCTTCTGGCACGACCAGCTCTTTTGCAAGCCGGCTCGTCACGGCGGCGTCGTCGCCTGGCACCAGGACTATTCGTATTGGACGCGGACCAAGCCCATGCAGCACCTCACCTGCTGGATTGGCCTGGACGACAGCACTCGCGAGAATGGCTGCGTGCACTACGTTCCGGGGAGCCACAAGTGGGACCTGCTGCCAATCACCGGCCTGGCGGGCAATATGGAAGCCATCCGCGACGTGCTCTCGCCGCAGCAGTGGGAACAATTCCAGAAGCCGGTGGCCATCGAGCTGAAGAAAGGCGAATGCTCGTTCCATCACCCGCTGATGATCCACGGCAGTTTTGAAAACCGCACCGACCGGCCGCGGCGGGCAACGGTAATCAATGCCTTCCGCGACGGGACCCGCAGCGATAGCGACCAGCCGCCGCTGGACGGCGTGCCCTCGGTACCCAAGGGGGAGCTGATGGGCGGCCAGTTTTTCCCACTGCTGTTTGCGGGACTCGATCAGGTCGGTTGAGGAGGGGCTTCGCCCATCGCCCGCTTCAACTGCTCGACAAATGCCGCATGTTCAGCCGACGCCAGGCCGCGCTTCAAAGCGTCGAGCAATCGGGTTTTGTCTCTGGACAATATCACCTGTGGATCGAGCCACAGTCCTGGGAATGCGCGGCTCTTGAGGAGCCCGTCTGCGTCGGGCGCCAGCGGTACGAACTTGCCGTCGCTGGCGACAAACCAGTCAAGCGAGTTATCGAGCGTCCTCCAAATCAGATACTCGCGGACCCCGCTCTTCTCGTACACCAGCTTTTTCCCGTGCAGGTCGATGCTGGCGCTGGATGCGGCGACTTCGACAATCAAATCGGGCGGTCCCTCGAGATAATCATCGGTCGTGACGCGTGCCTTACCTCCGGCAGCGACTGGAAGAAACAGACAAAGGTCCGGCTGGGGCTCATTCTTTACATCAAGCCGAACCGACGGGGCATCTCCTGCTTCGATGCCGGGCGTATTGATGAGGTAATTCCCGAGCCAGGTGCTAAGCAGCAAATGCGGATTGCCATGCGCAGAGTAACGAAGCGCCGGAGGCATGAAGACAACTCCGTCAATCAGTTCCGCCCGCTTCAGGTTCGGAGTCGCATCCCACCGACGCTCGAATTCGAAGCGGTCCATGACATCGCCGTTTTCGAGCGGGAGAACGCGTGCCGCGCCGGAGGTCACCAGCGACGATGAGGCCGGAACCACGGGTGCCGCGTTAGTCGATTCCACGGGTCAGGACTCGTTTCGAGGATGGAATTCCAACTTCAGATTATACATCGACCGGGCTTGCGTGGCGCGCTGGCGACGCTCAACAATGACCGCCAATATCTCTCGCCTAAGTTGAGTGTATTCCATGGCACCTGCGCCCTGTGGCATGACATTCGATTGCTCCTTGTGGGTAGCCCTCATGCTCACGGCGATTGCTGCGGAAGGCGGCAGGGCCGCCGAGCCGGAGATTACCTCCACCTTCTCCATCGTTGCCGTCGATCCCAAAGCAGGCGTCTGCGGCGCTGCCGTGGCCAGCAAGTATCCGGCCGTGGGGAAGGTTGTCCCTTACGTGCGGCCCGGCGTCGGCGCACTTTGCACGCAGCACTGGCACGTTCCCAAGTGGGGCGAGCCGGCGCTCGATCTGCTTGCGCAGGGAAAGCGCCCCGAGGATGTGCTGCTCCACTTTCTGAAAGACGATCCAGAGGCGGAGCAGCGGCAGCTTGCCATCGCGGACATGCAGGGGCGCGTTGCCGTTCACAATCCGACCGCCGCCCCCCAGGACAGCGAGTACTGGGGCGCCGTCACTGGCAAGTATTACTCCTGCCAGGGCAACACGCTCACAGGCCGCCAGGTGGTTGCCGACATGGCCAAAGCGTACGAGTCCACCGAAGGGAGTCTTGCCGATCGGCTGATGGCGGCGCTGATTGCCGGCGATTGCGCTGGCGGCGATCATCGCGGCCGGCTGGCGGCGGGCATTCGCGTCGCCAAAACCGGAACGGAAGGCATCTGGCTGGAACTCGACGTGGACAAGAGCGATGATGCGGTCATCGAGCTGGCCAAAAAATATGCCGAGCTCAAGCACGAAGCCAAAGGCTCGTGGCGCGGGGGCCAGCTTCCGTTTTTGCACCCGTGTCAGGATCGCCCCGATCCGAAGCCGCCTGTCAACTGAGCCGTGACCGCGGCATTTTGGCCGATTGGAGAACTGGGAATGAATGCCTGGTCCAAAATTGCGCCGCGTCAGAGTACTGAGTGGATTGAAATTCGTTCTACCAGTAGCCGTAACGAAGTGCCTCGCAGCCGACCATCTTGTGCCGGCACTGGCATAATGATTGCAGTCGGCCACACGCGGTCAGTAGAATAAACACATCCCGTCGCCGGGCGGTTTGTACTTGGGGAATGCGACGCGGCACAGGCCGCAGCGCCCCGGGTGCTTTCCTGCAACTTGCCCGGCCTACCCGCCTTGCGTCTCCCACCTGCATGAAGCGCCCTTCTCCAGCCCGCGCGATCGAAGTCGGCCACAGCATGCCTCATGCTACTGCGGCCTATGCAGGGAGCGGTCATTTGGATTCGGCCGAACTCACGGCCGACGGACATCAGGCATTGGTGCAAAGCTCGCAGCGCGGCGACAAGAAAGCCTTTGCGGCACTCGTCGAACTCTACCAGCAAACGGTCTACGGCTTCCTCCGCGCCAGGCTTCTGGATCCAGCCGATGCCGAGGACCTGACGCAGGAGGTCTTTTTGCGGCTGTATCTGGGCCGGGAGAAACTGTCGCGGGCCCGGGCAGTTGGCTCCTGGCTCGTTGGGATTGCGCGGAACGTCCTCCGCGAACATGTAAAGAAACAGCATCGGCGGCGCGAAGTGGCCTGGACGGAACTCTGCCTGGAGCTCGATGACCTGGTAAGTCCCCATCACCACCACGAGCACGATGCGCTGCACCATTTGCCGTCGTGCATGGAGTCGCTGGGCCCATCGGCACGGCAGGCGATCGACCTGCGGTACAGCGGATCGCTCAAATGGGCACAAGTCGGCGAAAGGTTGAAACGTAGCGAGGGAGCCGTGAAGCTCCTGGTGCATCGCGCGCGACAAGCCTTGAAACACTGTCTCGACCGCAAGATGAAGCCGACGCCATGACCGACCAGGAATTGCTGGCCGTTCTCGCCGAGAAAACGCCCGACGAGCTGACCGAGGCCGAAATCGATCTTTTGCGCCGCCGACTGACCGAGTCAGCCGAACTGCGCGAAGCGCTTCTCAGCCAGGTGCAGATGGAGACTTACCTGGCCGCTGCCTTGGCACGCGTCAACTTCTCGACGCAGGACATCCTCGACCGGGCGCAGCAGCATCGACAATCGGCGGCCGGTCCTGCTGCCGCCCTCCTCGGCATTACGCTGACGCTCCTGGCGCTCGTGGGGATGTTTTTTCTGCTCCGCCAGGCGATCTGGGGGCGCCCGCGCGAGCCCGACCTTGCTGCGGGACCGAAGAAAGTCGTTGACGCGACCGACGTGAAAAACGATGCGGCCAAGACAAAATCCCGAAACAAGGATGAGACCAGCGACCAGGGCGCGGCCAGCGACACTGACAACAGTGCCGCGGCGCCTGCGGCCAGCGCGAGCGACGCTGCCACGGAAAAAACCGCTTCACCTTCGCCTGCTACAACGACACATGCGCCTGCCCCGCCCTGGCAGGCCGTACTGCACCAGGAAAACGTGCCTGCCTTTTCCCAGGAGGCATTTCGCACGTTCGACGTGCAAAGGCAATTGCCGCGTCGAACCGACCTGCTGGCCTGGTTCGAAGCGGTTCCCGGACATAACTACCGCATCACCGAAGTTGATACGCAGCGCGGCAAGTGCGGGCAGATGGAGGGCCTTGCTCGGCTGCGAGCGCCGTGGACCGCCGATTCCGCGATAAAGGTTTCGCTGGAGAACTACAACCGCCTGCAATTGCACTTTTTTCATGGCCTGGCCGGCGTCACGCTCGTTTATTACGAGGATCAACAGTATCGCTGGGCCGCCTACGCCACCACGCGGCAAGCTGGCAAAGCGCGGCCGCAAACGCTGGCCATCACCGCCACCGACGACGACCGCTGCCGCCGCAGCGAGATCCGCTTTGGCGGACCCATCGAAATCCGCCATCGCGGCGGCGAGCTGATCCTCAGCCGCGGCAACGTCGTGCTGCTTTCCGCGCCGCTGCCCGGCCCGCCCGACGACGTCTATTTCGAGGGACGAGCCGCCTTTCATGGCCTGGAGCTCATCCGTACGCAGGGCGATCCGCAGCCGCTTGCCGAGCCGCAGGTCGTATTCGACTCGCTGCGGCCCGCTGATCTCGCCTGGACCAGCAGCCAGCCGGACATCGCGCCGGCGGAATCGCTCGAAGGCGGTTCGCTGCGCCTGAGAGCGGACAAGGCGAAACAGCAGTCGGAGTGCTATGCCGCGCTCCCCATGTCGAGCCTGTGTGAAGTGATTGTCGAACTGGACGACGTGTCGCCAGGCACGAGCGTGTTTCTGGGGGCCGACCAGGGAGCCTCGCCGCAGGTGTTGCGATTCTTTCGCGACCAGCGCACGGGGCAACTGGCCGCTATGCTGCGTGGCCCGGACGACTTTCACGAGGGGCCGGTTCAGGAGTTCAAAGAACGACCCGCGCCCCTGATCGCCGGGCATTTTTTCGTCCGCATTTTCTACGGTGCCGGGAATCTTCGTTGGTGGCTCTCCAGCGACGGCATTCACTGGGCACAGCTCGACATGGCCCAGGACGCTCCGCCCGCCGGCCGCCGCTATCTCGGACTACAGGTGGTCGCCAATCGCCCCGACACGCATTTGACGCTCAAGCGAATCATTCTCCGCGAGCTCAATGGACTGGCCGCTCTGGCGCCGGCTGAAGTCCGCCAGCGTGCCAGCGGTTTTCCCACGGCAGCATCGCTCGGCGATTGGCTGGCGGATGTGACGCGGCTGGCCCCGACGGACGTGGACGCGGCCGTCTGGCGCCGCGCTTGTGCGATTCGCACCCTCGGGGCCGGCGCGCACCGTGAGCTGGCCCATGCACTGCTGGAGCTGCTGCTTGACGATGCCGCTGAGCGAAAGCTGCCGACTGCCGAGCAGATAGCTGCGCTCAACGACGCGATGCTGCTGGTGACGGATCTGCGCGATGGCCAGGCGATGCGCCTTGGTCTGACGAGCCGCTACTTGCAGTTGGCACGCATGGCATTCGAGGAAGAAGAGAAGCTCCCCTGGTCCACGATTCAGCACGCGTACATGAGCGTTCCGCTCGTGACCCCGCTGGCGCAGCCGCCGACTCTGGCGGACATTCTCCGCTGGGAATTGATCGATTCCGTCAGTCGCAAGACTGCGGTCGAGACCTTGGAGCTATGCCGCCAGTGGCGATTCTTTCAGCTGCAGCAGCAGGCGCCGCTGCTGGAATGGGCGGAAACGGCAACGCGTCGCGACGCCCCCGGCGCCAGCGGCGAACCGCCGACGCGTCTCAAGGACGGCTGGCGGCCGCTGCTCGTCGAAGAGGTCTCGAAGGACACCTACAACGCCATCACCGATGCCAGGTCGGTGCTGGAAAGCGAGGCCTGGGAGGACGCCGCCGGGATGCTCACCTCCCTGGGGGCCGAAAACGCGTCCGGGGTTGCCCCGTGGCTGGAGGACAAGGAGCTGCTGGTATCGCTCCCCGTGGCAATCCAGTTGATGCTGGATCGTCACCCGCCCTTGCGGGAAGCGCTCCAGACCCGTTTTGCGCCCGTGGCCCGATTGCGAATGTCGCAGGCCATTGCCGCCGGAGATTCGGCGGCCGTGGAGCTGGCGGCAATGCAATTTGCCGGAACGGAGGCCGCTGCCGAAGCCCACCGCTGGCTGGGGGACCAGGCGCTGGCCAGCGGCTGGTTTGCGCGGGCCATCGCCGAGTATCGCCGGGCCATCGAGGCTGCGCCAGCGCTGGCCGGCGAACTTTCGCCGCGCATTCGCCTGGCGGCGGCCATGCTGGGGCGCGACGCCGAATCGCCGCCCACGCAGAACGTTCGCCTGGGAGAGGTTTCTCTGACCCGCGAGCAGTTCGAGTCGCTCGTAGCCGAGATGCGCGGCCGTGGGGCGGCATCGCTGCCGGCGGACAGCGACTATTCGCTGGCTGCGGCAAGCGTTCCTGCCGCCGCAGCCATGCAAGCCCAAACGAAGGCCCGCCTGGACGGAAACGTCGGCGACAAGCCGCAGGAGGAGGTCGTCCGCCGCACCAATCAGTTCCGCGTCCCGTGGGTCGACCGGCAGATCGCGGCCGTGCTCGAAGGAGACTTGCTTTACGTCTCCAATCGATTCCAGGTGGCGGCCTACAACCTGGCCAGCGGCCAGCGGCTGTGGCAAAGTCCGCCGCCGCCGGGGCCGATGAAGCCGGCGCAGGATTGGGCCATGATCGCCATGCGGCCCCTGATCACGCCGCAGCACATTTTCGCGCGACAACTCTATGGCCAAAGTCCGCAGCTCGTTTGCCTGAGCAAGGCGGATGGCAAGATCGTGTGGGCCGCCGGCACTGGCGAGCGCGAGTTTTTCGTTTCCGATCCGCTCCTGGTGCAGGGACAACTGGTAGTTCTGAGCATCGTCCTGGCCGAGGGAGAAGAGGGACAGGTCAAGTGGAATCGCTTCGACGCCGCGACCGGCGAGCTTCAGGAGCAGCGCGATCTGGTGCGTCTGCGAAAATCCTGGGGGGCCCATGCCTGCTGCGAAGTGGCGGCACTGGAGGATTCGCTGGTAGCGGTCCTCGGGGGCGTGACCCTGGCGGTGGACGCGGGCGGGCGATTGAAGTGGGTCCGCAAGCAGGTCGTCCTGCCGGCGGAAGAAGAGCCGCGGTGGATTTTGCAGCGGTACCAGCGACCACTGGTGGATGGAGAGCGGCTCTACGTGGCGCAGCCCGGCGTGCGGTCCATCGAGTGCCTGGATGCGCGGACCGGCACTCGCCACTGGCTGTCGGTGCTTCCCGATCTGCTGGCCATCAGCGGCCTGGTCGAGGGAAAGCTGATCGCCTGGACGGAAAGCGATCTGCGGGCGCTCGATGCGGCCAGCGGCAAAACGCTCTGGCGACGTCCGGCAACCGACTTGCATAGTTTTCAGTTGTGCGGACCGTCGGGGATTGTTTTTGCACAGCGCGAAAGCGTCCCGGGAATGCCGTCCTCGTTCCAGACTCGCCTGGTATGGTTGGAGCCCGCCGGTGGCAATGAACTGGGCTCGGCCGTCGTGCCGCAATTTACTGACGCCGATCCGCGGCTCGGGCCGCTGGTTGCTTTTAACAACCGACTTTGGACGTTCTTCGGCAAGGGGCAGCACGAGCCGACTCGCGACATCGTGGAGCTGACGCCATCGGGCGAGCCTGAAAGGCGGCCGGCGGCACTTGCGGGCGAGCTGTGGCTGAAGCACGTTCCACCGGCGTTGACTGCCGCCGCCGCACAGGTACTACCGCAGTGGCAAGTGCTCAGCGGCCAGATCGGCGATCGCACGGGACTGGTTCCCGAAGTACATGGCGAGACGAATGTGCTGGGCATTCGCACCAACCCGCAGTGGCCGATTGCTTTCGCACGCCCCGTCTCGATTCCGGCCGGCGCTGCTGCGAAGTTGCGGCTACGCGTGGGCAACGACGCCGGCCATCACTGGAAGGTCGAAGTACGTTTTGGCGACCGGCTCGTGCAGGCTATCGACGTCACCGACCAGGCCTACAAAGATCGTTGGAAGACTCTAGAGGTTGATTTATCGAGTCTGGCCGGCCAACGCGGCACGCTTGTCGTCTGCGGCCGGTTCGTCAGCGGCGACGGCAACCAGACGGTGACTTTCTGGAAGAGCGTGGAGCTGGTGCTGTAGTAGGCACACTCCGTGTGCCGTTAGTTATTCCCGACGGCATACGGAGTGTGCCTACTACATTTCATACGCCCAAGAACGGCACTGGCACCATGAAGGCGTGCTGCACGAGCAAGCTGGCCGGACCGAACCAGGCCGTGTATTGGCTGGCCCACAGGATCACGATGTAAAACAGAATCACCGGCGCCGTTGCCGGCAGCACCAGAAATACGGAAAAAATGAATCGCAGCGGCGTCAGCGGCCGCTGCGCGCCCTGGTGCCTTAGCGAGCGCCCCATCGCCCAGCCCGCCAGCAGACGAGCCGGATACAAAAACGCCACAAAGAACAGGCTGATCAGATACGTCAGCTCCCGCTGCGTCATCTCGATCGTCGCCAGGTAAAGCGGTACCGAGGCCAATAGCGCCACGCTAAGCGCCAGCCACCACGCCAGCGGCGCACGCTGGAAGAGTCCCCAGCAGCGCACCACGTCAAAGAACGCCACGAACTGTTTCTCGCAGGCGAAATGCGTTTGCAGGATCAACAGGTGCGCCAGCACGATCGTGAGCATGAGCGCGCCCAGCCAGCCCGACACAAACGCCAGGCCGCCGTTGGGAATCGTTGACCCGCCGATGAGCAACAGCACCGGCACCAGCAGCCATACGACCGCCCCCGCACAACCCCGCAATCCCAGCCAGAAGTGCTGCGGCAAATTCAGGCCAACGGCGAATTCCCAGACCGCGTCGCGCGCCTCGCGATAGAGATGTCCCCGCCGAATGCCTGCAAAGAGGATCGCCGGCGGAAACCAGGCCGTCAGCGGCCGCTCGACATACATGTCCTCGGCCAGCTTTTTCGACAACCGCTCGACCAATGGCCGCAGGATGGGTCCGATTATGCCGCCGAACAGAAACAGGGCGGCCGCTTGAAACGGCGCTAGGAGCGGCCAGAAGAAATGCCGCAGCTTGCCGCCGCTGTACCAGGCCAGCAGGATGTGGCCAATCATCAGCACGGTACAAGCCAACAGCGCGATGCGATAAGCGCGGGCGCTAAAGCTTCCCGGATCGACGAGATGTGCATCGAGCGAAAGCGACGACAGGTAACGCAGCGGCAAAAGTAACAACCACGTCCCCAGGACGATGCTGCCGATGCGGGCGAATTTGTGCATGTCGATGAAGCCGTCCCGCAAGCGGCCGCTCTTGGCGATCCGCGAGCTGGCCTCCAGCAGGTAACCAAGGCTGACGAACTGGACGAGCGGAATTGCCGATAGGACAGCCAGGCAGCCAACGACGCTGGCCAGCCCGAACAGCCACTCCAGCGACGTGCACAGGAGATACCACAGGTAAACCGGCCAGCTTTTGGGAATTCGGCGGCCGGCGGCATCGACCGCTGGCTTGCCGGTGGAAGCTGGCTGTGCGACCACTCGAACCGGCGGGACCGCCAAGGGGCCGATATCGTCTGCCACTACCGGCGCGTCAAACACGTCAGGGCCGCCTGGTCCGCGCAACACCGGCGGCACGCGGCCGCTAACCACGGGGTCGGGCGGCCCCGTCAGTTGGGGCGGCAGCGGCGTTATGGGGCTGGACATGGTGCTCGAGAGGGCAATACCTGGCGCCGGCGGTCCAAAAGGACTGGCTCCGCCGGCACTTACGTCCCGATGATCCTCCAGTGTAAGCGAAACTTTTGGGCCCCAGCGAAAGTATTTGTTTATGGCTGACTGCGGAGGCGGCGTGCGATAATACCTGTTGTCGGCGGCCGGCCGTTTCAAGATTCGGTTTGCCGCCGCGAAAACGAACCGTGAGCGTGCCGGCGAAGCGAGCGAATCGTATGTGGATGCGTAACATTCTGTTTCTCGCTTTGTGCGTGACAGGTCTGGCGCTTGTCGGGCGAAATCTGCTCGATCGGGACCGGGTCGACACGCCGCGCGACTTTCGCAGCGGCCGCTTGAACGTCACCCCGGCGAGCGCAGCGCCAGACGGCGCCGAGAAGGGTCAGACGACTGCCGCAGACCTGGCCGTGGTGGTCGCCAAAATCAATCAGGAATTCCGCGACCACTGGCGCGAAAAGGGATTGTCGCCGGCCGCTCGCGCGGACGACCTAGCGATCGCCCGCCGCCTGTCACTGGCGCTAACTGGCACGATTCCGTCGCTGGAAGAAATTCGCGAACTGGAAAAGGTGCGTCCGGCGGATCGAGTCAATTGGTGGCTTGCTCATTTGCTCGAGGATCGCCGTTACGCCGACTACGTGGCCGAGCGTCTGGCCCGGGCGTACGTCGGCACGGAGAACGGCCCGTTTATCGTCTACCGCCGCCGGCGATTTGTGACCTGGCTGGCCGATCAGTTGGAGAAGAAAACGCCTTACGATGCGATCGTTCGCGAGCTCATCGCCGATACAGGCCTGTGGAACGCCGAACCCGCCGTGAACTTTCTGACGGTCACTGCCAGGCAGCAAGAAGGGAACCGGCCGGATGAAGTCCGGCTGGCGGCACGGACGACCCGCGCCTTTCTCGGCATGCGGATCGACTGCCTCCAGTGCCACGATGATCGGCTGGGAAACGTCACGCTCGGCGCGGCAGATGAACCGCGCGGCGGCAAGCAGGCGGACTTTCACCAGCTTGCGGCTTTCTTCGGTCAGGCGCGCACCGGCTTGACCGGCATTCAGGACGATCCGAAACGCTCCTATCAGACCAAGTATCTCGAGGCCGACAAGGAGGAAGTGGTTGCTCCTCAGGTTCCTTACGGCGAGGAGATTTTTGATGGCCGCGGCACGCGCCGCCAGCAGCTTGCCCGCTGGGTGACAAATCCAAACAACAAGCCGTTTGCCCGCGCGACGGCCAACCGCCTGTGGGCCATTTTGTTCGGCCGCGCGCTCTTGGAGCCCGTGGACAGCATTCCCCTCTTCGGCAAATATCCGCCGGGACTGGAGACGCTGGCGGAGGACTTCATTTCCCACGGCTACGACGTCAAGCGGCTGATCGCGATCATTGCGGCCACCGACGTGTATCAGCTCGACAGCAAGGCCGACTTTGAGGTCACGCCGGCACACGAGCAGGAGTGGGCCGTTTTTCCGGTGACACGGATGCGTCCCGAGCAGGTTGCCGGCGCCGTGATCCAGGCGTCGTCGCTGACCACGATCAATGCCGACGCGCATATCTTCAGCCAGCTCGGCAAATTCATCCAGACGAACCAGTTTGTCGAGCGCTACGGCGATTTGGGCGAGGATGAGTTCATCGACCGCGGCGGCACGATCCCGCAGCGGCTGCTGATGATGAACGGCGAGCTGGTCAAGGAGCGGACCGATCAGAATCCGGTCCAGAATGCTGCCACGCGGATTGCGATGGTCACTCCCAAAAACCATCAGGCGGTCGAGACTGCGTATCTCGTGACGCTGACGCGGCGTCCGACGCCAGCCGAGCTGGCTCACTTCACAAAGCGCCTGGCCGATCGCGAGGAGCGCAACCGGGCCGGGGCGATGGAAGACCTGTACTGGGTGCTGCTCAACAGTACGGAGTTTTCATGGAACCATTGACAAACAGTCCAAAGTCCAAAGTCGAGGAAGCGAATGTTATGAATCCCGAAATTGGCCCGGCAAGATCGGACTTTGGACCTTGGACTTTGGACTTCGGACTCCGCTCTGCCTGTGGTTCGCTGTCCCACGTCAATCGGCGGACGCTTTTAAAAGCCGCTGGCCTTTCCGGGCTGTGCTGGCTCACGCCGCTGGCGGAGCGGCTGGCGCGGGCGGCGGACAAGGAACCCAGCGGCAAACCGGCGAAGTCAGTGATCGTCTTGTGGATGCAAGGGGGCCCCAGTCAGTTTGAAACGTTCGATCCGCACCCCGATCCGGAAAGCAAGTATGCCGGCGGGACCAAATGGATCGAGACGGCCGTGAAGGGAACTCGCATTGCGGCCGGACTCCCCTTGGTCGCCGAGCAGATGGTGTCGATTTCGCTCGTCCGCAGCGTCGTCAGCAAGGAAGGGGACCACGAGCGGGCGACCTACAACGCCAAAACCGGCTTTCGCCCCGACCCGACGCTAATCCATCCCTCGTTGGGCGCGATCATTTGCCACCAGACGAGCGACAACGTCGAAATTCCGCGGCACGTCTCCATTCTGCCTGGCCCATGGCCGGCCCGCGGCGGGTTTCTCGGGGACCAATTCGATGCATTCCAGACGTACGATCCTTCCAGTCCCGTGCCCGATGTGAACGGCCGTGTGCCCGCTCCGCGCATGGCCAAGCGTCTGGCCGACCTGGAGGTAGTCGAAGGCCAGTTCGCCCGCGGACGGCTCAAGCGGCTCGATGTCGATAAGACCCTACACCGCACCTCCATCCAGGCGGCCCGCAAGATGATGGAGTCGGACCAGCTCAAGGCCTTCGACGTGAGCAAGGCTTCCGTAAATCTGAAGAGCGAATTCGGAGACACGCCGTTTGGCCGCGGCTGCCTGGCCGCCGTCCAGCTCATCGAAGTTGGCGTTCGCTGCGTCGAAGTCACGCTCGACGGCTGGGACACGCACGCCAACAACCACTCCCTGGTCGCCGAGCGGAACAAGGTTCTCGATCCGGCCTTTGCGGCACTCATCAAGGAGCTTAAGAATCGAAAGCTACTGGACAGCACGATCGTGCTCTGGGGGGGCGAGTTCGGCCGCACGCCGGTGATCCGCGGCCTGGATGGTGGCGGCCGCGATCACTGGCCGCACGGCTTCACCGTGGCTCTGGCCGGCGGCGGCATTCGCGGCGGCCTGGTGATCGGCGAGAATTCGCCGAATCCAAAAATGGACGTCAAAAACCTCGTCGAGGCCAACGTCCGCGATCCACGCAACATCGAGGACATTCACGCCACGGTGCTCTCGGCACTGGACATCGACTTTGCCCAGGAAATGGAAACGCCGATCGGCCGGCCGATGGCGCTGTCCAAGGGGAAAGTGATTGAGCAGCTATTGGCGTGACGGAGGGCAGGTGTGCGGGTAATTGGAGCGTTGGCACAACCACAACTCGCACACCCTCATACTCTCACACCCCTCGCACTCTCTCACCCGCCACGGACCGTCACCGCATTGTCGAAGGCTGCCTTCTCCGGCGGCATTGTCCGCAGCATGCTCCAGAACACTTTGACGTGCAGAAAGTGCGTCACGGCCAGCGCCAGAAGGACGATTCCCATCTTGGTCGCCACTAGCTCGATCGCCTCGGCCTGCGTCGTGGCAGTCGTTCCCAGACGCAGGGCCAGCAGCAAACATCCGACGTGCAACAGGTAGATGCCGACGCTGAGGAGATGGCTCCAGGCGCCAGCCAGTGACGCATCGCCGCACCACCGCTCGAGAAACGGACGCCCGCGGCGGCTCAGTGTCCAGGTCACCCAGATCGTGGCGGCAATCCCGAGTGCGACGTAGGCGCCGTGCGTGTAGACCATCGTGTTCATGGCGGTGAGTCGTGGGTGGTGAGTAGTGGAAGTTAGCGGCGGCGGCTAGTGCGTGGTTGCAAATGGGCTCGCAGTCCGCACGGGGGGCAGGCTTGCCTTGCGCCCGATCCGGGAGAACACGAGCAGGTTCAGAAAGTGCATCGCGCCCAGGATGATGAGCACCAGACCAACCTTGGTTGCCAGAAACTCGATTGCCCCCTGCACATCTGCCGGCTTATCGCCGTACTTGAGCGCCAGGGCGACGTAGCCGAAGTTGATCAGATAGAAGCCGACGACGAGCAGATCGTTGACGCTGTCGGCCAGCGATTCTTCGCCGTGAAAGTTTTTGACCAGAAACGGCCGACCGCGGCGATGGAGCGTGCGGGCCACCCAAACGGTTACGGCCGCACTGATCAGCAGATACGCAATGTAGGTGTTCGTTAGCAGCGTCATGGGTTGTCTCCTACTGTCTTGCCCCAGGAGACAACCGCAGGGTGCGCGGCAGATTAACGGGCGGAGTTGTTAGGGTTCAGGGTTCAGGACAGAGAGGTCGGAGGTCGCCCAGGATGCAAACAATCTTGCTCGCTGAACCCTGAACCCTCCCCACGCACCTATTCCGCTTCCTCCACATGCTGCACCTGCTGCACGCCTGCGTCGCGCCGCAGGCCATTGCGATCGTGGCCGCTGCCGCTGCGAAGCGGATTGACGGCGGCGGCCGCTGGCGGAGGCGTCAGCAGCTTGCGCGTCTCTAGCTGGGGGCTGGGAGGCGCCGGTTTGGGCATCGGCTCCAGCTTCTGCGGCTCGTTGCTCTCCCGCTGAGCCCCCGGCGCCGGAGCCGGCGTGGGGATCTCCTCGGCGCCTTCGCGACCGATCGACTCCGCGGCTGAACCGCTATGCCCCTGCGGCGCTGCACCGCGGCTGACCACTGCCGGCCGCGTCCAGCCATAGTCGATGTAATGACCGGCGTCGCGCTGGCGGGCCAGGCCCATGGCGTCCCAGTACGCCTTGTCGGTCCACGGCCCTTCTTCAAAGCCCACGCCGTTGTACTCCAGGATCGATCCCTTGCGGGTGTGGTAGTCGGCAATCGCCTTGTTGTATTCAGCAACCGACTGCCAGAAGGTGGTCTGGTCAATGCTCAGGCGTTGAATCGACCGCAGCCATTCCGGATCGGCGGCCGTGATCTGGCCGATCGTGATCAGCGCCCGGCGCGCGTCCACCTCTTCGCGAGCGGCAAACAGCCGGTTGGCGTTCGTCTGCATCAGCTCGTAGTTGGTATCGATGTTCCGCCACGCTTTGGCCAGGCCGGTGGAGACGTCCAGCTCCATGTCTTCCAGGTAGGCTTTCTCGCGGGCCAGCCGCAACTGGGCGTGCCGCACGCCGGCCAGCTCGCGGCGGAAGCCGATCGCCATGTTGGCATTGAGGAAAATCCCAAACTCCTGGAACTTGCCTTCGAACAGCTCATCGTAGGCGGTCGAGCCGACGCCGCCCCCCGCTGCCGGCGGGTCCTGGAAGTTGCGGCCGTTGCGGTCGGCATTGATCAGCTCGTCGCCCACGCCCAGCCAGCGATAGACGCCGCCGACGTCGAGCTGCGGCAGAAGCTGGTTGCGGGCCCAGATCAGCTCCAGCTCGCTGCGCTTGATTTCCCACCGCTTGGAGATCAGCTCCGGCCGGCGGGCGATCGATTCCACGAGCGAGTCGGTCCAGTCGAATGTGACCCGCGCCAGCGTGGGCTCGGTGATCGGCCGGATCAGCCGGCCGTCCGATGCGGACAGACCCATCAGGAGCCGCAGCTCGTTTTCGGCGTCGTAGACGTTTCGCAGCGCGGTCTCGACCTGGTTCTTGAACTGGAAATACTGCTCCTTGGCCTGGGCTTCCTCTTGCGTCGATGCCCGCCCGGCTTCCTTGGCGGCGATCGTCTTTCGCCACGATTCGAGCGTCGCGTCGCGACCCACCTTCGAGGCTTCCAGATTGCGATAGGCGAAGTACAGATCCCAGTAGCGGATTTCCAGGTTATTGAGCATGTCCTGGAGCTGCCCCTGGAGGTTCATGATTTCCAGGTCGGTGCCGATGCGGGCGATGACGATCGGCATGCGGTTGATTTGCGAGCCGCGGCCGCGGAGCAGCGGATGGCGGACTTCAGTTTCGATCGTCGCCGTCCAGATGCTGGGGAATTTCTGGGCGCTGCCGCGGGTGATTCCTTGATCGAGGTTGTTCGTGTTGCGGTAGGTGATGATGGTGCCTTCGGCAGTGCGCTTGCTCAATTCGAAGAGCAGACCGCCTTGCTTGGCGCTGATCTCCGGAGAAACGAACTGGTTGGTGAGCCCCGACGGCAGAATGTTCTGCGGCCGGTGCGTGCTGGAAACGATGGCGCCGTTGTTGCCGGTGCCCGCGATCCGCAGTTGAGCATCGAACTCAGACAGCGCCGCTTCGACGCCTTGCCGCGAATTGGCAATGCCGCCATCGACGCTGGGGCCGTCCTGCCGACCGCCCGGGTTCGATTCGGCGATGCCCACATTGAGCGTGCTGGCAAACGCGCGGAAGTTGAGGCCGAGGGAGCCTTCCTGCGTGCCGGCGACGAGCTGGCCGTTTTGCAGCCGCGCGGCCTGTCCGCCGCGGATGATCCGGGTGTTTAAGAGCGCGGTCTGCACCGCTTCCTCGAGCGACAGGTCCCATATCTCGCGCGGTTCGGGATTATTCAGCGAGAAGGGAGTGAGCGTGTTTTCTACCTCGGCCAGCGGCGGCTGGTGCAGATCTGGGACTTCGGGCTGTGTGGCCTTGTCGAGATAGTGCGAAAGGTCGCCGTCCTCGTGCAGGTAGAAGGGCTGGATCGGCTGGCATCCGGCCAATGCGGCCAGAAGACAAACCAAAAGCATCCGCGATGTACGGGGTTGCCGGCTCATCGATTCCCATTCCCTGAGGATTGGCGGCGTCCGGTGCGGCTGCCGCGGTCGTCCGTGAGTGCTGTGAGCCTGCCGCCGCGGCTCGCTCGAAGCCGCACGTCAGCTTGCCCACGACTCCCGATGGTTCAGGCCCCCCTGAACCGACCGCCTCGCCCCAGGCGCAATCCTGGACGTGGAAATCGGTAGCCCTGTTATCGTCCGGCGAACCCGCAAACTTTCAGGAATCGATAATGTCAGCAGAGATTTTGCGTCCTGGCTGGCTTGACCAGATTGGGCAGAGCGCCCAGGGCGAAGCTAGCAACGAGGGGCTAGCGGGACGAACGAATGTCGAAAGCCAAATGTCGCAGGAAGCACGAATGACGAACGCTGCCCATCGTCATTGGTGCTTCGGCATTCTTTCGTCATTTGCCTTTCGACATTCCTCATTTGGACAACCATCCCGGCTACAAATACATCCCCACGTATCCCCCGCTCTTCTCCATCTCCGCCTGCATTCGCTCGGCCCGCTCCTTGGCCTTCTGCAGGTCCCCCGCCTCGATGTACCTGTCGAATTCCACCTTGACCGCTTCGCTCACGGTCTGGGCAAACCAGGCGACGACGGGCGCCGTCAGCCAGTCGCATGTCTCCCGTACCAGGTCCACCTGCAAGTCGGCGGTCTGGGTGTGCAGATCGCTGGCGTCCGTCAGCACGGTCCCTTCGAAGCGAAACTCGATGGTGGCAAAATCCTCCTTGTTGGTGAGATGGAACTTGCAGGCCGCGTTGTACAGAAAATAAGAATTGTGCGAGCCATGCTTCTCCATCGCTTGCTTGATTCGCTCGCACCGCTGGCGGAACTTGGGGGACGCGTCGATCGGCACATCCAGCCGCGGGATCGACCGCAGCGGCAGACAGTCAAAGGCGATTTCCACCGAGCTATTCATGAGGTCACCCGTCGAAAGGTGGCGCACAGCGGCTCCACCGGTAGCTTACGGCGACTCCTCGCTAGCGACAAGCGACCACGTCGCGGTTCACGGGCTGACGATCTGCGACGACAGCAGCTCCAGCATCGTTTCCGTCAGGCGTCTCTTGTGCGGCGCCACGGCATCGTCACGCTCATCGAGGTCCTCGACGATATTGCGCAGAATGCGGCTGAGCGTTTCCCGATTCGTGGCGGCCGGCACCATCCGGTCGGGATCGTAGTCTGGATATTCGCGGGCCCGATCGGCGCGACTGAGGATTTTTCCGTTTTGAAAGGGGTGCAGATAGATATCGTCGCGGGAATAACCCGCCGGCGCCCGCGAGCCGTCGTACTTCACCAGGTACTGCCCAGTAACTGGTACGCCGACCAGAGGAATTTTGAGCCGCCGCGCCACCGCGACCAGCAGTTGTCCCAGCAGCACCGGCTTTCCTTTTCCAGTCGCCAGAACAAAGCCCAGCGAACAATTGTTGGGATTGTTGTAATCGTCCTGATTGCCGCGAAAACCGCAATCTTCAAACAGCACATGCTTCAGTGCCGCCACGGCCATTTGGGGGTCGGCTTGGGCTGGATCGATCTCCTTGCCCAGCCGCCGGCGCACCTTTTCCGCTAACTCGTCAAGCTTTTTGACCAGCTCCGGCTCGCGCACGTGCGGATCGAGAATCCGTGAGACCAGGCACATGCCGCGCTCGACGTCGAGCTGCTCCTCCTTCTGCGACGCAAAGCCGATGACTTCCTGCTCCAGTTCCCGCAGCGGCTTTTGTTGGAGAGCCTGGAGAATAGCCGCGGCTCGAAAACGCACTTCCGGCGACTTGTGCCCGATGGCTGTCTCCGCCAGCGGCTGGGCCTCTTCTCCGGCGGCAATTAATTGCCGCGTAGCCGTTTCGCGGGCTTCGTAACTGTCGGCGTCGAGCTGTTCGATCCACTGCTGAAGCTGCTCTCGACGATGGCGGTTGGGAGCGTTCGGACCGTCGGCAGGTTGGGCGTCGAGCCTTCCCACCAGTGCTGTGCACAGGCCGAATGCGAGGAGCGCCGCCAGCCGCCAGGCAAAAAACATCGCAGCACCACCGAGCGAGTTGATTCTTACGCGTATCTTATCACAACGCAAAAATCGCGCGATTTGCCTTGAACGCTCTTGCTTGCAGTTTCCATGCGAGCGCATCAAGCCTCTTTTTGACCACTTGGGGCAACTGCCGACGAGCCATGTCAACTCTGTTTTCCAACTATTTCTTGAATCCATTTTTCACTTGCCGCGGATCGATTCGTGAACGCAGCGATGTTTCGGGACTGGGTTTTCGGCTCGAAACTATCGGCCAGCGGCAGGGTTCAATTACGCTGGAATGCTGTGGGGATGTGCCGCGAAACTGCCGCATCCAAAGTTTATCGAGAGGTCAAGGCTTGCGTGCGGCTGCGGATGGAACAGAGGACAATGCTCGACTTGCTGGCCATTTTTCCGATCTCGGATTTGTTTCTGCTGGGTGCATTTTCGCTGAGCCTGGTGCTGGTCTGCAAATGCGCCTTGCAACTGCTCTTGGGGAATCAGCACACGCCGCGGTGGGTGGAGGCAGTGTTCGCCACCGCTGCGCTGGTCACCGTCGGCGTGCTCGTCGTGGACGCCATTCACTGGTTCGATGGTCAAACAGCGTCGGACCTCCGGCCGCTGGTCGGCGTGGCGACGATCGT
>DASRJP010000421.1:0-16371 GCA_035649415.1 Pirellulaceae bacterium | reverse complement strand
GAAACGATCAGGTCCTTGGCGTCGATAACCTCGTCGTCGCGATTTGGCGCCACGTCAAATGCCGCGATCCGGCCGTCTTCGATCAAGACGGTGGTCACACGATCCAGGTCCTGGCTGGGATCGATGACGCGGCCGTTGGTAATGACAAGTCTAGGCATGGAGTTCTCACCACTCACTCCGTCCCAAGCTCTGCTTGGGACGAAACCGGCCGAAGCTCTGCTTGGGACGAAACCGGCCGAAGCTCTGCTTCGAGGCGCCTCGCGATGAGCGAAGCGGAGCTTCGTTGCTTGCGGTCCCAAGCGGAGCTTGGGACCGAGTTACTGCTCACTCTCAACTCACCACTCACCTCGCATTTCCCATCACCAGCCACAGCACGGCCATCCTCACTGCCAGGCCATTGGTCACCTGCTCCAGGATCACGCTGTGCGGCCCGTCGGCGACGTCGGGAGTGATTTCCACGCCGCGGTTGATCGGCCCGGGGGCCATGATCAGGATGTCGCCCTTGGCGCGGCTCATCCGTTCGCGGTTCATGGCGTACAGCAGCGCGTACTCGCGCACCGACGGGAACGGCCGCGTGTGCTGCCGCTCGAACTGGATGCGGAGCAGGTTGAGCACGTCGCACCGCGGCAGAATTTCGTCGAGGTGGTAGGCAACCTCAACGCCGAATTCTTCCCACTGCTTGGAAACGAGCGTGGCCGGGCCGCAGAGAATCACATGCGCCCCCAGCTTCGTCAGCCCCCAAATGTTCGAGCGGGCCGTGCGGCTGTGGGCGATGTCGCCAACCAAAGCAACGGTGAGGCCGGCCAGAGTGCCGCGGCGCTGGCGGATGGTGAGGATATCGAGCAGCCCCTGCGTCGGATGTTCGTGGGGACCATCGCCGGCATTGATCACCGAGCAGTCGAGGTTTTTGGCCAGGAGATGTGGCGTCCCCGGCGTGTGATGGCGGATGACGACCGCATCGACGTTCATGGCCTCGATGTTCTTGGCCGTGTCGATAAATGTTTCCCCCTTGGCGGTGCTGGAGCCGGAGGAAGAGAATTCCACCGTATCAGCCCCAAGGCGGCGGGCGGCCAGCGAAAAGCTGTTGCGGGTGCGAGTCGAGTTCTCGAAGAACAAGTTGGCCAGCGTGCGGCCCGCGAGCACCGAAATTTTCCGCCGGCAATCGTCGGTGGCCGACTTGAACGCCTCGGCAGCGTCGAGAATGCAGACAATCTCCTCGGCCGAAAGACTTTCCAAATCGAGTAAATGACGCCGCGTCCAGACCGAAGGAATGGTAGAGAAATCGGACGCGGTAGCCGGCATGACGGCAACGCCTGAAGGGCGAGGTAACTGCCTGCCGATTCTAGCAACGACAGCCGACGTGCAATAGTGGTGCGTCGGCCTGTGACGTGTAGCTAGGCGCTGGAGCGTGGGTGATCAAAGCTCCGCCAGATTTCCGTTTGCGACATGCGCATCAGGATAATGACGGTTACTGGAGCCGGTAGAACCAACGCAGTTCCGACGATCGCACCCAACGTCACAAGCCATCGGTTTCTCCGTTTGAACATCGACCACGTCATCCGAAAGAACAGAATGGATAGCGCCAAAAAGGTAACGCCGGCACCCAATGTCTCATGCGCCGGTTCTAACGCCCGTTCCGCCTCCCGCGCCAAACTGAAGAGAGTGGCGGATAGCCCGAAATAGGCGAGCGATGCGAGAAGTGAGATCCCGCCGAACACGGCACACCCGATCGCGGGGCCTTGAAGCGGATTTGATCGAAGTGGTGCGTCTTGCGGATCGACCGGCGGCTGGTATGGATTGACCGTCATGACACGATTTCAGCGCCAGCACACGCGACGAATAGCCGAAGATGTGGCAGTATATCTTTTCCAACTGGCTTACGATGACTCACGGTATGCGTGAAGAATGGACATTTCTACGATATCGACGGGCAGCACATTTCCCAGCCTCGCCTTCCGCGGCACTCTCCGCCCCAGCCAGGCGGAGGTGGTCGCGATCGCCCAGAAGAAGCTGGCCGAAGGGGCGCGGAGGCTGCACATCGTCGCGCCCCCGGGATCGGGAAAGACGGTGCTGGGGCTCTATCTGTGGGCCGCCTGCGTCCGCCGGCCGGCGCTCGTCCTCTCGCCCAACTCGGCAATCCAGGCGCAGTGGGCCGCCAAGTGCGAGCTGTTCGACGGCGCGAGCCAGTGCACCATCAGCACCGACGTGCAGTCGCCGGGGCTGCTCACGTCGCTGACTTACCAGGCGATCACGATCCCCGGCCGCGGGGACGACGATCTGGACGCGGCCGCTTGTGGATTGTGGCGGGAGAAACTGATCGAAAAAGGGCAGGCCAAGGACCCAGAGGAAGCGGAAATCTGGCTGGCCGACCTGCGACGGCACAACGCAGGGTACTACGAGCAGCGGCTGGCGTCGTACCGCAAGCAGCTTCGCGACGCGCGAGCCATCGGCGGCGAGGCGCTGGCGACGCTGCACGCCAGCGCCCTGGCGGCACTCGACCGGCTCAAGTTGCAGCGGATCGGCCTGATCATTCTCGACGAGTGCCACCACCTGCTGGGGCACTGGGGGCGCGTGCTGGCCGACGCGCACGACCTTTTGGAGGAGCCCGTGATCGTCGGCCTGACGGCCACGCCGCCGGATCGCGATGGAAAGCTGCCGGCCGACGTGCTGCGGTACGACGAATTCCTCGGCCCAGTCGATTACGAAGTGCCGGTGCCGGCGGTCGTCAAGGATGGGTTTCTCGCGCCGTACCAGGATCTGGCCTATTTCGTGCGGCCGCGGTCGGAAGAGCTGTCGTTCATTGCCAATGCGGATGATGAGCTGCACGCGATCGTGCGGGAGCTGTGTGATGCGACAACATTCGGAGATGAAAACGTAGCAGGCACACTCCGTGTGCCGTCGTCGATTGGCGACAAACCAGCCGGATCGACAGCAGGGGTGGGACGGGATGCGGCTACTGCGCCGGACGGCTCACGGAGTGTGCCTGCTACGGCGCGCGAGTCCCTCCCCCAGTGGCTCCTGCGTGTGCTGGCGGAGAGACGGCTGCCGACGGGGATCGCCAAGGACTGGGGCAGCTTCGAGCGCCGCGACGGGGAATTCGCCCTGGCCGCCCGGCGTTTCCTGACGCAGCGAGGTTTCTCGCTGCCGGAAGATGTGCCGCCGCTCGAAGAAGAGCCCCAGACCGAGGATGCGCCCGAGATGGAGTTTCTGGCGCCGGTCCTCGACCGCTATGTCCGTCATCGCCTCCGCCGCTCGGCCGACGAGCGCGATCACGAACTGGCGGAGCAAACGATCGCCCGCCTGCGGATGCTCGGCATTCAGATCACCGAGACCGGGTGGCAGGCCTGCGCTTCGCCGGTCGGCCGCGTGATGGCCTACTCGCGGAGTAAGGCAGAGGCCCTGGCGCCGATACTCGCGGCGGAGCACGAGCTGCTCGGCGACCGCATTCGCGCCGTAGTAGTCGCCGACTACGAAAAATCATCAGCCGTCGCCGCGAGCGTCGGCGAACTGCTCGACGAGGAGGCCGGCGGCGCAATTGCCGCGTTCAAAACGCTGATCCGCAGCCCGGTAACCGACTGCCTCAATCCGGTGCTGGTGACCGGTTCGAGCGTGCTCGTGGACGACGACCTCCAGCAGCCGTTTCTCGACGCCGCCCGCGCGTGGTTGGCGAAGGAGGGTTACGAAGTTGAGCTGGAGATGAGCGAGCAGGCCGGCTTTCATGTGGCCGTTGGCCGCGGCGGCGATTGGTGCCCGCGGGTTTATGTCGAGCTGATCACGGAGCTGTTTCAGCGCGGCATCACGCGCTGCCTGGTAGGCACGCGGGGTTTACTCGGCGAAGGGTGGGACGCCACGAAGGTCAACGTGCTGGTCGATCTGACGACCGTGACCACGAGCATGACGGTCAACCAGCTTCGGGGACGTTCGATCCGCCTCGATGCGGACGATCCGCAAAAGCTGGCCAACAACTGGGACGTGGTCTGCATCGCGCCGGAGTTCAGCAAGGGGCTGGACGACTATTACCGCTTTCGCGCCAAGCACGAGACGCTGTACGGAGTCACCGACGACGGGGCGATCGAAAAAGGGGTCGGTCACGTCCATCCGGCGTTCACGCGGCTCAAGCCGGAGGGGCTGGAAGGGAACGTGGCGGCGATCAACGAGGAGATGCTGGCCCGGGCCGGCCGCCGCGACGAAGTGCGGGCGCTATGGAAGATCGGCGAGCCGTACCAGGGAGTGCCGATTCGGGCGCTGGAATACAAGCCGCGGAGCGAGCCGACCGGCCGCGAGTTTCCGCCGTTCAAATGGTCGCGCTCGCCGTGGAGCTCGCGGTCGCTGGCGCTGGCGATTGGCGAGGCGGTGCTAGGGGCGCTGGCCGAAGCCAAACTCATCCAGCGCGGGCCGGCCGTTCACGCTGCCGACCGCGCCGGTGGCTATGTGCGGCTGTTTCTGGAGAATGCATCCGAGGAGGATAGCCAGCTCTTCACCCAATCGCTGCACGAGGCGCTGGGGCCCTTGCACTCGCCGCGGTACGTCATCCCGCGGCTGATCGACCGGCTCGATGAAACGTGGCTCTCATCGTTATTGCCCCGCATCGTCGGCCAGTTCTTCCAGAAACGGACGCGGAAGCAGGCTATGCTGCATGCCGTCCCGTCCGCCCTGGCGAAAAACCGCGATTTGGTCGCGATCTACGAAAAACACTGGAACAAGCGCGTCAGCCCAGGCGAGGCAATCTTCACCCTCCGCGGCAGTGCCGACGAAGTATTGGAAAAAGCCCGCCGACGAAGCGAGCTGGCCAGCTCATGGGTGCATGAAAAGGAAGTCTTTCTGTAGGTAGCCCCCGTGCCAAAAGAATGACCAATGACAGTACTTCCCAGTTCGGCAATTGAGATAGGTGAACGCAAGGGGATTCCTCAGACTGGTTTGTGTCAATGCGACCAAGCCAAGGAGGTTCCCCATGCGTTCCAGGACGAGTCATACCAGATCGAGCAGTGAGGTTCACAGGTGGGCGGTGAATTGGCTGCTAGCGGCGGACTTGCTCAAGGATCACGGCTGGCTGTGCACAGCGTCGGTGGTCTGGAGCGTGGTGCTCCGCGCGGGGGCCCGGATGACCTCGGTGTTTGCCGCCTGTCGCGATTTGGCCAGCGGGCCGTCGGACCAGTCGGTGTTCGACGCGCTGAGCGACGGGCTGCCCAAGACGCTGCAGGTGCTCGAGCGGCGGTTGAACGAATCGCTGGTGGGGCATCTGTCGCGCGGGATGCGACGCCACCGCTGGCAAGTGGCCATCGACTGGCACCTGGTGCCGTACTACGGCCATCCCCAGCGGAGCCGCAACGAGCTGTACTATGGCAAGCCGCGGCAAGGGACGAAAAAGTTTCATGCCTACGCCACGGCTTGCATTGTCCAGCATGGCAAGCGCTACACGCTGGCCCTGACCTGGGTGCGGCGTCACGAAACGACGGTGGTCGCGCTGCGGCGGCTGCTGGAGAAAATCCGCGTTTGGGGCCTGAAAATCCGCTGTTTGCTGCTGGATCGGGCGTTCTTCAACGTGCCGGTGGTCGAGTTCCTGCAAGCCGAAGAGGTGCCGTTTTTGATGCCCGCCATGTTCCGCGGGCGGCCACCGAAAAAGCGACGCCCCCCGACGGGTCTGCACTGGATCAAGCGTCAGGGTGCCGGCTGGTACGCACACACGCTGAAGAACCGGGAGCGGCACGTCACGATTCGGGTGTGCCTGGCCTATCGCACGCACAAGAATCGCCCCGACGGCAAACAGGTCAAACAGAAACTGCTGTTCGGCGCTTGGCGAGTCCATGGGTCGCCCCGGGAGATTCGCGACCGTTACCGCAAACGCTTCGGCATCGAAACCAGCTACCGCCAATTGCGCCAGGCGCGGATCTACACCTGCACGCGCGACCCGCACCTGCGGCTGGTGTTCATCGCCGTCGCGCTGCTGCTGCGCAATCTGTGGGTCTGGATTCACGAAACGTTCCTGGCCGAAGGCGGCGGCCCGAGCATGACGCTGCACTTGGAACAACTCCGCTTCAAGCGCCTGCTCGACTGGATTGCCCAAACCGTCGTCACCTTACTCCATGACGGATCAACGCCTTACGTCGAACTCACTGCATAAACCAAATACGAAGTACTGAATGACCAAATCCCAATGACCAATGCCGCTTGTTTTCATTGGTCATTGGTGCTTGGTCATTGGTCATTTTCCCTCCCTACGTGTGCGTCCCGCCCGCCAGGAAAAACCGCCGGTCCAAGAGGGCCTGGAGCACGCCGATTCGCGCGCCGAAATGCTTGATCGCCAGGAGTGGCACCTTGGCATCGATGATCATCTCTTCCGTGACGCTGCCGAGGAGAATCGCGGCCGAGCGGCTACGGCCCCGGGTCCCCATGACGATCAGTTCTGCCCCCTCCCGCTCTGCCACGCGGCCGATGGCATGTGCCACATGCGAGCTTTCCTCGAATAGCGGCGTCACCGCCACGCCCTGGCAGTCGATGGGCGCTATGAATTTCTGCCACGCCTCCTCTTCCTGGCCGCGGAGCACGGCGTCGTAACCTTCGTAGGTCACAACCGCCTCGTTGAAGTAGACGTGTAGCGCCAGGCAGCGCGCGGCCCCGCTGAGCCGGGCCAGCGAGCAGGCCACGCGCACCGTATCGGCGGCATGTTCTGAAAAATCGACGGGCGCGAGGATCGCGGAAACTTGCGGAGGCGAGTCTTGCGGCGCCATCCAGACCGAGCAAGGGGCCTTCATCGCCAGGCGGCGTGCCAGCGCCCGCCGGCCGCTATGGCCCCGGCCATGACCCACCAGAAGCAAATCGATCTGCTGCTGCGCCGTGTAGGCCAGTAGCTGATCAGTCAACGGTCCGGAGAGTACGTCGCAGGAGACTCTCGGCCCGCCTTGTATGCCTGCCAGCGATTGACGCGCCGACTCGTGCAGCTCCGCCTGCACGCGGCCGTGATCGGCACTCCCCTTGCCGCTGGCCGCCGGCAGCACGTGGACAAACCGCACGTCCTGCACGGTTCCCAGCGAGCAGATCATGGCCGCATTTCGGATCAGTCCGGCGTCGGACTCCTGTCGCAACAAACCCACGGCAAGCTGTCGAAAGCGATGCATGACATTCATCTCCCACCCTACGACCCAGTTCCCACGGCCAGCTCGCGTTCGGCGGAGGCATGTTCCGAGCGCGGCTCGCGCGGCTCGAACTCCGCCGACTGTTGCTGGGGCGCCGGCTTGTCGAGGAACTTGAACAGCACGCCGTAGACGACCATTCCCGTGAGCACCCCCGTCAAAAAGTCGGCCACGATCACCATCGCCGCAGTAATGACCATCAGCGCGACGTGAAACCAATTGTGGGCGAAAACCTGCTTGACCTCCGCCGGCTTGACCATGTTCATGGCCACCCACATCAGAATGCCGCCGATGCAGGCCATCGGCACCATGGCCAGATAGTGGGCCAGGTAATACGCCAGACCCAGTTTGAGGAAGCACTTGAAAATGCCGGCCAGCGGCGTCACCGCACCGAGCTTGATGTTGGTCGCCGTGCGCGCCAGCGCCCCGGTGTGGGGGAATCCATTGAGCAGCGGCACGATGATCTGCACCAGCCCCTGGCCCCAGAATTCCTTGTCGGGGTTGAAGGGAGTGCCGCGGTTATCGGCCAGCCGGTCGGCCATCCGCGAGCAGAGCAGACTTTCGATGCCGGAGACGAACACGATCGCCACGACCAGGTAACCCACATCGCGCAGGACCGCCAGATCGAACGAGGGGAGCGTCGGCCAGGTCAACACGAAGAAATCCGTGGGGATCGCGCCGTACTTTTCACCGATGGTCGTCAGCTCGGGATCGTGCAGCGCGAACGAGGTGAGGATTCCCGCCCCAATCGCGATCAGCGGCGCGGGGACATAGATGGAAACCTTCAGCAGATAGTTGGTGATCAGAAATGTCATCAGAGCCAAGAGGAGTGCATCCCCTTTGAACTCGCCGATGTGGGCCCAGATCACGCGCAGCTTCTCGAAAAAATGCGGCGGCATTCGCAGCTCCGCCAGCTTGAGGATCGCTCCTCGATTTGCCTCCAGCTCGTCGGCGCTGAGCTCCGTCTCCAGCGCGGCAAGAAACTGGGTGCGCGTCGCATACTCCCGCTCCGCCAATGAGCCGAGCTTCGCAATCACCGGCTGCGGCACTCCCTTGGCCGCCAGCTCGACCAGCTCGTGATCGGTCAGTTTGAATCCCGCGTGCAGCCCGAATACTTCCCCCACCTGGCTCAGGCCGATCGTCACCGCAATGCCGATCGTGAAACCGACGACGATCGAATGCGGCACGAGCCGAGCCAGCTTCCCCAGGCCGGACAGGCCCATCACGAGCAGCACCAGGCCGGCCACCATGGCCGCCAGCACCAGCGTGCCGTGCGTGGTTTCGAAACCAAATTGCGGCGTATAGGCAATCATCAGCCCGGCGATCACTGGGATGAATGCCGCGGTCGGGCCGTAGACCTGATACTTCGATCCGCCGAAGAGCGCTCCAACAAGTCCGGCGATGGCCCCGCCGACGATCCCCTGCTCGGGCTTGAGGCCGGAAGCCATGGCAAAACCCATCGCCAGCGGAATGGCCATCATGGCGACTATCAGCCCGGCGCTGAAATCGCGCAGCACGATCAGGTACCAGCGGTCAGTCCGCAAGTCCTCGAAGCGGGCGTCGATGGGATTGAGAAACAGCGACAACCGCTGCCAGAACGTCGTGGCGGCGGGAGTTTCCGCGCGCCGGTCACGCTCATTTGATCGATTGCTCAATTGCGGCAACATGTTACTGCTCCTTGTTTCAAGCGGTTGTGCGAATTGGCAGCGGCGCTGCGGCCTGCGCCTCGCCATCCAGCTCGAGGAAGCGGCCCCGCGCCTGGTCGTACTGAAGCACGCTGCCGCTGGCGATGTCGTAGTACCAGCCGTAGACCGAGACTTCCCCCGAGGCCAGCCGGGCGGCGACGCAGGGGTGCGTGCTCAGGTTGTTAAGCTGCACCAGCACGTTTTCTTCTGTCGCCGCCATCAGCAGGTCCTGCGGCGACAAGCCCTTGTCGCGATACTTCTGCTGCACGATTCGCCGCGTGGCTTCGGCATGACCGAAGAAGGCGCGGGCGGCCGGCAGCTCGTCGAGCGCGCGATTGGCGAGCAGCGCCTGCATGGCTCCGCACTGCGAGTGGCCGCAGACGATGATGTGCTGAATTCCGAGCACCTCGACGCTGTACTCGATCGTGGCCGCTTCGCCGCCGCCGATCTGGCCATTGGGGGGGATGATGTTGCCGGCATTTCGCAAGAGAAACAGTTCCCCGGGCTCCGTCATCGTGACCAGGTTGGGATGGACGCGGGAATCGGAGCAGGTGATGAACAGCGCCTTGGGTTTCTGCTGTTTGCGGGCGAGCTGCTCGAACAGCTCGCGCTGCCGCGGATACTCTTCGGCGCGGAATCGCCGTACGCCGGCCAGAATCTTCTGCATGGGGTAATCTCCTCGGGCCTTGGGCCAGTGACCGGAAAAGCGTGCCAGCCAATGAAACGGTTGATGCATGAGTGTCTTTCGTCGTGTTGCTCCAGCAGGCGCGCGAGCTGCGCCGTCGTGCCGCTGGTTGGCGCGAAGCGGTTGATTTGCTGAGGACGGAAAGGGGCGAACCGGATAGTCCGGTGCGCTTCCGACGACTGGCTGAAGCGGCTGTGCTTCAAGCCGGCCCGGCGGCCGATAGAAAGAGCGCGGCGATCAGCGCTCTGCGGGCGCAATTAGCAGCGCAAATGAGAACACGTGCCGCTGCGCAGCGCGTGCTCGCTGCCAAAGCAACTCTCGGCAATCAAAAAGCCGCGGCCGTGCGCAAAATGGGCCGTCAGATGGTTGGGAGGGAGCTTGCAGCGAGCCAGGTCGCCGCGAAGTGAGCGCTCGCTGCGCTGGCCGTGGAAAAGGTATTCGCCGCCTGCCTCGGACTCCTGCGAATCGGCCGGAGATTCCGACTCGACTGGCCGGCTGCTCTCGCTGACAGGGGGCAGGACCAGCGACATCCAGCCGGGCGCCAGTCCTGGCTTGTGGCCAAGCGCTATGACACAGATCAGCAGCGCTGGGCGCAGCAGGGCGACCCACGCGGACGGTAGTTTCCGCCCGCCAGCTAGCACAGTGCTTGTGGCTCCGCTGTCGTTCATGGCACGTCGGGGGTCTTGGGCCGGCATCGCCGGTAGTACGTTAACTGCCGGAACGTGGTTCGGCAACTCTGACATTCCGACTTCAGCCTAATTCGCTGGCAGGCAAGCTTTCTTTCATGAGTGCCGCAACCTGGAGATCGGTTTCATGCGGGGAGCTGGAAAGCGCCTGGATGACAAGTTGACGCCGGGGCTGTGGATGGTTCTGGTTCAGCTTCCATTTCCCCTCCAGCCGATCGAGCGGGACGCGAAATGCGACAATCTGCGGAAGCAAGCGGCGGAAGTATTCTGCCTCCTCGTCGAATGGCCAGGGATGCTCGCGGCTCGATTCATATTTGCGGACTGTGCGAGCCACAATGTGCCTCACTTCGCGCAAGTCCTCGATCGGGTTGAGCGTGCCATACGCGTGGATCGCCACATAGTTCCAAGTAGGGACGACCTGCTCCGCCTCGTACCAGGATGGCGAGATATAGGCGTGCGGTCCTTGGAAAATGGCCAGCACCTTGTTGCCAGCCGCTGCGCGCCACTGCGGATTGGCGCGGGCCATGTGACCGATCAGGGTGCCCGCTGGCCCCGCCTCGCGCTCGAGGAGCAGCGGCAAATGGCTGGCCTCCATGCCACCCGCCGACGCGCTGATGAGCGTGGCGAACGAATAATCCTCGATGGCCGCATGCAAGCGGGAAAGGTCGGTCTCGGCGAAGTGCTTGGGGTTGTACATCGATTCTCCAGCGGAGTGGCCCCGATCACCATCGTCAATGACCGGCCTTGCGCCCCGTGGTTCACAGCATGCCGGGAAACGTACAATTGAGACCCGGAAATTCGACGGACATCTTACTTTCCATGAGGTCCTCCATGCACGCATCCTTGTGCTCCACTAGACTGACCGCGGCATCTATCGCGGCCGCAATGGGTATGTCGCTGCTGGCAATCGCTAACTGTGCGCTATCCGCCGAACCGGCGCTGAAATCGGGTGAGCGGATCGTCTTTCTCGGCGACTCGATCACCCAGGCCGGCGCAGGTCCCGGCGGCTACGTCACCTTGGTCAAGGAAACTCTTGCCAAAAATCACCCCGATCTGAAGGCGGAAATCATCGGCGCCGGCATCAGCGGGAACAAAGTCCCGGACCTCGAAAAGCGGCTGGAGCGCGACGTGCTGAGCAAGAAGCCGTCGCTGGTCGTGATCTACATCGGCATTAACGACGTGTGGCATTCGCAGATGGGCAAAGGGACTCCCAAGGACGCCTACGAAACGGGGCTCAAGTCGCTCATTCAGCGGATTCGTGACGGCGGCGCCCGCGTGATCCTCTGCACCCCCAGCGTCATCGGCGAGAAAGCTGATGGCAGCAACAAGCTCGACCCCATGCTCCAGGAATACTGCGACATCAGCCGCGCGGTCGCCAAGGAGACGGGAACGCAGGTTCTCGACTTGCGGCGAGCGTTTCTAGCGCACCTCGAAAAGCACAATGCGGCCGGCGCGGAGAAGGGAATTCTCACGACCGACGGCGTACACTTGAATCCCGCGGGGAATCAGTTCGTGGCGGCGCAGGTGCTCGCGGCCCTGGGCGTCGCTGCTACCCAGGAGAAACAAGGCGTGCTGCGACACATCGTGCTCTTCAAGTTCAAGGAGGGGACAACGCCCGAGCAGCTAAAGAAGATCGAAGAGGCGTTTGGGGAACTGCCGAGGAAAATCGACACGATCAAGAGCTTCGAATGGGGGACCGACAACAGCCCCGAGATGCTCGCACAGGGTTTCACGCACTGCTTCGTGGTGACGTTTGCCGACGAGAAAGGGCGTGCCACCTACTTGCCGCACGCGGCGCACCAGGAATTTGTGGACCTGGCCAAGCCGCACATCGACAAAGTGCTCGTCGTGGATTATTTCGCGCGAGACTAAGACCGACTCAAACTACGAAGCAAGTCCAGAATTCGAGTTCGGAGTGGTCGAAAGGCATTGGCTCTGTTTCGCCCATTCCGTCATTGCGACTTCCTGCTTGTTTCGGATTTGATGCTTCGTGCTTGGAATCTCCCCCCATGCGGGTGAAATACCCCGGCCTGGGCGGGCGAGGCGGACGCCCACCGCAGGCCATTGGGGTAACCTTCTGGCCCAGGCAAGAGCCGAAGTGCTCAGTCATATTCTGGTTCTCACCGCCGTCGCTCCCCTGTTGCCCAAGATGCCGCCGAGCAAGCCCGGTCGGCACTTGGGCAACTAGGGTAGGTTTCCAAAGGCCTCCGTGCTCGGCGCAACTCCATGAATCTGCCCCCTACCAAGAAAACAGTGAAAGAAGCCTCGGCCGCGGAGGGGGGAATTCAGCGGCCGAGGCCGCTGCTGCGGTCTGGGAACGCCGCGCGCAGCGCTATCTCAGGAAGTGCATGAAAATCAACGCCCGGATTTCAGCCCGGACACGGCAGCCGGAAAGGCAACCGGTGTGCCACAGCCGTGGCAACGATCCAAGGGAGGAGGACGCGTTCGACGAAGTGCCACCGCGGCAATGCTTTGCGCCACTTCCGTCAGACTCGCGGCGTGACTGGACCCAAATGCGGTTGCCCCAATTCCTGCCGCCGCTGCCCAGAACTCAAGCACGACCGCCTACCACAGCAGGATCACGTCCACCGCCGCCAGGAATTGATCGACCCGGTTGCCATCGCTAAACGGACCGATGCCGTTGAGCTCCAGGCCGTCGAACCAGTCGTAGCGCACTTCCGGCCGCACGATCAGGTTGTGGTTCGGCTTCCAATTCAGGCCCGCCGTCATCTCGTAGAAGTCGCCGGCAAATTGCCCGGGGACGGCAAACAGCGGATGCCCAAGATCAGGACGGATGCCGGTCACCCGCACCCCGTCATCATCGCGGAACCACTCGAACCGGAAGCCGGCGCTCCAGCAGGAATTGATGGTCCGGAACAGGTAGTGGTTGATTCCGTACCACTCGGCATGCGGGTTAACCGAGGGGAGTCCCTGAGGAGAAATGGCGGCGCCGTCGTCCTGGTGCCCCAGGTCGTGCTGGAACACGTACGTCCAGCAGTCGTTGAGTTGATAGTTGACCACCAGGCTGTACATGTGCCGCGGCGTAAATCCCCCCGCAGCCAGGCTGTTGGTCAGCGTCGGCTCCATTCCCGAAATTGCGATGAGCGCGACCGACAGACCGTCGTCGTTGTTCCACTGTACGCCACCCAGATAGGCCAGCGGATCGGTCACGCGATCCAAAGCGTTCCAGCCGTTGACCACTCCGCCGACGAGGTTGGCACGCTCGCTGAGTCGGTAGTTGGCCAGCGCCCCGCTGTGGGTGAATGGCTCGCCGTACTGGTGCGTGTAGGAGTGCGAATAGAAGAAGTTGTTCGGCGCCATCACGCCTTCATAGCCAATCGGCGTATAGAAGTGGCCCAGCTTCGTCGACAGCCGGTCATATCCCACTTCGACGTAGGCCTGCGGCATTGCCAGCCCATAGAACGGACTACCGTTCCAGCCTGACAGCGGAGTGCCGTCGGGATCGAGCTCGAGGCCCACAGCCTGCGTGAAGATGTAGTCGGTGCCATAGAGCAGATCGACGCGGCCGCCCCAGTCCCAGCCGCAGCGGCAGGGGTCGATCGTCCGCTCGGTGACCACGTAAAACTGGTTGAGCATCCCTTCGTGGCGGTCGTTGAACGTCGTCACGCCGTTGTACCGGCTTTCGTTGAATTCCGAGTTGGCCGTCACGCCGGCATCGACCCAGCCGTAGATGTTCCAGCAGCCGTCACCCTGCGGAAAAAGCCGCCATGGACCGCAGACGCACTGCGGGGCGTAGTACTGCTGCGGACCGGCCGTCATGGGCAGCGGCAGATCGCTCGGCGATGGTTGCGCGCTATCGACCAGGTATTCGGCATCTGCATCGGCGGGAACTCCCGGAGGGACCAGGTTCTGTGCGCGGGCACTACCGTCCAGGCAAATAGCGATCGCGGCCGCCAGGGCAAAGCGGGACAATTTCATGATCGATACTCCCATCCGTGAGAGACAGTTTTCCGACAGACGGCGCAGATCGGCGAGCAATCGCTTTCAGTGTTTCCGTGCGATGGCTGGCGACAGCCACAGTTACCTGCGGCGGCAGCGTTCAGCCAGCGGAACAACCATGCGCCTGCGGGGGGACGCAGGAAAAGGGGGGAGGGCGGAGGCTCCGCAGCGAAACGGGCATCCTGCCCGCAAGGTTTCGCCCGGCATGCTTCCTATCGGATGAACCGTTTCCAGCGCTCCAAGGGAAAGCCACGCCAAATGCCGCAGAAACCGCACCTTGCGCCCTGGAAGGGGAAACTCTAGCGGTCGTGCCAGTGGCGCGACGGCAGACCGTGACGGTTGGCGCTACACCGCCCGCGGGGCGTCGGCAAACAAAGCGTCGACAAACTCTTCGGCGCGGAAAATTTCGATATCGCCGGCCTTTTCGCCAACGCCGACAAACTTGACCGGGATCGCAAACCTTTCACGGATGGGAATGACGACGCCCCCTTTGGCCGTGCCGTCGAGCTTGGCCAGGAAGATGCCGGTGCACCGCGCCGCCTGCGAAAACCCCTGTGCCTGACTGAGTGCGTTTTGCCCGGCCGTGGCATCGACCACGAGCAGCACCTCGTGCGGCGCGTCGGGAATCAGCTTGCCCATCACGCGGTAGATCTTTTCGAGCTGCTGCATCAGGTTCGTCTGTGTCTGGAGCCGGCCGGCCGTGTCGATAATGCACACTTCTGCGCTGGACTCGAGCGCCCTGGCCACGGCCCGATGGGCGACGGCGGCCGGATCGCTCCCCGGCTGCGCCTTCACGATTTCTGCCTGCTCCCGCTCGGCCCAGATCGTGAGCTGATCGACAGCCGCCGCACGGAACGTGTCCCCCGCACCCACCACGACCTTTTTCCCCTGCTGGCGAAACAGGTGCATCAGCTTGGCGATGGAAGTCGTTTTGCCCGAGCCATTGACGCCGACAACCAGTACGACCGTCGGACCGCTGGCGGCATGCTTGATCGGCGCTTCGGGCTGGGCGACGAGCTGTTTCAGCTCCGCCTTGACCACCTTCAGCACGTCGTTCATGTGGACCACGCGGGCGCGAAAATCGGTGGCGATCTTGTCGCGGATTTTTCCCGCGGGTCCGGTCCCCATGTCGGTCTTGACCAGCATCGCATACAGGTCGCGCAAGAAATCCTCGTCCACCAGCCGCCCTTCGCGCTTGAACAGGTCGCGAATGTCGGTGTTGAGGACGTCGGTCGTTTTCTTGAGCGCTTGCTTGAAGCTGTCGAATAGGCCCATTATTTCTTCCGCGGCGGCGTGCCTTCCTTTTTCTTCAGCAGCCGGTCGAGAATGCCGTTGACGAACTGCGGCGACTGTTTGGCGCCGAAACGCTTGGCCAGTTCGACCGACTCGTCGATGGCGACGGGCCCGGGGGCGTCGGTATAGAGCAGCTCGTAGGCGCCCAGCCGCAGGACGTTGCGGTCGGTGACGGCCATGCGGGCCAGCGGCCAATTGTCCGCCACCTGGCTGAGAATCTGATCTAGTTCCCCCCGGTTGCGGCGCACACCGGACAAGAGCCCGCGGGCGAACTCCAGCAGATCCTCCTCCCGATTCAGCCGCGCCGCGAGAAAATCCTCGGCCGCGGCCAGGTTGCGGTCGGGATTGAGGTCATCCTCGTACAGGACTTGAAGGACGACTTCACGAGCTCGGCTGCGTCGGGACATGCATCCAGGTACAAGCGGGGGTAGCGAAACGGGCCCACATGATCCGCTGGTGGATTATACCTGACGGTTTGCCCGGGAGATGGCCGACCTCGCGGCGAGCCGCAACCCCCTGCGCGGGGGCGGCCTATTCCGGGCCATTTCGCAAGAACGGCAGCCGCTTGTGCTCCTCGTCCGGTAATGACTTGAGATTGTCGGGCCAGCAGTACGGTTCCAGCTTGACACCGGCGCGGCGGCGGGCCGTCATGCGAATGTAGCCGAGATATTGGCCGCGGTCGGCCTCGAGCGTGGCAAACTCGCTTTTGTTGTGCGGGTGCGCCTGAAGCTGCCAGTCGAGCCACACCCGCCAGCCCTCCTCCATCGTGTCGGCCAGCTCGATATCGACGATCCCCGTTCGTCCCCAGTGCTGCCGCCACCAGGCCGCCGAGTGGAGCCCCCAGCAATCCTGCGTCCAAAACTGGCGCAGATGCTCCGGAATGCCGCCCGCCGGCAGTTCCTTCACCAGCCCGGCGCCCGCAATGCCAATTT
>DASRJP010000420.1:0-21942 GCA_035649415.1 Pirellulaceae bacterium | reverse complement strand
ACCTTGCGGGTGGGATGATAGCGCCAAATGCCGCAGTTGATTTGCTTCCGCTGCGACGGTGCCGCTCCGGGCGGACCGACGCTTGAGGTGGCGAGAATGCCGTGGCGGCCGTAGAGCCAGCCGTCGGGCCCCCATTTGAGGCCGTTGACGATGTTATGTCGCACGGCGGAGGCGTCCCAGCCGTCGAGTAGCACCTGCGGCTCGCCGTCCGGAATGTCGTCGCGGTTCTTGTCGGGAATGAAGAGCAGATGCGGAGCGCAGAGGGCAAACACGCCACCGAAGCCGACCTCGACGCTCGTCAGCCGCACTCCCTGATCCCAGAAGACGGTTCGCTGGTCGTGCTTTCCGTCGCCGTCGGTGTCGGCGAGGATGACGATCCGATCGCGGAGCTTCGTCTCGAAGCCGACTTTGCTCTCGGCATAGGTGTAATTTTCGGCGACCCACAGCCGGCCGCGCTCGTCGAACGTCATGCTGATCGGATTCTGCACGTCCGGCTCATGGGCGAAGAGCGTCGCGTGGAAACCGTCCGGCAGCTTCAAGCTGGCGAGCGACTCTTGCGGCGTGGAGAGTTTTCGCGGGTCGGGCTCGGTGTTGAAGACCTCCACGGGCTCCTCGGCCAGGGCCGACGACGCAAAGAGGGCGAGCAGCAGCAGGTATATTGGATGGCGCACTGGCAAACTCCTGGTTGGGGCTGGAATGCCCCAAAATAACTGCCGCCCCATGTTCGCTCAATCGCTTGCCGACCGATTCCCTAAGCGGGCCACGTCCTGGCGGCTGATCGATCGCACGCTCGAGTTCGGTAAACTGCCGCTGGTGATGGGGATCGTCAACGTTACGCCGGACAGCTTCTCCGATGGGGGCCAGTTCTTCGCGCGGGACGAAGCCGTGCGGCAATCGCTGAAGCTGCTCGACGACGGGGCGGACATCCTGGACATCGGCGGTGAGAGCACGCGGCCCTATGCGACGCCGGTGGAAGAAGAGGAGGAGCTGCGGCGGGTCATACCCGTGGTCGAGGCAGTCCACAAGGCGCGGCCGGATGCGATCCTGTCGATTGACACGTCGAAGGATTCGGTTGCCAAAGCGGCCATCGAGGCCGGAGCGCAGATCATCAACGACATCAGCGGCTTTGAGCAACCGGCCATGATCGCCGTGGCTAAAGATGCCGCCGCTGCCGTCTGCGCCATGCACATGCAGGGGACTCCGCAAACGATGCAGGACAACCCCTTCTACGAAGACGTGGCGGAGGACATTTATTCCTGGCTCCTGGCCCGCCGCGATGCATTGCTGACCGCCGGCATCGACCGCGACCGCATCTGCCTCGACCCCGGCATTGGCTTCGGCAAGACGCACCAGCACAATCTGGCACTGATGGCTAACTGCTGGCGGTTTCACGATCTGGGCTGCCCGCTGCTGGTCGGCCACTCGCGCAAGGGGTTCATCGGCAAAGTGCTTGGCGACAAGGAGGCGGACCGGAAGTTTGGCACGATCGGAGCCGCGATGGCTCTGGCGGCGCAGGGCGTGCAGATCCTCCGCGTTCATGACGTCCTGGCGGTGCGGCAGGCGCTTGGGCTGTTCGCAGCCTGTGGGGGAATCGATGGAAGCGAAGTGCAAATCACTTAGCACACCTGCCGCCACGTCAGCGGTGAGTCTTGCCGAATAAGATGCCGACACCGGCGGCCCCCACGGCTGCGGCCGCGATGGCGAGCGGAAACCAGGCGTTGGATTCATGCAAGATGAAGCGCACGATCGCCAGGCACGTGGATACGCAGACAATGCATAGGAACACCCGCCATAACTCGAATTGAAATCTCATGTGCCGATGGCTTGTCATTGTCGGGCGCGTTTTGCGGGCCTAGGATGGCGGCAGTTGCTCAATCTAAACTCCCTTCGCTTTCGTATCCATGCGTCTCGGCATCTTCGGCGGTTCGTTCGACCCGGTGCACTGCGGCCACTTGCTGCTGGCGGAAACTTGCCGCGAGCAATGCCGGCTCGATCAGGTGTGGTTCGTGCCGGCCGCAATGCCGCCGCACAAGCAAGCGAGGGTTCTCGCGCCGGCCAAGGCGCGAGTCGAGATGCTCGAGCTGGCGATCGCCGGCAACGAGCACTTTGCCGTCTCGACGATCGAGGTCGATCGGGGGGGCGTGAGCTACACGGTGGAGACGCTGCGGACCATCACGGCCCAGCAACCTCGCGCCGCATTGTTCTTCCCGATGGGGGCCGATTCTCTGCACGAATTCGTCACCTGGCGCGAGCCCGCGGAGATCTGCCGCCTGGCTACGCCGGTCGTCGTCCACCGGGCCGATTCGCCGCCGCCGGATTTCGCAGTGCTGGACCAACTTGTTTCGCCCAAGCGTCTGGCTGCGATCCGCGAGCACCAGGTCGAAATGCCGATCATCGATCTCTCCAGCACCGACCTGCGGCAGCGAGCGGCGGAAGGCAAGAGCCTCCGCTACCGCACGCCGCGAGCGGTGGAGAAGTACATTGAGGCGCAGGGGCTGTATCGGTAAGCAAAAGTCGAGCAAGGCCCCGATTGATCGTTTACCCATATCCAGAAATTGCAAATTGAGAATTGAACAACGCAAATTGCAAATTGTTGACGCACAGATTCAATTTGAAATTTGCAATGATCAATTTGCAATCAACAATTCGCTGACCTCGGACCTCTGACCGCTGCCGTGATCCAATACCACGACTTCGTCCCCAAGATGACCGCCCCGCCGGGGTTCTTTTCCCCTGGCGAATATGAGACGTTCGATGCCGCGCTCGAGGCGGCCAACGCCTGGATCAAGGAAAACGATGTGCAGGTGATGCACGTCGAAACGGTCGTCCTCCCCAACATCTGGCACACGTGGGAGGAAGGCACGAGGGACGGGGCCCTCGGCACCAGCGGCGAATCGCCCAGCCACTGGCACCAGATCGTACGGGTCTGGTATCGGGTCGGGGTGCTGGGCTAAATCTTCAGGAAAATCTTTCGCCGGTACATCCAGTAGCAGATCAACCACAGGGCCACGATCGCCACGATGCTTTCCACCAGCGGCACAAACTCCGGCCGGAGATAGGGGAGCTTCAAATTGGGAATGTGGCTGTTCAGCCAGGCAATGATGTCCTTGCCGCTGAAAATCTCCTTGCCCAGGTGCAGCCGGATCGTACCGAGGATCCAGCCGCGGATCAGTTTGTCCAGGCAGTAGATGGCGATCGAGTTCATCCCCACGACTACCAGCGGAAAGGCCCACGACCGCAGCCGCACCACTTCGATGACCAGATAAAAGCCGGCCAGCATCCACAGCGTGCAGCCGGCGGCGAACAACGTCCAGCTCGGCGTCCAGATCCGCTTCACCAGCGGACAAATGCCGAAATGATTGAGCGCCAAACCGGCCGCAATGCCGACGGCGCCAGGCAGCACCAGCCAGAGAAGCTTTTTGCCGTGACCCAGACCGCTGCGGAGCAGTTCCCCGGCCAGCAGACCAAAGATCATCGTGGCCAGCGACGGAACGAAGTTGAGCGTGGCATATCCACCCGCATCGAAGGCGAATGGTTCCTGGCGGGGAAACAGATTCATGAACCAGCGGTCAACATCGGCCGCCAGGTTCGTGTTCTTGTCCCAATGCGCGGCCATGCCGGTCAGGTGCTTCCATCCGAGCTCGATCCCCAGCGCGGCGTCGTTGATCTCCTCAGAGAGCGGATAGAGATAGAACGCCAGCCAATAGAGCCCCAGAATCCCAATGGCCCACAGGAACTGCTCGATCGGCCGTTGCCCTGCCAGCAGAAAGAGAAAGAAGTAGCCCAGGCCGATTTGCGAAACGACGTCCACAAACATGAAGTTCGTCTGCTCTCTGCCGACGGAGCGCAGGAAGACGCCCAAGAAAACCAGCGCTATCGACCGCCACGCCGCATGCAGCGCCATGCGCCTCCAGGATTGCCCGCGCTGTGCCCGCGCTGCAACCGAAAAAGCCATCGCTACGCCGACCATGAACATGAAGGACGGCTGGATCAAATCCCAGAACGAGCAGCCGATCCACGGGACGTGATCGAACTGATACGCCAATCGCTGCCAGAACGGGTCGCTGGAGTATCCCGGTTGCCGGGCGATGTATGGCAGACCAAAGCCGTGCGACACCATGGCGAGCATGACGAAGCCGCGATAAGCGTCCAGCGACGCCAGTCGCTGCGGCTGCGGATCGAGAAGCGGCTGAATAGTCGTCGGCTGCGAGCGAAAGCGATCAGTCTGGGGCATTGGAGGACCTCCGCAAATCGGGATTCCAAAAGCGTACCTGCGCCGCCCTCATTGATCTAGCGCAATTGTGATGGACCAAAGGGAATAGCTTCGCCTCGCTCGACTTGCAATCGCCCGTTTCCCATTGGAAAATGGCAGCCGCCGACGCCCACTCCCCGCCGTTCCCAGGAAATACCATCATGTCCCATCTCTCCCGAGGCATTTCTCTGTTTGCGCTTGGTCTCGCGTTTCAGGCGCTATCCGCTGTGGCGCTGGCCAAAGGGCCGGCCTACACCGATCCTGACAAGGCGGATGCCGACTTTCCGTTTGTCGGTGAGTACGTCGGCACAATCAAGAACGACGACGGCGACGTGAAGATCGGCGCCCAGGTCATCGCCTTGGGAGGCGGCAAGTTCCGCGCGGTCGCGTATCCCGGCGGTTTGCCCGGCGACGGGTGGAATAAGGAGGAAAATCCCCGCCAGTCCGATGGCGAGCGCCAAGGAGACACCGTCGTCTTTAAGACCGACAACGCCAGCGCCGCGCTCAAGGACGGCGTCATCAAGGTCATGGATACCGACGGCAAGCCGATTACCGAACTGAACAAGCTCAATCGCTCCAGCCCGACGCTCGGCGCCAAGCCGCCGCAAGGAGCCGTCGTGCTGTTTGACGGGAAGAATGCCGAGGCCTTCGAAGGTGGCAAGGCCGAGGAAGGCTTGCTGCTCCCTGGCTGCACCAGCAAGCAAAAGTTCGGCAACCAAAAAGTGCACATCGAGTTCCGCTTGCCCTACCAGCCCGAGGACAGCGGCCAGGCCCGCGGCAATAGCGGCATTTATCTTCAAGGCCGCTATGAGGTCCAGATGCTCGACTCGTTTGGACTGGAAGGAAAAGATAACGAGTGCGGCGGTCTATATTCGGTGAAAAATCCCGACGTCAACATGTGCCTGCCGCCGCTTTCGTGGCAGACGTACGACATCGAATACACGGCGGCAAAATTTGACGACAGTGGAAAACTTGTCGCCAAACCCCGAATAACGGTTCAGCACAACGGGGTCACGATCCACAAGGATGTGGAACTCCCCGGCGACCGCGGCACCACCGCCGCCCCGGTAAGCCCCGGCAAGGATCCAGGACCCATCTATTTACAGGATCACGGCAATCCCGTGCGGTATCGCAATATCTGGGTAGTGGAAACCAAGTAGCCGACCCGGCACTTTTGATTTTGCCGCCATAAATCGATTGGCCGAGGGGCGAAAATCAACCTGCCGCAAGATCGTGGAAATTATTTTAGAGAAACTATTGCAAATTGATTCCCGCCCGGTACATTGAGGGGCGTGGGCTCTTCGGAGTCTGCACAGGCGGCCTTGGATTTCCTGCCCCAATCCAGGGCCGTTTTTATTTCTTGAAGTGCTCTCGCAAGTGCTTTGTGCCCAGCGACTGCTGATGGCGTTAAACTGTAGGGGATGAGCCCGAACAAGCCGTGCCTGCGCTGCGGTCACGAGATGGCCGGTCACTGGTCGCATATCTGCCCCCGGTGCGGCAAGTTCTTTGCGTTTTACACTCCCGCACAGGTCGCGGCGCTGGTAATTGTTGGCACGATCGTCGCCGTGGCGGTCAACGTGGCCATCGTGGCAGCTTTGTGGTTTTGGGCCTGACCGCCAATGCAAGACGACGGACCTGCCGGCTTGAAGGGAGGGCCGACGATGAGCGATCCGCTCGCTTCTCCGCCGCCATCGGACGCGACCGAGCCCGAGCCGATCGAGGCCCGCATCGTGGAGCGGCCGGCCGACGAACTGCGGCTGCTGCCCCCCGATTGTCCGTCGAGCGATCAATTCCTGCGCCAATACGCCGTTGCCGAAGAACCGGAGCCGCCGCCTCCCCCTCCCCCGCAGCGCTTTCAGTTCTCACTCGTGGATCTCATGGTGGTGATGATCGGGGTTGCCGTCGGCCTGGCTGGCGGCACGTGGATGCCCGCGGAGCAATTTGCCGGCATTATGGGGCTGCTCATCCTGCTCGGCCTGGTCCTGATTCACTTTTATCCGCTCGAATCGCATGGGGCGCGGCTGGCCTGGGGGACGTTCATCCTGGCCTATTTCGTGGCCCTGGTGGCGGCGGTGTTTGGCCGGAGATCAAGCTGAACTTGCGGTGTTGGCCCGCCGGTTGCTCCACCCCCGTGGGTTGGCGGAAACGGGCCAATCCGATAAGGTTGCACTGGCTGTCAAAGCTTCGCCTCCTCTGACTCGCTCATGAGCCTCACCACCCTGCTGGTCATTCTCGCCATGCTCCTTCTCAACGCGCTCTTTGCCGCGTATGAGCTGGCGCTGGCCTCGGTTCGCGTCGATCGCCTCAAGCATCTGGCCCAGCAGAAGCGGCGCGGCGCTGCCACGGCACTGCGGATGAAAAACCGTATGGAAGGGAGCCTGGCCGTCGTGCAGCTTGGCATCACGCTGGTCGGCGCCATTGCCGCGGCGGCCGGCGGGGCCAGTGCCGAGGAGAAGCTGGCGCCGCAATTGGCGGACTGGCTGAAGATTTCGCCCCATCTGGCCGATATCCTGGCGCTCACGCTGGTCGTGATTCCGCTGTCGGCGATTACGATCATCGCCGGCGAGCTGATCCCCAAAGTGCTGGCGATCAAAAACGCCGAGTACTTCTGCACGCTGCTCAGCCCCGCCATGTGGGTCTTTACGCTCGTGGTCTATCCGGCGGTCTGGATCCTGGAGCGGATCACCAAGATTTTCGTCACGCTTGTCGAAAGCGTTTTTCCCTCCCGCGGTCCCGACGACCATCCCACCGGTCTGCACGAGCTGCGGGCCCAGGTGAATCTGCTCCGCGCCAGCCAGGTGATCGGCATGCAGGAGGAGCGGATCATCCTCCAGGCCAGCCGCCTGTCGAGCGTCAAGGTCGGCGACATCATGATGCCGGAGGATGACATCGTGATGGTGATTGCCGACGCGCCGCTTTCCGAGAACCTGGTGATCGCCCACATGGACCTGCACACGCGGTTCCCGGTGACCGCCCGCCGTGGCGATCCCCAGGCGATCATTGGCTACGTCACCTTCAAGGACATGGTATTGCTCGCCAAAACGCACCCCGGCAACCCGGTGATCCGCGAGATCGTGCGGCCGCTGATCAGTCTGCCCGTGGACATCCCACTGAGCGAGGCCCTGCGGCGGATGACGGCCGACCACCAGCACCTGGCGCTGGTTCGCGGCGACGGCGGCCGGGTCGTGGGCATGATCACCCAGGAAGACATCTTCGAAGAGCTGGTCGGAGACATCCAGGACGAATTCGATCGCCTGCCCAAACACATCAGCCCGTCGGGCAACCAACTCGTGGTGGGGGGCGGAGTGACGCTCGCGCAGCTTCGCACGCAGCTTAAGCGCCCCGATTTGGGAGCTTCGCTACCGCCGACCGCCACGCTCAACGACTGGCTCAATCACGGCCGCGAGGACCCGCTCAAAGGTGGCGACATGGTAGTGCTCGACGGCGTCTGGGCCCAGGTGCGCAAAGTCCGCCGCCGGCGGGTGACCGAGGCGCTGCTCGATCCGCTGGGGAATCCGTTTGAAAAAAAAACGAGTGAGACTGGCAACGGCGCCGGGGCCGCCTCCGCAGCCGCGCCGACCCTCGCCGCCGATCGTGGCCCGGCGTGAACAGGCCGGAGGGGTCTGACCGCTGAGTGCGCAATTCCGGGTGTCAGTCGGCTCGTCCGTCGTGCTCGCCGTTGGCGGTCAAGCTGGCAAGTAACTCATCTCGACGCGCGCGGCGGCGGCCAAGGGAATACCCACCGCCATTGTCATTTCATTTGCCTGGACAGGTTGGAAGCCTGTCCTACGGCGGCAGGCCGCTACTTCACATAGTCCGCGGCCGATTCCGGCGGCGCGGGACCGTACTTCCGCTCGGGGGTCCGTGCCTGACGGCAGATCGCTTCGATCTTCGCCAGCACGTCCGGTTTCTCCTTGGCCAGGTCCCGCTTCTCGGCCATGTCGCTGGCCAGGTCATACAGCTCAAAAGGGGCACTAGCCCGATTCTTGACCGCTTTCCAGTTGTTCCACCGCACGGCCTGCTGCGTGATGTCCTGCTTGGCGCCGTCCGCTTCAAAGTAGAGGTATTCGTGCTCCTTCTGGCCGCTGCGCGAAAGCAGCGTCGGGACGAAGGAAATGCCGTCAAGGTTCTGCGGCAGCTTGTCCCCCGCGCTGGCCAGTTCCGCCAGCGTCGGCATCACGTCGGCGAAGTAGCCGACGAAGTCGCTCGTGCTGCCAGCTTTGATCTTCCCCGGCCAGCGGACGAGCAGCGGCACGCGAATGCCGCCTTCGTAGAAGTTCGTTTTCGCGCCGCGGTAGGGCCCATTGCCGTCGAAGTAATCGACGAAAATGTCGCTCCACGCGCCGGGCTGCGGGCCGTTGTCGGAGGTGAAGAAGACGATCGTATTTTCTTCGAGCCCCAGCTCTTTCAGCTTGGCCAGCACCTCGCCGATCAGCTTGTCGAGATACGTCACCATGCCGGCAAAGTCGGCCAGGGCATCGTCGGAATCGATGTATCCGGGCCGCGGATCGTCTTTGGCCAGCTTGGGGAATTTGCCTTCATACTCCTGACGCGCCGCCGGCGGCGCGACCAGCTCCACGTGCGGCATGATGTACGGCAGATAGGCAAAGAACGGCCGGTCCTGGTTGGCCTCGATGAATTCGAGCGCCTCCTGGTGGATCACGTCCTGCACATACCGGCCGCGGCGTTTCCCTTCGTTCTCCGGGAGCGGCATTCGCTCGAGGTTCTTCATCACGAAGTACGGATAGTAGAAGTGGGCGTGCGTCTGGCTGTATTGGCCGACCCAGATGTCAAAACCCTGCTTCACCGCGACGCCGGGAGTGTCCTCGCGCCCCAGTCCCCATTTGCCGAAGCCGCCGGTGGCATAGCCGGCCGCCTTGAGCACTTCAGCGATTGTGACGTCCTCGGGATAGAGGTGGCGATTGAGCCCGTTGTTGCGGACGGCGGTGTGCCCCGTGTGCAGCCCAGTCATCAAGACGCTCCGGGACGGGGCGCAGACATTGGCCCCGGCATAGAAGTTGGTGAACTTCATGCCGGCAGCCGCCAGCGAGTCGATGTGGGGTGTGCGAATCTTCTTTTGGCCGTAGCAGCCACAGTGCCCACGCCCCAAGTCGTCGGCCATGATGAATACGATGTTCGGCGGGCGGCCCTTCGTCGGCTCCGCCGCGGTGGCTACCAGCGGCAGACAGAACAGCGTGATCAGCAGGATGTGTCGCATGAGAGCACCTCAATCGTGGTCGCCTGGAGTGCGGTTTGCAGCCAATTTGGGCTAATGATTTCGCATGCGCCTGGCGATGATTGCCGTCGCCACGGCCGCGGCAATGGCCAGAAAGATCGCGCCGGCCATCAGTACGATAAACCACAAGTGAACTTGGAAGATCACGACGTCGGCAGATTGAACGGTCATGTGGGAATTTCATTCGGCCAGCATTCACGGCGCCGGCGGACTGTTCAAGTATTGCAAACGATTAGACTTCAATCACTGTCCGGTCCCTTCCAGCAGTTTCTTCATCCCCGCCATCAGCACCGGTTCCACTTCGGGGGCGACGCTGGAGGCGCGGGGGCTTGTTTCGTAGCCCCCTTCGGGGTAGGCGCGGGCGGTGCCGATGTAGCCGGGGCCGTAGTCGCCGTAGGCGGCCATGGCGATGTGCAGGTCCTTGCGCATCGCCTGCGCGGCAAGCTGGTACTCGACGAACAGCTCTCCCGGCATGTGCAGCACGCGAATTTCGCCAAGCGACAGGCAGGACAGGTCGACCTTGTGCCCCTCGTGGCAGCGAACCAGCCAGGCGAGCTGATCGGCCGCGGCTTGCGAGACGGCCGCGTCGCCGACTTTGGCCAGGTCGGCCCTCAGTTTGGTCTCGTCAAGATGTGCCGCGGGCGGCAAGGCGACCGGTTCGGTCCGCCACTGAATCTGCTGCGGCGTAATTGGCACCTTCTGGGTCGCGTCCCAGGCCCGCTGCATGCCGTCGGCCAGCTTCATCGCCAGGGCCACGCGGTTGACCTTGGAGCCGTCGTTGTATTTGCCGGCGCCGATGTTGCCACCGGCGCCGTTGAAGTGGACGTGCAGCGCTTCCGGGACCGCCTGGCCGCGGACGAAGCGGGCAATGCCGGGGAAATCCGGATTGGGAATGCCGGTGCGGTAGTAGCTCTGCGGATGGCAGGCGTAGTAACTGAGGACGGTAATGGGCTTGTCGGCATTCCAGAAGCTGATCAGCGACACCTTGGGGTCGATAGTCCCTTCCGGCTCGGCCCGCAGCGCCGGATCGGGCGTGGCGGTGTAGCGTGTGGCCCGCACCTTTCCATCGGGGCCTTTGATCCGCCGGTTGGAAGCGACTTCTTTCACCTCCGCCTGTCCCCAGCCGACGTGCGTGACCGGCTGGGCCTTGCCGACGGCATCTTTCACTCCCGCCGCTGCGCGGGCGATCAGCTCGCGAGCAAAGTTCCCATCGAGCTTGCCCAGATCGGTCGCTCCCGCCTCCTTGAGCAACTTCTCGCCGGTAAAGTCGCAGGTTGGCGCGTCGTGCTGGTGCAGCGTGTGGACCGCGACGCGGGAGAGCGAAGTGCCCGCCGCCTCAGCCAGGGCGGCGCGGAACGCATCGTGCCCCTCGTTGGCAATGCCAATCCAATCGACCGCACACAGGACAATGGGCTCGCCCGCGCCGATGAGCACGACGCCGCGCAGCCGCAGCGGCAGATCGTCGGTGCGGATGACCTTGTCGTAGGCCATCATCGAGCCGACCGGCGGCGTGGCGTCGACATCGAAGGTGGCGAGCTTCAGCGCCGGAGGATCTGCCGCGAAAGTGGAAGTGGCGGCGAGCAGAAGCAGTGTCAGGGAGAGGCAGCGAAGTGGGAGATTCATGGTTGTTGTAGCGAAGCTGAATTAAAAGGCACACAGAGTAGCAGGATGATTGGGACAGGTTGGAAACCTGTCCTACGTGTAAAGCGCCTCGATGGGCCGCCCCGTGGCGATCGGAAACGGCCGGCCGAGCGGGTCGGTATAGTGCCCCGCCGGATCGATTCCCAGTGCGTGGAAAATCGTGGCGGCAACGTCCCAGGGGCCGTATCGCTCGGTGATCGCCTCCCCGCCGAGCCTGTCGGAGGCCCCGACGACGGCGCCGCGCTGGACGCCCGCTCCGGCCAGCGCAATCGAATACACCGTCGGCCAGTGCTTGCGCCCTGGCGTCGCGCCGGCAAATTTCGGCTCGAGGGCCACGCGCGGCGCCCGGCCGAATTCACCCATGCAAACAACCAGCGTCTGCGCAAGCAGACCACGCTGGTCGAGGTCCTCGATCAGCGCGGAGAAGCTCTCATCGAAGCGCGGCAGCAGCCGGTTTCGTAGCGCATCGAAGATGTCGTTGTGCGTGTCCCAGCCGTACTGGTCGGTATCGTCGGGGTGCTTGTCCTGGCCGCGGTTGGAATGGTTCCAGATCACGTTGATGTAGGGAACGCCCGCCTCAGCCAGCCGCCGCGCCAAAAGCAGCGCCTGGCCGGATCGATGCCGGCCGTAACGATCGCGCACGGCGGCGGGCTCAGCCTCAAGGTCGAACGCCTGCCGCGCTTGCGGCGAAGAGAGCATCTGATAGGCCTGACCGTAAAGGCGGTTCATGTCGAGCGCCCGCTGGTCGCCCGAAAGCTGCTCCCAGGCGCGGTCGAGCGATTCCTTGAGTGACAGCCGATCGCTCATGCGGACCGTCGGCAGGTCGGGCTGCATGTCGAGCGCGGGGAGCGATTCGCTGGGCACGGTAACGTCGCCGATGACCAGCGGCTCGTGTGCCCGGCCCAGGAAGCCGCCGTCCTGTCCTGGAGACGGCGTCGTCGGCACGAGTGCCGGCCCGTTTACGTGAATGGCATCGGAGACAAAACGGCCGGTGGAGCGGACACGAAGGAGAATTGCCCCGAGCGTCGGTGCGTCGTTTGGACTGGGGTCCGGATTTCCCGAGCGGCGGGCGTGGTAACAGCCGGTCAGCGCCAGGTAGGCCGCGGTGCCGTGATCGAGGTCTTCGTGCGACATGCTGCGAACGAGCGTCAACCGGTCGGCGATCCGCCCAATCCGCGGCATGTGCTCGCAGAACTGGACGCCAGGCAGCGCGGTGGAAATCGGTGCAAACGCGCCGCGCACGTCGAGCGGGGCGTTGGGCTTTGGGTCCCACATGTCGATCTGGCTCTGGCCGCCGCTGGCAAAGACGAGAATCACGGACCGCGCCCGGCCGAAGCCGGCGGCCCGCTTTGGCGACTGCTCGCCAGCGATCAATCGGCCGAGGGACGTCGCCGACGCCAGTCCCGCCAGCGATCCGGCGCAGAGCCACGCGCGCCGCGTGATGCGGCCGGAGCGGAGCCGGTAATCATCGACCAGGCGCAGCATGGCGACTGCGATTTTACCTCAAGCGGGCGCCCGGCGACAATTTGCGCGCTACGGCTGGCGTCCATTTCCTCCGCCGGCGGCCGGATTGGTCTCGAACGATGCCGGCAGTTCGACTTGCCCGGCCCCCATCAAGTAGGCGACCAGGTCGCGGACCTGCTCGCCGGTCAGCGGCTGCAAAATTCCGTCGGGCATCGGGGACAAGGTCGTCGGCGCGATCTGCTCAATCTCTTCGCGCAGGATCGTGAACTTCTCCTTGGCGGTTTGAAGCACCACGCGGCGATCGTCCTGGCTAAGGATCAGCCCGTTGAGCACGCGACCGTCATCGACGCGGACGATCGACATGCGATAGTCTTTGTTGACGACGGCGCTGGGGTCCACGATGTTTTCCAGCAGATAGGCCAGATTGTGCCGGCCGGAGCCAGTCAGATCGGGTCCAACGTCGGCGCCCGCGCCGTACAGGCGATGGCAGTTGGCACAGTTCGTTTGGAAAACGCCCCGTCCGCGCCGCAGGTCGGCAGTGGCCAGACGCTTGGGAGTCAACTGCTCCTTAAGCCGCTCGATCGCCTCGTGCCGCTCGCGGGGCGAATCTCGCAGCTCGCCCCACACCTCCGACAAACGTGCCGTCAGCGTCTCATCGCCCAGGCTGCGAATCTGGCGAGCATGCAGCGCGCTGAGATCGGAGCGGGGGATTTTGCCGGCTTCGATCTGCTCCAGCAGGGGCCCGGCAAAGGTCGCGCGAGAAACCAATGTCTCGATGACTGCTGGCCGCTCGGTCGGATGAAACGAGCTGTAGTTCTTTGCGAGCTGCTCGCCGATCGCGGGGTCGTCAAACAGCGTCAGACCGGCCAGCGCCGTCGTATTCAGGAAGCGAACCCTCAGCAGCTTCTGGCAAATCTCGCGGAGATCATCCGGCCGCGCGTCGATCAGCGTTTTTAGCGCGGCTTGCCGCTCAGGAATCCGCGCCTTCCCGTCCAGCGCCACCTGGCGAACTTCGTCCAAGGCCAGGCCGTCGCCAAACACGACGCTGACGCGGCGAACGAGATCGCGGATCGCTGGGTCTGCTTCTTTGAGGCTGGCGGCAAACGCGTCCCAGCTCGGCGGAGGATCTGCCCGTCGGTGCCCAGCCAGACCTGCGACCAGTCCCCGCACGACGTCCGCTCTCGCCGTCTCGATTTGTGGCATCGCCTTTTGGAGCAATTGGTCGAGCGCAGCACGATTGCGGTCTGGATCCTGGCCAAGAGCAGCGGCAATCCACTGGCGCGTCAACGGAAACTTTCCCTCGGCGGCAATCCGCACAAGCGCTGCTGCGTCTTCCTTGACCAGCGGCGCAAGACCATACCACAGGAGCTTTGGCAGATCATGGTCGTCGGCATTTTCTTCATGGCTGGCCAGGGCCGCGGCCAGCTCGGAACGATGCGCCGGTGGCAGTCGCTGGAGCGTGGATGCCAGCACCAGTCGCATCAGACCCGAGGAATCTTCGCGTGCCATCGCCGGCAGTCGTGCGGCAAGCGCCTTGTCAATTGCTGCAGGCGACGATCGCACTTGTCCATGAACGGTATCCAGCGGCCAGAAGTCGACGAGCAACCGCAGCCCACAGACGCGGAGGTGCTCGTCAGGATCAGCGAGCAGTTTTTCCAGGTCACGGCGACTAGTTGCACCCAGCGTATAGAGCGTCCACAGCGCCCGCAGCTTCAGCACCGGATCCGCGTCAGGCTTCGTCATGAGCTGCACGAGCTCGGTTTTCGCGCTGGTCAGTTCGACGCCAAGCGCGGCGCGGTTGGCCAGCTCGCGGCGCGCCTGGCGAACAAACCACTCATTGACATGAGAATGCAGTGCAGCCAGCTCCGCTGTGCTCCGGCTGGTCAAGTCGCACACCTGGCCCGCGGCGGCATCGCCGTAACTGATGCGAAAAACGCGGCCCGACAGGCGATGAATGCCGTCGTGCTCGTGGCATTCGCCCGTGTCGCTCCAGTCCAGCATGTAGACGCTGCCGTCCGGCCCGTACGAGAGGTCAATGCCGCGGAACCAGGTATCGGCAGCGTGCGCGATGTCGGGCTCGTGGCGGGCGGCATATCCGCATCCTTCCCGCTCGAGGCGATCGACGTTGATTCGCCGGCCATGCAGGTTGAGCGTCATCAGTCGGCCGCGATATTCCTCCGGCCACTGGTCAGCCAGGTAGATCATCGCGCCGCAGTGCGCGTGCCCGCCGCCGTAGCCGTCGTGCGTGCCAACGTTTTCGCTGTCGGCCAGTCCCCGCCCGGTATCCCAGTGGAGGTGGTCGGCATGCGTGTCGATCGGCGCATAGACCCAGGGATTGACCGTGACGGTGGCGCTGCGGGTGTAATGCGCCCCGGGGATCATGTGAAACAGATGCCCGGTAACGGTGTTCACGAAAAACAGCTCACCATGAGCGTCCCAGTCGTGCCCCCAGGGATTGGTCGTGCCATGGCAGAGCGTTTCGAAGATGTGCCGCGTGGGATGATAGCGCCACAGGCCACCGTAGATCGGCACTCGCTCGGCATCGGTTGCGCCGGGCGGGCCAATGCGGCCCGGGCTCGACGCGCCGCAGCGACCATAGAGCCAGCCATCGGGACCCCAGCGCAGGCCATTGGCACAGTTGTGGTAGTTTTCCGGGGACGTCTCGAAACCGTCGAGCACGACCTCGGGCGGTCCATCGGGGATGTCGTTTCCATCGCGATCGGGAATGAACAGCAGCCGCGGCAGTGCGATCAGCCACACGCCGCCCAAGCCCACTTCCACACTCATGAGCTGCTGGACGTTGTCGCAGAACACCTTCCGTTCGTCGGCACGCCCGTCGCCGTCCTTATCAGCCAGGATCAGCACGCGGTCGCGGAGCGTCAGATCATATTTCTTTGAACGGTCGGCATACGTATAGCATTCAGCGACCCACAGGCGGCCACGGGTGTCCCAGGTCATCGCCACGGGGTTTTGCACGTCGGGCTCGGCGGCAAAAACCTGCGCGCGAAAACCTTCGGGAAGTCGAAACCCAGCCGCCGCCCGAGTCGCGTCCAGCGGCAACTCGTCGGCGCCGGCGCCGCTGTTGTAAGGTGCTGGCGGCTGCTGCGCGTGAAGCGATCCCGGGCCGCCAAGCAAGCAGCCGACGACGACCAGCAGGCGAAGACCAGCTCGCATGAGATCATTCCGCAATACGACTTCGCAACCGTCCGCCGCGGTTGCACTCAGAATCATAGCATGGACCACTTTTGGCCGCACTTGTCGGGCCGTTGGCAGTGAAAGCGCGGACTTGCCTGCCTGACATTTCACTTGCTCCGCTGGTCGGCTACAGCGACAATGCAGCCGAGAGAAGGACACATGCGGTGAACGACCAGTGGTACTTTCGAAAGAGCGGCGAAACGTGCGGGCCGGTTTCGCGCCAGGAGCTCGCGCGGCTGGCGCAGGTTGGTGAAATTGACTCCGCGACGTTGGTGTGGCGGGAGGGATTTTCTGACTGGGTTTCAATTACCGCGCTCGGCGCGAAAAGTAGTGCGCAGGCGCCGCCTCCGCCACCTCCCCCACGGACGCCCGCCAGTGCCCCGTCGCCGCGAGCTGCGAACCCTCCTCGGTCAGCGCGGCGGCCGCCGTCCGATTCCACCGGCTGGATCGTGCTCGGCGGAGTCGGCCTGGTGATGCTGCTCGTGGCTGCCGTCGCAATCGGCTGGATGGCCCGCGGTTTCACCAGCAATTCCCGCGGCGGGCTCAATGTCGCGGCGAAGGCAGGCAGCACCGGCGTCCAGCCTGCGACACAATCAGGCAGATCGAAAACGCAGACGCAGCGCGCTACCGAACGTCGCAGTCCGGCGCCCACCAAGGTTTCGCAAGCTACTGATGTCAAAGTCGCGCCTGCGCCCTCGACGGATATAGCCTCACCACCGGCAATCGCTCCGTCTGCCAAAGAACTGCCGGAGAATACCGAAGCTCCTGCCGCGCCGCCGAATCCGGCTCCGTCCGCGCCTGCCCCGACAGCCGACAGCACAACGGCCGCGCCTTCAACCGTCAGCGGCGAGAGTGCCCCAGCCAGCAAGCTGGAAACGTTCTTTCAAGAGGTTGACATCCAAAAAAATCCGACGTTTGCGATTCTGGGAACTGAGTCTTCTCAGAACATACATTATCAATTGCTCTCGGAGCTGCGACTCGGCCCGCCCGATGAACGCGGGATTCGAAAGGTGGATCAGATCGTCAAGAACGCAAGGCTGATCAGTGCAGATGATCTATCGCGAGGGTACTACGAAGAGTCGCTGCGAAAAATCGTCGGCTGGCAGTTCAGTTATCGTTTGAATGCCGGCGGGGAAGTACTGGAGCTGACAAGCAGTCCTGCGGACGGCCGACGGGCGGTGCGAGTCGAGCCCAAGGGTCTCGAGGGATTTCTCCTCACTTCGGTCATGGATGAGGCTGGCTGGAAGGAATTGGCCCAGCTCTCGTTTTTTGTCCCCAATCAGCAGGCCCGCAGCAATCAGCCGATGGTGCGGCAAATGACCCACGACTTTGGGTCACTGGGAAGCTGGTCCGGCACCACCAGCTTTCGTCCTCAAGGGACTCAGAAAGGAATCCAGCGGTTTGATTACGTCCACGACATGACGTACAAACCGCCGGAGAAGGGAGCGGGCGATTTGCCATTTGCCGTGGCGGATGCAAAGTTTGTGCCCGACGTGGCCGGCGGCAGCATCTACTTCGACGCGAAGAAAGGGCGAGTCCAAGCGGCACAGGAACGCTTCCAGGTGCGCGGGGAGATTTCCGCCGATGTACTCGGCCAGGCGGCGGCGATCCAGGTCCAGGAGCAGCAGGCGATCAGCGTGCGTCTTTTCGATCAGGACCCGTGGATTCAAGACAGCGGCGCGGCTGGCTCAAGACGGCGAATGCCGTAATTGGAGGGGCCCCGCTCCCTGGCTGGCGGTCAGCAAGCTACCGCCTTCGGCTCTTTTTTTGAATTGCCGAAACGGCCGCTGGGGGGTCGTCGTCTTTCTTGGTATCCCAGCAGTCCGCCGCGATTGGCGACGGTATTCTTCCGCCGGCAAAAGGAGCCGCCCATGTCTGCCTGGCTACGCCCCTGGCTTGCGCTTGCCACTGGTTTTTGCGTCTTCGGCGTTTTCGGAGCAATGAGAGCCAATTTGGCCGCCGACGCTGCACCGAGCGACCAGTCGCCCGCAGTGGAGCAGTTCGTTTCCCAAGGCGCGCTGCGGATTTTGCAAAAAGACGGCGGCATCGTCGAATGCCCCCTCAAGCACACCAATGTGCAGGCGGAGATTTCCGGGTTCATCGCCCGCGTCAAGTTGACGCAGACGTTTCACAATCCTACCAAGGAGAAAATCGAGGCGGTCTATGTCTTTCCGCTGCCGCACGAAGGGGCGGTGGACGACATGACCATGGTTATTGGCGAACGGAAGATCGTGGGCGTGATCAAGCGTCGCGCCGAAGCCCGCTCGATCTACGAGCAGGCGCTGCTCGCCGGGCAAGCCGCGGCGCTCTTGGAACAAGAGCGGCCCAACATCTTCACCCAGTCGGTCGGCAACATCGAGCCGGGGCAGGAAGTGAAAATCGAAATCTCCTACGTGGACGTGCTCCGCTACGACATGGGGACCTATGAATTCCACTTCCCGATGGTCGTCGGCCCGCGCTACATCCCCGGTACGCCCAGCGGCGGCGGGCAGCCGCCCCCCGCGGAGCTGAAGGGCAAGGTCTCTCCGCCGGTCGCCAATACCGACCGCGTCCCCGACGCCGAGCGGATCAGCCCGCCGGTGCTCAAGCCGGGCGTTCGCAATGGCCACGACATTTCGCTGTCGGTGAAGCTCGACGCGGGGGTGCCGATTCAGAATCTGCTCTCGGCCAATCACACAGCGGAGATCAAGAAGGACGGCGATCGCGCCGCGGCAATCAAGCTTTCACCGGCCGATTCGCTACCCAACAAGGATTTCGTGCTTCGCTACGGCGTCGTCGGCAAAAAGCCGGAGTTGGCAGTCCTGGCCCATACGGGCGATTACTCGGGTGATCGGCAAAAGCTCGGTAACGGCTACTTCATGCTGATGATCCAGCCGCAGGAAGACGAACGGCTGACCAAGAGCCCGCCGCGCGAAATCGTGTTTTTGGTGGATGTTTCCGGATCGATGTCGGGTGAGCCGACCTCCAAGGTCGTGGAGGCCATGCAGGGGATGCTCAAGCTGTGTCGCAAGAACGACACCGTGCAGGTAATTACGTTCGCCAGCCAGGCCCAGAAGCTGTTCGACGCGCCGGTGCCGGTGACGGACGAGAATATTGGCAAGGCGCTCGGCTTCACAGCGGGGCTCCAAGGCCGCGGCGGCACCGAGATGCTCAAAGGCGTGCAGATGGCCATCGACGAGCCGATCGACAAAGAGCGGCTGCGGATCGTCGTCATGCTCACCGACGGATACATCGGCAACGAAGCTGAGATCATCGAGCACGTGGGCAAAAAGTGCGGCGACCAGATCCGCTTCTGGTGCGTGGGCATCGGCTCGTCGCCGAACATGTTCCTGGTCGATGGCGTCGCGAAGCAAGGAGGCGGCATGGGAAAAAAGCTCGGCCTGCCCGATGAGACCCAGCCGCTGGTGCAGGAGATCATGACCCGTATCCAGCGGGCCCAACTGGCGAAGATCAAGATCGACTGGGGCAAATTCAAGGTCAGCGAGACTTATCCCGCAAAGATTCCCGAACTGTGGGCCGGTCGGCCGGTAATTGTTTACGGTCGGTATGCCGGCGGGGGCCCGAGCGAAGAAGAAGTGTGGCATTCGCAGGTCACCGTCAGCGGCAATGTCGAGGGGCAGGACGTGAGCTGGCCGCTGGCAGTCCAATTGCCCAAGAAGCAGGCTCAGCATGAAGTGCTGGCCAAGGTCTGGGCGCGGCAGAAGATCGAGGACTTGATGCACCAATCGTATTACCAGGGCTCGCCGGCCGTCGAAGAAATGGTCACGGCGATCGCCCTCGACTACAAGCTGATGAGCCAGTACACAAGCTTTGTGGCCGTCGATGAATCGAAGAAGGTGGAAAGCACCGAGCCGCCAAAAATGCCGCGGCGGATGCTGGTCCCTGTGCCGCTGCCGGCCGGTACGCGCTGGGAAGGTTTCTTTGGAGAACAGGACGGCGAAGAAGGTTTGGTGCGCCTGGGGGCCGTATTGTCGGTAAGCGAGAAGAAATCGCTGAAGGACAGCATGGCCAAGGGCGCCATCGAGCTGGGATTCAAGGTTGACAAGGCAGAAAGATCGGACCGGTTTTCGTATCGCCGCAAGTTCGCGCACCCTGCCAGTTCGGGACCCGCGCCGGCAGCGGCGTTTGCCTCAGCCGCACGCGTCGTCGCGCCCGGGGGCGGCGGTGGGTTTTCCTATGCCGGTGATTCCGCGCCGGCTGACGGACGATTCCGCAGTCGCGGATTGATGGTGGCCGGCAATGGCCAACCTGCGCTGCTCAAGCGACTGGAGGCCAGTAAGCAATTCTTCGGGCGCGGCGAAGCGCTGGCGGAACTCGATGGCACGGCCGTGCTTAGCCAGACCGGTTCCACCGCTGCGGCCCTGGCGACTCACGGCAGCAAGACAGCCGAAGCCGCCCGCAAGTTGCTGGAAACAGCGACCGGGAAGGAAGCTCCCTCCGACCAAGAAAAACTGCGGTTGATGCTGACCCAGGCCTGTCTGCTGGATAACGCTGTTGCCAACGTCGGTCAGTCCGACGGCACGGTTTCCGCGCAGGCCATTGAGCGGCTCGCCGAGTTGCACAAGAAGGATATCGAGGATTGGGCGGCCAAATTGCCGTCGCTTCAGACAAAGCTCGATCTGGTTTTGCGGGATGTAACGCTGGCGGACGCGCTGGCGCAAGTTGGAAAGGCCGCCGGGATCGACATTCGCCTTCTGGAAGGGAGCGTGGACGATGCGTCGGCGCTGGTCGATTCCGACACCTCGCGGATCAGCTACCTCGATCTGCGCCGCGCGACTGCTGCCCAAGCACTCGATTGGATCCTCCAACCGGCGCGGCTCACCTGGTGGAAGGGAGACAAGGGCGTGATTGCCGGCAGCGAGCGCCGCCGCGAGGGCGACTCTGGCTGGGTCTACGACGTTGCGGCCATCGCGCTGCCGCTGGATGACGACCTGCCGAAAGACGATTACAACAAGGCGGTGGCCGAGGCTCAAAAAGCGGCCGACGAGTTTCTGGCCGCCATCCGCCAGTCGCTCAAGGTGGAGGACGAGAATTCCGTCGGCTGGTTTGCCCCTGGTCAATTGCTCGTCTTCGGCACGCCCGAAAGGCATGCGGCCGTGGCGCGGATCGTGGACGCGCTCCAGGGAGGCAAGTCGCCGGCAGATCGCTCGCTGACGAAGCTGGCTGAATTGACGACGAAGCGTTTCGCCGCACGCAAGGAACAACTGGCCAAGGCACGGTCCGCGCTACAAAAGCTCGACGTCGCCGCCGCACACGACCAGTTTAGCTGGCAGCTTTTGGCGGCGGCTGCAGGCGGCGAACTAGATCTCGAGGCGCTGACCGAGTTGCAAATCGCCTGGAAGAGCCGTGAGACTGGCGAACTGCTCGCCGGTGGATCGCGCCCGCTCGTGCTGCGCTCGCTATGGGCAATTCGTGCCGCCGCCCGCGCTTTGCCGGCGGAAAAGGAGCTGGCGGCACTGGCGGCAGACGCACGTGAAAAGGCCCAAGCGGCAGCGACGGCGGCAATTACCGACTTGGAAAAGAATCGCGGCGACCGCGGCGCACTGGCGAGCGTCATCTATGCGGCCCTGGCCGAACCGGACAATCGCCAGTACCGCACGAAGGTGGCGCCGTTTTTGGCCGCCAAACCGGAGGATGACGCCGCCGCGGCGGAAGTGCGTTTGCTAGGCGCGCTGCTAGTCGGCCAGGCCACGGACGCCGAGCGGCAGAAGCTGGCAGAAACGCTCCAGAGCCTGGCGGGTCCGGACGCGGTGACGCTGGCCGCGCTGGCATGCCGGCAGGCTGGCGGGGAGTTGTGGGAAAAGTTCCGCGCTGAGTCGCGCGACCTCGTGGGCAATCAGCCGCTGCCAGGGGAAGTGGTCGTGCTGGTGAATCGGCTGGCGCTCCCCGGCGTGTCGCTGACGAAAGCAGATTGAGGCTGAGCCTCTTGACTCAGGGTATCGCCGAGGCGAAATAGGAGGTCGGCGGCGCAGCACCATGCTGCGCCGCAGGAGGACCTCGACGTGAATTTTCGCCTCCCCAGGTCGGGCGCCGCGCTGGCGATCGTGCCGCTTGTTGTTCTGCTCGGCGTCCAGGTTGGCCGGGCGCAGAGTGCCGCTGCCAGACCCAACGTGGTTATCTTCCTGGCGGACGACCAGGGCTGGGGGGACCTGAG
>DASRJP010000419.1:0-8419 GCA_035649415.1 Pirellulaceae bacterium | reverse complement strand
CTTCGAGCGCCGTGCCGCGATAGTGCCCCCAGCCAAAGCTGGTTTCGCCGCCGATCATCACCAGCCCCTTGCCGGCATTCACCTGCTCGGCCAGGAGCTTCACGCTTTCGGGCGTGAGCAGCTCCGCGTCCAGGTCGCCGATCACGAAGGCGTCGTAGCGGCCAGTGCGGAGGTCCCCCGTGATGTCGTACTGACTGGCCTGATTGCGGCGGTCGATGATGCGGTCGTCGAGCTCGATGTCGGGCGAAGCGTTGAGGCTGGCGCGGAGGAATTTTTGCTCGAAGCGTTTTTCTCCGTCGAGATAGAGCACGCGCAGGCCTCCTTCGAGCACGGTGAGGTAGGCGCTGAGCTGATTGTTCTTGGCGACCAGTTCGCCGTCCTGCTGCTGCGCGATCAGGTGCAGCCGGTAATGTCCCGGCTTCTGCGGCGTGTAGGCGAATTCCACCTCGACCTGGCGGCCGTCCTCTTCAGCCCGCGCGATCTTCTTGCCGATCGTTTGCTTTTGGCCCTGGTCATCTTCCAGCACCAGCTCAACGGGAATGTCGCGGTTGACGTAGCCGCGAATTCGCAGCAGCCCCTTCACGGGCAGCTCGTTTTTCACGAACACCGTGAACTGCTCGTCGAACCGTTCCACCGCCACGTCGCGAGCCTGGGCCGCGTCGGCAGCTGGGCCGAAGGGAACGGTGAACAGCGCCGCCGCAAAGTCGTCCCGCAGCTTGCGGACTGCTTCCACGGCTTCGACCTGCGGCTCGAATGCGTTTTGCGCCCCATCGCTAAGGACGAATGCCGCCACCAGGCGTTTTCCCTGCTCGCCGCGGGCCGCTTCAAACAGCGGCGTACCGAGGTCGGTGAGCTGGCCCTGCGGCGCCTCCGGAAGCGAGAACGAGCCGCCGCGGTGCTCGATCGCGTGCAGCCGCGAATCGAACGCATAGATCTTCAGCTCGTACTTTCCCGCCAATGCGGCCAGTTGCGAGCGTGATTTTTTGAGCGTGTTCTCCAGGGCCTGCCAGCGCGACAATTCCCCCTGTCCGCTGGGAAGCTGCATCGAGCGGCTGACGTCGAACAAGACCAGGAGCACGCTGGTGCGCGGCGTGCGGATCGTCGTGATCCAGGTCGGCCGCAGCAAGGCGATCACCGCCAGGATCACCACCACGGCCCGCAGCGCCAGCAGCGACCAGCGGCGCAGCGGCGTGACCCGGCCGAAGCTGGGGCGCAACAAGAGCAGCGCCCCCAGCCCGGCGGCAATCAGCCCCACCGCCAGGTAGCTGCCTAAGATCGGTTCTGCGCCGAATTCAGTCATACGGTGGGTAGTGAGTGGTGAGTTGTGGTTGGTTGCGCTTACCCCTCACCACTCACCTCCCTCAGTCATCCTTCCTATAAAACTTGTTCGCCAGCAGATGCTCCATGCCCAGCGTCAGCGCTAGTAGCGTCACTAGCAGCGGATAAAACTCGCTGCCGATCCGGTCCACGCCCACGGCCCGGTTGATCTCATCCCGACTGCGGGCAAACTGGAATCGCTCTTTCCCCAGTAGCTCGTCGAGCTTCTCCCGCGGCAGGCGCGACAGGTCGCCGACGTCGCGGGGCAAATTGACGGCAAAGCCGCGGACCACCGGACCGCCGCGCTGCCCCCGTAAGCGATAGGCGCCGGCGTAGTCGGTAAACCGCACGGTCACGCGCTCCTCGCGGGCCAGCACATCTTGCGGCTCCTCAAGCGGCGTAAAAAGCTGATAGCGCTCCGGATCCTTGGCCGGATCGTTGGCCAGCACCGCCGTCTCGCCGGCGTGATAGTTCAACTGGGTTTGCCCCGCGCCCACGAGATACAACAGCATCTCGTTCCACAGCACGAAGCCGGGCCAGGCGTCCTCGCCATACCACAGCTCGTTCCAGGTCTTGCGGCCGCGCGGCCGCAGCGGGTCGGTGATGGGCGTCGTCAGCACCAGCACCCGGCCGCGTCCCAGGCGGTTCTCCACGAGTGCCGGCTTGTTGTCGCCGTAAGAAATGATCGTGCGCGCCCCTTCGCGCAGCTCGTCGAGGTTCCAGTGATAGAAAACCGGATAACGATCCCACGGCACGTTGGCCTCGATGGCGCGGAACTCCGCCAGCACCGGGTGATCGTAGGAAGTAGGCGAAAGGTAAAGGTCGCCGGCCGAGCGCGTCTGCCGCGTGAGCTTGCCGCCGAGCACGATTTGGGCCGGCTCCTCCTGAAACGCGGTAGGCGCCTGGACGTTGTAGCCCAATGCGATGGCCAGGCCTCCGCCGCTTCGGGCGTAGGCGGCCAGCTTGTCCCACGCTTCCGCCGGCAGCGGCTGCGGATCGAGCAGGCAGACGGCCCGATAATCGTCGAGCGGTTTGTTCGTCAATTCCTCTTGCGGCAGCACGTCGCAGCGAAAGCGAGCCTTGGGGTTGTTGCGCAGCGCGCGAACCTGTTCGTCGGTTCGCACGCCCGCCGGCGCGAACACGGCGATCGGCCAGTCGGGCTGCACCTCGACGGCAAAGTAGCGCACATCGTCGAGCACCAGGCCATCCTCTCCTAATATCCGCACCAGGCCCTGGTGCGTCCCCAAGGGGAGCGGCAGGCTTCGATTTTCGCTGTCCGTGCTTCGATTCTGGCCGGCGACGCCCTGGACTTGCAGCGTGACGCGCTGGGACTGGCCGGCCTCGAGCGTCACCGTTTTGACGTCGCTGCGGTTCGACTTCGGCAGCACCGGCTTGCCGTCGCGAATGATCGGCAACGTGGGATCGGGTTCTTCGAGGCGCAATTCGATCTGCCGCTCGCCTCCCATGCCCAGGGCCTTCACCTCGACGTCAATGGTCGGTTTGGCGCCGGGAGGAAGGACCTGGCTGGAAAGCTCCAGCTCGCCTAGGGCAAAGTTCCGCGGCTGCGCAGCGCCGACGTCGATCACGTAGAGCTGCACGTCGCTGCGCTCGGCCAGCGCCTGTTGCAGTTCGGCCGGCTGTTCGGTCCGCCAGGCGGCCGCGGTCAAATCCGTCAGGACGTACACTTCCTTGCGCGGCCGTGTGTTCTGCCGCGCCAGTCCCACCGCCGAAAGGAGCACTTCCGGCAGCGGCCGTGGTGTTCCCGTCGGCCGCAGCCGCTGGATCGACTTCTCGGCGGCGGTCCGGTCGATGGCAAACGTAGCGCCGCCAGGCCGCGAATCAACCACCGCCACCTCGCTGTCCGCCGGCAATTGCTTGATCAGCCAGGCCGCCGTCTCTTGAGCCAGCTCCAGCCGCGTTTTGTTTTCGTGCCGATACTCCATTCGCGGCGACGTATCAACGACCAGAACGGCGGCGACGGGGATTTCCTGGTTCCCCAGCACGCTTTGGCCGGTGAACACCGCCCGGTAAGCGAATGCCAGCCAGGCGGCCCCCAGGGCAACTGCCGTCACTCCCAGAGCGGCAATCAGCGGCGCGGCAAGTTTTCGGGCCACCGCCACGCCGGTGAGAAGCAAGGCCCCCAACAAGGCCAGGCCCACCAGGCCCAGGGCCGTGTAGTTTCCCCACAAGGCCGACGCGACACTTGGTCTGGCCAGCGCCAGGACCGCCAGCCCCAGGGCGGCACAGCGCAGCGCCAGCAGCAGCCAGTGCCTCAGCCGCAAACGCCGCGTGTTGGATTCACGGCGTTCCTTCACAAACCGCAGCGCGGGAAACACCAACTGTCTCGGCTTCTGCCGCATCAGCAGATGCAGCAGCACGGGAATCGCCATTAAGGCGCCACCGGCCAATAACGAGACGTTGAGGAAGGCCATGCCGAAGGCGCAACAAGGCAAAGAGGGTCAAGGATTCGGACCATCGTCAACCTGCGTAATCATACCGGCTTAGAACAGGCGGATGGCCGCCGCCGTCGAAAAGGGATGGTGGCTACCGGCCAACTTCGGCAAGCAACTGTCCAGTCGTAACGAATAGAGGGTCGTTAGCGAGGGAAAAGCCGACGCCGTTGTGCGGAATCTTTCGCGCACTTGTCAGAGCGCCTATAATTTGGTTGTTCACAACTCCAGGTGTACAAGCTACTTGCGTAGGGGTTGAACTGCTGTGGAACGGCAATTGGATTGGTTCAGTGCGTCGCGGGAGCCGCGACTTTCGAGCAAGGACCGCCGGAGGCGGTGGCGGCCAACGACATGGATCGCGGCCATCGCGCTGGCCGGGGCGGCGCTTCTGCTTGCGCCAAATATCCTCTCCCCCACTGACAGCCACCTGTGGTTTGCCCCGCCGGCTCACGGTCAGGAGAAAGATGCGCCGCAGGACGCCGCCGGGGGGACGGCATTCTTGATCCAGGTGCCTTTGCCCATCGAGGGAAACGTTGACGAGCACGTGCGAAATCGCGTGCAGCTCGTGCTCAAGTCGCTCGGGAAGACCGAGCTGAAACAGGACGCTGCCAAGCGGCCCGTCTTGATCCTTGAATTTCGCGGCAGCGACGGGAATGCCGGCGAAACGAGCAGCTTCGGCCGGTCGCTGGAGCTGGCGCAATTCCTGACGCGGGACGAACTCCGCGGCGTGAAGACGGTGGCTTATCTGCCGCAGTCGGTCAAAGGGCACGCGGTGCTGCCGGTGCTGGCCTGCGAGCAGATCGTCGTGGCCAAGGACGCGGAATTCGGTGACGCGGGACACATGGCCGATACCGTGGATGCGGCGGCGATCGCAAACTACGCGGACGTGGCCAAGCGTCGCCGCACCGTGCCGGAAGCAATTGCCCGCGGTCTGATCGACAATTCGCTGGCTGTTTATCGCGTCACCACGCTTGACGGCGGCGTGCGCTACGAAACGGAGGAAGGCCTCAAGGAGCTGAAGGACCAGATCAAGCGGCAAGATACGATTTTTGCGCCGGGAGAGCCGCATAAGCTGGTGGGCGTGCAATTGCGCGATTTCGGCTTCGCCAGCCACAAGGTGGACAGCCCGCGCGACCTGGCTGACGCCCTGGAGCTGCCCGCCAGCGCCATCCATCGCAACCTCGCCCCCGAGCAGGGTTGGGACCCGATCCTGGTGCCACTCGAAGGGCCGATCACGCAGCGCACGGTCACCTGGATCATCAAGAGCCTGGAGGGGCACGTCCAGCGGGACGATTTCAACCTCGTAGTGCTGCACATCAACAGCACGGGGGGCGATCCGGAGCAGAGCCGCCGACTGGCCCAGGCCCTGGTCGATCTCGATGATCGCTATCACAGCGTCGCCGTGGTGGACGTAAGGGCGCTGGGTGACGCGGCACTGATCGCCTGGGGCGCCGACGAACTGCTGGTTGCCGACCGCGCCGATCTGGGCGGTCCCGGCGAGGCCGTGATCGACGAGAGCGTGCTGTCCAATATCCGCGATCCGATCAAGCGGCTGGCTCAGGATCGCGACCGCGACTGGTCGTTGCCGTTGGCGCTGGTCGATAGCCGAGTCGAAGTTTATCCGTTCGTCCGCAGCGACGGCGAAAAACGCTATTTGTCCAAAGAGGAAGTCAGCGAATTCCGCAATCCCGACGAGTGGCAGCAGGCGGGCGAGGCGCTGCGCACCAGCCGCGGCATCGACGGGGCGACTGCCGTCGAGATTGGGCTGGCACAGGGAACAATCGGCGGTCTGGAGGAGGTCAAGAGCCGCTTTCACCTGAAAGAGCTGTCTCCGATGCGGCCGAACTGGGCGCTGGAGCTGGTGGAGTGGCTGGCCGATCCGCGGCTGGCGGGACTGCTGCTATTCGTGGCCTGGTTCGCCCTGATGATCGAAATGTCCTCGCCGGGGATCGGCGTGCCCGGGTTCATTTCCGCGATCTGTTTCATCCTCTATTTCTGGTCGCAGTTTTTGCATGGCACTGCGGGCTGGCTGGAGATTCTGCTGTTTTTGACTGGCGCCGCGTTCGTGGCCGTGGAGATTTTCATTCTGCCGGGCTTTGGCGTGTTTGGCATCGGCGGCGGCATAATGATCATCGTGTCGATCATCCTGGCCAGCCAGACTTTCATCATCCCGGGCAACGACTACCAGATGCGCCAGTTCCCAGTGTCGCTGATGATGGTGGCGGCCGGGGCTTCGGGGGCGGTCGCTTCAATTTATGTGATCCGGCGGTTCTTGCCGCACACGCCGTATTTCAATCGCATGCTGCTCAAGCCGCCGGAAGGAGAAGAGCTGGAAGCGCTCAGCCGCCGGGAATCGCTGGTCCTCTACGACCACCTGGCAGGCAAGCATGGCATGACCACCACGGCGCTGGTCCCCTCGGGGAAGGCGCGCTTCGGCGACGAGCTGGTGGACGTCATCAGCGACGGCGATTTGATTCCCAAAGGGACGCCGGTCTACGTCTCCGAGGTCGTTGGCAATCGAGTGCTAGTGAAGGCCGTCGTGACGTAGGGCAGGGGGCGGGGATCAGGGGGTCAGGAAAAGAAAGTCAAAATGATCAGCGCAAAATGCAAAAGTCAAAATGGCCGGCAAGGCTGTTTTTTGACTCTTGCATTTTGCATTTTGCAATGAACATTTTGCACTTCTGCCAACGGATTCGCCGTGTGTGACGGACTCCTCGGCTGTTAAGATGATGCGAAGTGCGCCAATCGCGTATTTCTGACCTCTGACCACTGACTCCTCACCTCTGCCTATGTCTTTCCTCGGTTGGGCTCTGCTGCTGCTGCTCCTCGGATGCATCTTCCTGGTGCTGGAGTTCTTCATTCCTTCCAGCGGGACGCTGGGAGTGCTGGCCGCTTTGTCGTTGATTGGGGCGATCGTGCTGGCGTTCATGGCCGGGCCGGTGCACGGCATCGCCATGCTGGTCGCCGTGGGGATCATTGTTCCTACGGCCTGCATCCTGGCGGTGAATTACTGGCCGCACACACCCATCGGCCGGCTGATCTTGATTCAGCGTCCCGAGCGGCCGGACGAAGTGCTGCCCGAGACGGAGGCTTACCGCGGCTTGTCGCTGCTGGTCGGCCGCAGGGGGGTGACCAAGAGCACGATGCTTCCCAGCGGCGTGGTTCAGATTGACGGCCGCTCGTACGACGCCGTCAGCGAAGGGATGGCGATCGACCCCGGGACGGCAATCGTGGTCGTCAGCGTTTCGATGCAGCACATCATCGTGCGTCCGGACGACGCGCCAGTGCCCGCCGAAATCGCTGGGGACCTGGAAGTGCCGGCACTGGACAGCGCCGCCGCGCCGGAAACCACCACGGCCGCCACGCAGTCCGAGCCGCTGCCCAATCCCTTTGAAGATCCGCTGCCGTAGCCAAACGGCGTCCGCAAAAAAAAAGAGGGAGAAAGCTTCTCCCTCTTGGTGACTGCGACGTCTCGATAACGAGCAGGTCTAGAACGCCTGCTGCCCGCCTGGGCCCAAGCCCGACTGCTTGACGCCTTCGCCAATCAGTTGCAGCACGCCTTCTTCGACGAGGATCCGCGTGTTGCTTCCCCGCGGGCGCGGCTCGGTCACCACTGTGATCTTGTCCTTGCCGCTCTTCTCCAGCACGCTCACCAGGGCCGGGACGATCGGGTTGTCATCAACCGAAGCGGCAAACTTCAGGATTGGCAGCAGCGCCACGTTGAGCTGGCTGGGGGGCACGTCCGACGGTCCCTTCTGCGTCACTTGGTCGATCATTTTCTTGAGCAGACCCTCGGCGTCTTTCCCGAAAGCCACATACACCGACTTGGGGCCGGTCCCCACCACGAGGTTCACCTTGTCGCCCAGGATCTCGCGGGCCTTGGATTCCCCTTCCGGAATCGGACCGGTGATCTTGTGCAGCGTAATGCCGCCGTGCTGGCCGGCATTCAGCTTGATCTCGGGGGCCTCCGGCTCGTCCTTGGCCAGGTCGGTCAGCTTCTTGAGCAGGGCTTCCACCTTGGCGCCGTCGGCCACCAGGCCACCGGCGACAAAGTTCAGGCTCTTGGGCTCCAGCAGCAGCGTCGCGCCCCCGTCAATCTTGCCTTCTTCGAACGTCTTCATGATCACGTCGATGAAACCACCCAGCAGCTCCTTGGCCGCCGCACGCCGCGTGGCGTCCAGGTCGGGATTATTATCCAGGTCCTTGAGCGCATTCGCCTTCATTCCCTCCATGACTGCCCGCATTTGATCCAGGTCTTCCTTGGCGACCGTACCCGAGGCATTGAACGACACGGCAGCCTCCGGCATCAGAAATGCCCCGTAGGCGCTTTTCGTGTTGGCCAGTGCCTCGAGCTGCTTGGCCATGCGCGTGCCGGCGACGGCCTTTTGGGCGATGTCGATGAAAGTCCGCTGTCCGGCGGCATCGATTTGCAGACCGACGACGATCTCCTCCGTCTCGTCGAGAACGCGGACGATGTTTTCCACGTAGGCGCGCCCCAGCTTCTCCTGGAATTCGCGATCTCCCTGGCCGGAGGAGTTCTCCAGCGCCTGCGTCAAACCGATGCGCATCTGGTCGGCGGCCATCTTCTTCAGTTCCGCCGGCAGGTTCTGGAGGTATACCTTGGAGGCAATCGTGTAATCCTTGGGAAGCGT
>DASRJP010000418.1:0-5286 GCA_035649415.1 Pirellulaceae bacterium | reverse complement strand
CTGCTGGCCGGCATTGCCGCGGCCGACGACAACGACGGCTTCAAGACGATCTTCGACGGCAAGTCGCTCGACGGCTGGAAGAAATCGACCGAAAACGAAAAGAGCATTCGCCTGGAGGACGGCGCGATCGTCGCCAACGGCAATCGCTGCCATCTCTTTTACGTCGGCGACGAAAAGCCGTTCAAGAATTTCCACCTGACCCTGGAAGTAATGACCAAGCCGAATTCCAACGGCGGCATCTACTTCCACACAAAGTACCAGGAGGAAAACTGGCCGGCTCAGGGGCACGAATGCCAGGTCAACAACACGTTCAAGGCCGATCCGCAGAAGACGGGCGGCGTTTATAAAGTCGCCAAGGTGCTGGAAGCTCCAGCCAAGGACAACGAGTGGTTCAAGTACGAGATCATCGTGAAAGGGAACCACGTGGTCACCAAGATCAACAACAAAGTCGTCGCCGACTACACCGAGACCGCCGAATCGCTGGCCAAGGTGGAAGGGATTGAAGAAGGACGCCACATGGGAGAAGGGACCTTCGCCCTACAAGCCCACGACCCGGGGAGTACCGTGCTTTACCGGAATATCCGCGTCAAACGGCTCGATTAGGCCGTAGGACCGGCATTCACACCGTCCAACAAGCCGCAACGAGGTGGGATTGCCAGCCAGGGCCGCCTACTTGCTTGCGACCGGCCGTTGGGGCAAGTACCATAAACGTCGTCCGCTCAATGAGTTGGGGACGATCAACCACCCGACGGGCTGTTGCCCGCGCGGGACGCGGGGTGCACTGTTTGCCGCTCACGGTCACCCGAGACCATTCACCACACCGTTTGTGAGGTAACAGGACATGGCTCGCAGAATCTGGATTGTCTGCTTGTCGCTCGCTCTCGCAGGAACTTCGCTTCCTGCCTGGGCTCAGGATGGACTTTTGGAAGATTTGTATGGCCGCGGCGTACACGCCTTCTTCGAGCGACGCTACGAAGAGGCACATGACCTTTTGACCAAGGCCATCGGATCGGGACTGAAAGATCCCCGGGCACATTATTTCCAGGGGCTGACCTACCTGCGCCTGGGGCGGCCCGATGAAGCTAATGTCGAGTTCACGACCGGCGCGACGCTCGAGGCGATGGCTGCCGAGCCCATCAATGTCGGCAAGGCCATCGAGCGGATTCAAGGCGCCGAGCGGCTGGCCATCGAACGGCATCGCCGTACGGCTCGCCTGGCGGTTTTCAATCGAGCGGAAGCTATCGCCAAGGCCCGTTACGAGGAACGACAGGAGGCCGAGAAACGAGTTCTGCTTCCTCCTCGCGGACGACGGCCCGCCGGAGGCACCGCGCCTCCGCCGGCGGCTGAAGGCGCCGAGGAAACAGATCCCTTTGGCGCCCGCAAGCCCGAGCCATTGCCGGCGGCGCCGACCGACGCCAAGCCGACCACGCCGCCACCGCCTCCGCCAGCCGAAGATGTGCCCGCCAAGCCTGTCGAACCAAAACCGGTGGAGCCTAAGCCCGCCGCAGACGATTCCAAACCCGCCGCGGCTGCGGAAGCACCCCGCGGATCAGTCTTCGGCGCGCTTTTCCGCGCCGTGAAAAACAGTGTTCCTGGCGATGCATCCTCCGCCGGAGGCGGGCCTGACGTCGTCGTGCCCGCTGGCGATCCCAATGCTCCCGATCCGTTCGGCGCTCCCGCCACGCCGAAGCCACCGGCGACCAAGCCGGCACCCAAGGCGCCCGCCAGCGATCCGTTTTCCGATCCAGCGGCCAAGCCGGCTGCCAAGCCCGCGGCCGACAACGATCCGTTCGCAAAATAACCGTTTTGTTCGCATCGTTTCAGGACGCACGGCGGCGCCGTGCGTCCTGGTTCGTAGTTTTCAGGCTGCGGTCATTCGTCCCACCCGCCTTTAAGACCACGGCCTTCCCACCTGGCACAACTCGTTTTGCTTCGGAGCGGTCGCATGACCCGCACGGCCCTCGTCTCGTTCTCGCTGATTCTGTCCTGGCTTTCGTCGGTTTCCCTGGCCGCGCCGACGATCGACAACATTTCGCTCCGCGGCCTGACCATCGGCCAGCCCACCACCATCGTCATCGATGGCAGCGATCTGTTGCCTGATCCCAAGCTTGTGCTGCCAGTGAAAGTGGCCTCCCAAACTATCAAGCCCGATGCCACGGCCAATCGCGTGGAAGTGACGGTTGTGGTCGATGGTTCGGTAACGCCGGGCATCTATTCGCTGCGAGTTGCCAGCGGCAAAGGAATTTCCAGTCCGATTGCCGTCGGCATCGACAAGCTCCCCCAGCAGCCGCTGACTGCGGAGATTGGATCGCTGCCCGTCGCTCTGCACGGCAGCGTCGCCGGTCCGCAAATCGTTCAAACGCGATTTCAGGGGACCAAGGGAACGCCGATCGTCCTGGACTGCGAGGCGCAGCGATTGGGCAGCAATCTCAAGCCGATTGTCCGGCTGTACAACGATCGCGGCACTCAGCTCGCGTGGAGTCCGCCCAAGAACGCCATCGGCGACGATGCCCGCTGCGAGCTGGTGCTTCCCGCAGATGGTACATACACGATCGAATTGCACGATCGGCTGTACCGCGCCGGCATGCCGGCGTTCTTTCGTTTGAAGGTGGGCACGCTCCAGTATGCCGACGTGGCCTGGCCGCTGGGAGTTTCGGCTGGAACGAAGACACCACTGAAGTTCATTGGCGGCAACGTCGCGGGGGCGGCCGAGTTCGACGCAGCCGGCATTGGCGCACCGGGCGAACGCTCGGCGGCAGTACCTGCCGCCGACACGTTCACGGGAGCAGCGCCGAAAATCGTGGTCAGCGACTTTCCTGAATTGACAGAGTCGCCACCTGTGGCCGGGCAGCTTCAGAGCCTGGCAGCCGCGCCTGTCGGGATCAGCGGGATACTGGCCGCTGCCGGCGAAGAAGACAAGTACCTGCTCGAAGTGCAACCTGGGCAGAACTTGCGGTTTGATGTGCTGGCGCATCGGGCCGGATCGCCGCTGGATGGAGTTCTTTCCATCCGCAACGAGCAGGGGCAGCAACTAGCCGCCAACGACGATCGTCCGACGTCGAGCGATCCCTTGCAGGATTTCTCCGTTCCTGCGGGAGTCACGAAATTGCAAATAGCGATTGGCGACATGCAGAAGCGAGGGGGCAATGATTATGTTTACCGCATCGAGGTCGTCGATCTGGGGAGGCCCGATTTCGAATTGTCGGTTGACAGTCCCACGGTCAATCTCCCGGCGGGCGCGATGCAAGTCATTCCCGTCGAAATCGAGCGCCGGGCTTACGGAGGCGCCATCGAACTCGCCATCGAGGGCCTGCCGGCGGAGATAAAGGTCGAGAATACGGTCGTGCCACCGGGCGCGACCATTGCGCTGGTGTCGATCACTGCACCGGCCGCAGCACCCGTCTCGGGCGCTGCGCGCATCATCGGCAAGTCAATCGAATCCCCCGTGCCTGTCGTCCGGGTCGCTCGCACCGAGGACGCCCCTGGCGGTAAGTACCAACCCCAGCTCCTGGACGAAATTGGTTTCGCTGTGGCCGAAGCAGCGCCGTTTGGTTTCGCCTGGCAACCTGCCAGCGACGATGCGCTACCTCTAGGCGGCAAGCTGCCGGCCAAAGTGCAAATCACGCGCGCGGCAGGAGTCACGGGCAACGTCCGCCTCCGCCTCGTAAGCAGCCAGCCCATGCCGCAGAAGAAGGTCGAACAGCCGCAGCAGCCGCGCCGGCGTCGCGGGCGGCAAGTGCCCAAGCAGACGGTAGACGACGTCGATCGCGCACTGCGGCTGGAGGGAATGCCGCAGTTTGGGGCCGATCAGGCAGAACCGACGGTGAACATCCTTGTGCCCGGGGACCTTGCCAAGCAGTCGTGGGACGTGGCCATCGTCGCCGAGTTGCTGTCGCCCGACAATAAGAATGTCCTGGCCGCCGTGGCCACGCCGGTGCGTCGGCTGACCGCCATCGCGCCGTTTACGATCGAGCTGGCGGGCGCGCCGAAGGTGGATGGTCGGGCCGGGCTTGGCGAAACGGGAAAATTCACCGGCAAGGTCCACCGCCGACCGGGCTTCGCCGGGCCGCTGACCGTGACATTGGCAGGCTTGCCCAAAGAACTGCCGCCGCCGATTACCGTCGTGCCTGCGGACAAAAGCGAGTTCGAGCTGAAGGTCGTATTCCCCTTTGGCAGCAAGCCTGGCGAGATCGCCAACCTCAAGCTTGTGGCCATCACCGACGCCAACAAAACAGACGCGGCCCGCAGCAATGAGATCGCGGTGGCGGTGAACGTCGTCCCCGGCGAAAAGCCGCCGGCCGAGCAACCCAAGGAGATTTTCGATGAGGATGAGAAATTCGTTGCTCTGCTAACGGAAGGCGGCGGCCAGGCAACGATCGAACAGTCGCAAAAGAGCACCGGTAAGGTGAGCCTGAAGGTTACGCCAGATCAAAAATTCAACGCGGCACTTCCCACGCTGAACGTGAAAATCCGCGAGAATCCCGTGCCGGGCGAGTTCCGCTACATTCGCTTCGCTTGGAAGAAGCAGGGGGGCGAGCAGATTTGCCTCCAGCTCAATCATGACGGGGCCTGGGGACCGGGCGGAATGGGCCGCGAAGGGGCCAAGTTCCGCTACCATTCCGGGCCGAATGAAGTTTACGGCGCGTCGCTGGCTGTCGGCGACAAGCTCCCCGCCGAGTTCGTCGTCGTCACCCGCGACCTGTTTGCCGACTTCGGCGAGTTCACCTTCACCGGCATCGCCTTCTCGGCGGTGGATGGGGAATTTGCCCTGTTCGATCAGGTCTATCTCGGCCGGCAGATGGAAGATTTTACGTTGATCAAGCCGTAGCTTCCGATTTCGGGAAGATTACTTCACACATAGAGTCAAAGGGGCACGAAGGCACTGTCGCGACAATGGTTCTCTGTGCCCTTGTGCCTCTGTGTGAGATTCATCAGGTCGCCCATTCCGCTTGAGGTGGCGTTTCAAATCCACGGCCGCTACGATAGGCGTTGATGCTCACTCTCCATCACGGCCAACCGTCCTTCCTTTGCCAAAGGCGCGAGTTCTTGCGCGTCGGCGGCGGGCTGGCAGCTCTGGGGCTGACGTTGCCAGCCTTGGCGGCGGATGAAAAGGCAGTTAGCGGCAGGGCAAGGTCCTGCATCCTCGTCTATCTCCTCGGCGGGCCGCCGCACCTCGATACGTTCGACCTCAAGCCCGAGGCTCCGGCCGAGATTCGCGGGCCCTTTGATCCGATCGCGACGAAGATCCCCGGCACGCAGATCTGTGAGTTGCTTCCCAAGCTGGCT
>DASRJP010000417.1:0-7174 GCA_035649415.1 Pirellulaceae bacterium | reverse complement strand
TTCGGAGCGGCTCAAAGCGGGCGGGCGGCTGGTTTACCTCGGCGCCGGAACTTCCGGGCGGTTAGGCGTGCTCGACGCCGCCGAATGTCCCCCCACGTTCAGCACTCCGCCCGAGCTGGTCGTGGGACTGATTGCCGGCGGACAGGCGGCACTGACGCGGGCGGTCGAAGGGGCCGAGGATCATCCGGAGTTGGCCGTCGAGGACTTGAAGAAGATCAACTTCAGTGCCGGCGACGTACTGGTGGGCATTGCGACCAGCGGGCGGACACCCTATGTGATTGGCGGCCTGAAATATGCCCGCGACATTGGCGCATTTGCCATCGGCCTGTCGTGCAACGACGGCTCGGCGCTGGCCGGCGCGGCCGACCTGATGATCACGCCGGTCGTGGGTCCGGAAGTGATCAGCGGCTCGACGCGGCTCAAGGCGGGGACGGCGACGAAGCTGGTGCTCAACATGCTCACCACCGGCACGATGGTGCAGCTTGGCAAGACGTATGGCAACCTGATGGTCGATCTGAAGGCGACGAACACCAAACTCGTGGCTCGCACGCGGCGGATTGTGGCCATGCTCACGGGATTGTCGGAAGAACAGGCGGAGCAACAGCTCGCCCGCTGTGACGGGGAGCTGAAGACGGCGGTGGTGGCGCACAAGCACGGCGTCTCGGCCGATGTCGCGCGCCAGTTGCTGCGGCGCGCCGGCGGGCAATTGCGAGGGGCGCTCGAGCGACCGGAGTTTCAGCACGGCGAGCGGGGAGGCGTAAGCCCCCCGGTTCCCCGATGAGCACAAACGCTCCCTTGGTTCTCGGCATTGACGGCGGCGGCACGAAGACCGTCGCCTGGCTGGCGCTTCTAAATCCTCTCCCACCGGGAGAGGGTGGTTTGCGAAGCAATCCGGGTGAGGGCTCCCCGGTGTCGCACGATGTTCTCGGCCGTGGCACGGCCGGCCCAGGCAACCCGCGCGCCGCCGGCTTCGACGTCGCCCAGACCAACATCGACGCAGCCATTGACGCCGCGTTCGCCGAGGCGAAACTGCCGCGGCAACCCGTCGCCGCCGCGTGCTTTGGGCTGGCGGGGTGCGGCCGCGCCGAGGAACAAGAGCGGATGACGGCCTGGGCCGAAAGCCGCAGCATTGCTTATATGATCGAGGTGACAGGCGATGCCGAGCCGCTGTTGGCCGCGGCATCGCCCGAGAATTGGGGGATCGCTCTGATCTGCGGCACCGGCTCGCTGGCCTGGGGCCGAAATCAGCGCGGACAAGCGGCGCGGTGCGGCGGCTGGGGCTATCTAATGGGAGACGACGGCAGCGCGTACGCCATCGCGCTGGCTGGCTTGCGAGCCGCGGTTCGGGCTGCGGACGGCCGCGGCGCGCCCACCGTTTTGCTGTCGCATTTCCTGGTGCAGTTCGGAGTCACCGACGCCGAGCAACTCGTCGGCAAGGTCTACGTGCCCGAGATGTCGGTCGATCGCATTGCCGCGCTGGCGGCGACCGTGTTTCGATCGGCCCCTTCGGACGCGGTTTCCCAGCGGATCATCGCCGGTGCGGCCAAGGAGCTGGCGAAAATGACTGCCGCACTTGTCGGCCGGCTGCAGCTTGCTCCGCGCGGGTTTCCCTTGGCGCTGGCCGGCAGCGTGCTCCTCAATCAGCCGGATTTTCAACGCCTGGTGCGAAGTGAGATCGCCATGCGAGGTCTCAAGCCGAGCGAAGTCGCCGTGGCTGAGCCGGTCATTGGCGCTGTGAAGCTGGCTCGACAATTGGCGACGGCAAGGTGAACGGGGTCGGGAGTCGTTTTCGGCCGCCGACTTTCTTGTTGTTGGGACAGGGACCGAAAACGACCCCCGACCCCTTGGACTCCATTCGCAGAAGATTCTGTTTATACTGCTAAGTCCCGCCGAAATTCCCTCCTCAAGGAGCCCTCCGTGTTTCGCATCTGCGTCGTCATCGCTTTGTTTCTCTCGGCTGCGGCCGCGCGAGCCCAAGATGGAAAGGCGCTTGCCTCGTCGGCCACGCCCGTGGACAAGATCAAGGTCCTCAAGGATTTTCGCGTCGAGTTGCTCTATTCGGTGCCGAAGGAGAAGGAGGGTTCGTGGGTCAGCTTGTGCGTGGGGCCCAAGGGGACGCTGATCGCCTGCGACCAGGGGGGCGGGCTGTACCGGATCAAGCCACCTGCCGTAGGACAGGTTTCCAACCTGTCCAAGAAAGAAGGCGATTCTGGACAGGTTGAAAACCTGTCCTACGTCAGCAAGATCCCGGTCGATATCGGCCAGGCCCAAGGTCTCCTGTGGGCCTTCGACAGCCTGTATGTGATGGTCAACGGACGCGAATACAAGAGCGGCCTCTATCGCGTGACCGATTCCGACGGCGACGGAGAACTCGACAAGGTCGTGCAGCTCCGCCAGCTCAACGGCGGCGGCGAGCACGGGCCGCACGCCATCGTTCCCCATCCCGACGGCAAATCGCTGGTCGTCCTCCACGGCAATCAAACGAAGTTGACCGAGTATACAAGCACGCGCGTGCCGCCGATCTGGGGCGAAGATCATTTGCTGCCGCGGATGCCCGACGGCCGCGGCTTCATGGCCGGCGTCCTCGGCCCGGGCGGCGCGATCTACAAGATCGATCCCGAAGGAAAGAACTGGGAGCTGCTGTGCGTCGGCTTCCGCAACGAGTACGACATGGCCTTCAACAAGTTCGGCGACCTGTTTACCTATGACGCCGACATGGAGTGGGACTTCAACACGCCCTGGTACCGGCCGACGCGCGTCTGCCTGGTCGCCAGCGGCGCGGATTACGGCTGGCGCAACGGCACCGGCAAGTGGCCCGCCCACTATGCCGACACGCTTCCGCCGGTCGTGGACATCGGGCCTGGTTCGCCGACCGGTGTGGCGTTCGGCTACGGCGCGAAGTTTCCGGCCAAGTATCAGGACGCGCTCTACATCTGCGACTGGAGCTACGGGAAGATGTACGCGGTGCACATGGAGCCGCAGGGAGCTGGATACAAAGCGACGGTCGAGGAGTTCGTTGCCGGTGCGCCATTGCCGCTGACCGATCTGGTCGTGCATCCGGACGGCGCGCTGTACTTCACGATCGGCGGGCGGAATACGCAGTCGGGGCTGTATCGCGTGACGTACGTAGGCAGCGAATCGACCGATGCATCACCCACCCCGACCAAGCCGCCATACCACAATCTCCGCCGCGCCTATGAGGACGACTTCCACGGCCGACGTCATAGACTAGCAGTCGCCAGTGTTTGGTCAGCCCTCGACTCTGAAGACCGCTATTTGCGATATGCCGCCCGCGTAGCGATCGAGCACCAGGACGTGGCGAGCTGGCGCGACAAGGCGCTAGCAGAGACGAAGCCGACGGCAGCCATCAATGCGCTACTGGCGCTCGTTCGCGTCAGCGCACCCGATCCGTTTCACAAGAAGCCGGGCGATCCCGACGCCGACCCCGCGCTGCGAAAGCAGATTGTGGAAGCGCTGTGCCGCATCGAGTGGGACAAGCTCGAAAACTGGCAGCGGCTGGAGCTGCTGCGCGTCTATCAGGTGCTGTTCAACCGCTTCGGGCATCCGAGCGAAGAGGAGCGGAAGCTGGTCCTGGAAAAGCTCAACGAAAAATTCCCGGCGGGCGACCGGCTGGTCAATGGCGACCTGTGCCAGGTGCTCGTTTACCTCGAAGCGCCGGACATCGCCCCGCGGACGATGAAACTGCTGGCCAGCGCACCCACTCAGGAGGAGCAGATCGAGTACGTCAAGGCGCTGCGGATGCTGAAGAGCGGCTGGACGCCGGAGCTGCGAAAGGAGTATTTCTCCTGGTTCCTCAAGGCCGGCACGTTCAAAGGGGGCATGAGCTTTGAAGGGTTCATGACGAACATCAAGAAGGATGCCGTCGCGCTGCTGAGCGACGCGGAGAAGGAGTCGCTGAAGGAAATCCTCGAGGCCAGGCCGGCCGAATCGCCGCTGGCGGTCAGCAAGCCGCGGCCACTGGTGAAGAAGTGGACGCTCGACGAGCTGGTGCCGCTGGTGGACAAGGGACTCACCAACCGCGACTACGACCGGGGCCGCTCGCTGTTCGGCGCGGCCAACTGCTTCGCCTGTCACCGCTTCAATGGCGAAGGAGGCGCCAATGGGCCCGACCTCACCGGCATTGCCGGCCGGTTCAGCAATCGGGACCTGTTGGAGACGATCGTCGATCCCAGCAAGGTGGTCAGCGACCAGTATGCGGCAGTCGTCATTCAAACGGCGGACGGCCAAACGATCACGGGGCGGATCATTAACCTGAGCGGCGAGTCGATGCACATCAATACCGACATGCTGGCTCCCGGCGCGACGGTCAACGTCGATCGCCGCGACGTGGTGGCGATGAAGCCGTCGGCCGTATCGATGATGCCGACGGGACTCTTGGACACGCTGCACGACGACGAAGTGCTGGACCTGGTGGCCTTCTTGCTTTCGCGCGGGGAGCGGAAGGGGCCGATGTTCAAATCGCCGTAGGTCGGCTTCACGAGCGGCGCCGGCGGGAGCAATGTGCGTCTTCAAGCTCCAAGATTCTTCCACTCGCGCTGTGTGTGACGTACACTGCTACGCAAGCGTCAGCGCGTTCCCGGGGCTGGCGCTATATATCAAGTTGGGCGGGCGGTCCAATGGGCGATGTCGCCGGTTAGCGAGGACCATTCGCCGTATCCATTCGACAATGCGGCATTACCCGGGCCAAACGTGTAGCCGGTGGCGGCAGCCTGCCGAATGCCTTGCTAGACTGAATCGACAATGGCACTATCGTTACGCAGCGATGGCAAGACCCGTGCAAAAGCAGCGCGGGAATCAAGTGCGGGAGTGACGCCATGAAGACGCCGATCTGGACTTTGATGTTATGTGCTTTCTTCGCCCTTTCACATGTGACGTCGGTTCGTCCGACGGTTGCACAAGAGATTGGCGCGGACGAAAAACCGCGGGAGCGCGTTCCGGACGCCATCGACAAGCTATTCAAGGATATCGATGCGGAGTCACTCAAAGAACCTCCCAAGCGGGACTACAAAGTCGCAAAGGGGGCTGAAAGGGCGGTGAAACTGTTCAAGACCGATCCAAGGTTATTGGAGAACAAATTTGTCGCATCGGCCCGGCTGCTGGGTATGCGCAATATTTCACGCGATCCTCGTCCGGACATGTCGATGTTTCACTTGGAGGGACAAATGGTGGCCGAATTGACAGAGGCCGGATTGAAAGGCGGCGTACCACGCTTTTCGGACCCATCCGGACACAGTCTTTATTCGGGGCGTCCTTCTCGAGCGATCATTGGCAGTGTCAAGACCCCCATTCGGGCATACTTTTCCAACGTCGTTCCACTTTGCCCGAAGGAGGAGCTCCCATCGAAGGACGTAGTGGATTTTCTGACAAGTGCTGAGAGTGACCGTGACATTGTGTGGACCATGGATCAAACGCAAGGCGACGTCGATTGGATTCTTGAAGTGTATGCGGCAAGCGAAGTGGCGGCCGAGCAGAGACTCGCGGCGGTAATTCAGATTCTTGATCGCGCGTTGTGTCGACCCCTGCAACGCATTTGCCTGACTGAGGGCCGAAAATCATTAGAAGCGGCTCGCAAGGGCTACGAAGATGTCGCCAACCAATCGGAGGCCCTGCGAGTCGAGGAAGCGAAGAGACTCGCGTCCACCGACATTTCGCCAGGAATGCTCGACCAGTTGAAGTCGCAGAAAATGTCGGTGGCCATCGAACTTGCTGCCCTGAACGCGCGCGTCAAAGCCTGTAACGAAAAGCTCAAAGAATTGGGTGACAAGCCTCAAGGACCGCAGTTCGAGACTCTCAGTGATATCAAATTGAGAGGGGAAATCGACGTAGCGACAAGTCAAGAAAGACTTGACCAAATCAATGCCTTGATTATGGAAGCAAACGCCGCCAGTGCTCTTCGCACTAAGGTCCTGCAAATGGACAGCTCGCTAGGGCAAGTGCGCGAGAAGATCCGACGGCACGAACGGCGTGCCGAAAGCTTAGGGCGCGTCATCTTGCTTTGCGAACCACTTCCTCTCAAGGACAATCAGATCACGGTCAGCCCGGTCGCATGGACAAATTGAACACATCTGCTGTGTTGGAAGGCCACCAAGGGCCAGGATGGTGCGATGAACCCGCGCCACCAGACAATTCCTAATCCGGCCAACTACTCCGCAAACGTCAGCGTGTGCTGCACGTCGTAGGTCCGGCTGGCGGACTCTTCCTTGCCGACGTTATTGAGGGCAATCTGGTACAGTTCCTGCCCATAGGGCGTCGGATATTTGCCCGTGATGCAGGCCCGGCAAAGTTGCGAGGAGTCCTTGCCAATGGCCTTGGCGATCGACTCCACCGGCAGGTACCGCAGCGTGTCGGCGCCGAGGATTTTGGCCATCTCCGCCTCGACTTCCGGGCCCATTGGCCGGCCGCGCATGATCCGCGGGGCAAACAGCTCGTCCACCGTGGACATGTCGATGCCGTAGAAGCACGGGGCGACGATCGGCGGGCAGGCGACGCGGACGTGAATTTCCTTGGCCTGCCCCAGCTCGCGAATGCGGCTGAGAAGCACGCGCATCGTCGTGGAGCGGACGATCGAATCCTCGACCAGAAAAATCCGCTTCCCCTGGAGCACTTCCCTTAGCGGCGTGTACTTGGTCTCCGCCTTTTTGCGGCGGTGCGCGCCCCCTTCGATGAACGTTCGCCCGGAGTAGCGATTGCGGATCAGCCCTTCGCGCGATGGAACCCTCAGCTTGTGGGCCATGGCGTCCGCCGCCGCCTTGCTCGTATCCGGCACTGGCACGACGATCGTGTTCTCGTCGATCGGCACGCTGCCGTCATCGCGTTCCAGTCGTGCCAGCTCCTCGCCGAGCGCGGTCCGCGACAGGTAAACGCTGCGGTCGTCCAGCGTGCTGGCCACGTTGGCGAAGTAAATCCACTCGAAGTAGCAGTGGGCGGTGCGCGGCGAGTCGGCGAATTTCTCGATCTCAAACTGCCCGCCGCTGATCGTGATCGCGTGGCCAGGCTCGAGCGAATGAATCTGTTCCGGCGTAAAGCCCAGGTTGAGCAGCGGCACGCTCTCGCTGGCGGCGGCAAACAGCGGCCCCTCCTTGGCGTAGCACAGCGGCTTGATCCCCAGCGGATCGCGGGCAATGAGCATGTCTCCGCTGGCATTAAGAAGCAC
>DASRJP010000416.1:0-4202 GCA_035649415.1 Pirellulaceae bacterium | reverse complement strand
CGACGTGCATCTTCTACGCGCAGGAAGCGCGGCCGTATGCCTGGGTGATGCTGCTGGCGGTTTTCGAGCTGGTGCTGCTGCGGCGGCTGATCGAGCAGCCGTCGCTCGGCCGGCGACTGGCGCTCCTGGCAAATTCGCTCGTGCTGTTTTATCTGCACTACACGACGGCGATCTTCCTGGCGGGAATCGTGGTGCTATTGCCGATGCTCGTGCGGCTGGCGCGTTCGCCGTATCCCACGAAATACCTGGTCCTCGACCTGCTGCTGGCGGCCGCACTGGCAGCGCCGGGCGTCGTGCAAATGAGCGACATCTTCGAGCGGCGGACGAACTGGGAGGCATTCGTCAAAGAAACCTCCTGGCAGGCACTCTTCACCAGAGTCCCGTTTGTCTGCTGGGTGATGCTCAGCGTCGTCGTCGTCGCGGTCACGCTACTCGTTCCCAGGGTCCTCCCTGGGAACACACTAACCCGAGGCTCCGCCTCGGCAGCGCCACCGACGATCCAGCCCGCTCCAAGCGTCCTCTGGTACTGCGTCCTCCTGGCCGCGACGCTGCTGCCGCTGATCCTCTCCTGGTCCGTCACCGCGCTCGACGCGGCCCGCATCTACCACGTTCGCTATCTCGTGGCGCTAATCCCGCTGGCGATTGCTGCAACCTGCGTGGCCAGTGCGTGGATCCCGTGGCGGATCGTGCAGACGACCGTGCTCGTCGCGTTGGCCGCGTGGCATCTCTACGATGGCCGGATGCTCGATCAATTCGCCCGCGACGGGCGATTTCAGGGGGTACGCCTTGAAGACTGGAAAGGGGCGGCGAATTTCCTGAATGAGCGACTCCCGCAATCTCACGCTGCTCTGCTCATTGTTGACAGCGGCCTGATTGAATCGTCGGAAAGGAGAATTCACCGTTCCCATTCACTGTCCGACGACCTTCAGTATCATTCCTACCCGCTTCGCGGCATATACCAAGTTGCCATTGATCCGAGCGTGATTACCGTTTTCCCGGACGTTGTCGGTGCTGGCCGCATTGCCACTTCCTGGGACCCGCCACGAGGCCGGCGCTACGTGTGGGCCGTCATCCGCGGCGATGAAAGCCGCGTTCAAAATCGCATCGCCGATTTGCAGCGGCAGTCGCCCTTCGTCGTTATAGTCCCCTATGGTCGGCCGGTGCTGACGCTGGCCGAGCATCGCCAATTTGGAACGGTACATGTGCTGCAATTTGCTTGTTCGCTCGAAAATCGGAAGTAACTATTCGGCGACGGCACATATAAGCGTCACAGGATGCGGTGCAACTTGGGACGCATCGCTGACGTCGGGGAAACAGCCGCAACCGACGCGCGATTGACGGACGGACTGGAAAGGAGCTTTGTCCGGTGAATTCATCGCCTCCGCGAGCTGCTCTTTCGCCCGCAGCACCTCCGCATGCACCTCCGGAAACGACGGGATGCGTGCGTCCCATTCGAGCAAGGTCGAAACGCCGCCGGTGAGCTGCCAGGCCAGCCGGTAAAGCTCCCACACCGGGTCGATCACCGGGCCGTCGTGCGTGTCGATGCAGTGCATCCCCATGTTCGTGTGCCCCGCCAGGTGGAACTGCACCACCCGCTCGTGGGGCACTTGGCGGAGATACTCCGCCGGGTCGAAGTCGTGATTCACGGATGAGACATAGACGTTGTTCACGTCCAGCAGAATGCCGCAGTCGGCGTCATTCGCCACGCGCGACAGGAATTCCCACTCGCTCATCGTCGAGCTGGCGAACGTGACGTATGACGACGGGTTTTCCAGCACCAGTGGCCGCTCGAGAAAATCCTGCACGATCCGCACGCGCTCGATCACGTGCCGCAGCGTTTCCTCGTTGAACGGCAGTGGCAAGAGGTCATGCGTATTGCGGCCGGCCACGCCGGTCCAGCAGAGATGGTCGCTGACCCAGTGGGCCCTGGTCTGGCTGGCGAGCCGCTTGAGTTTCGCCAGATAGTCGAAGTTCAGCGGGTCGGTGCTGCCGATCGACAGCGACACGCCGTGCATCACGAGCTTGTACCGCTCGGCCAGTTGCGACAGCACATACCGCGGGCGGCCGTGCGAATCGAGAAAATTCTCGCTAATGATCTCCAGCCAATCGACCGGCGGCTGATGCTCGAGCAGGTAGCCGAAGTGCGCGCTTCGCAGACCGACGCCCAGACCGAGGTTCGAGTAGCCGAAGCGGGAACGCATGGCATCAGCTCTTCGCCGGCGCCTCGCCAAACTCGGACTTCTTCCCCTGCCACTCTCCTTCCTTCTTCTTCCGCAGCTTGTCCCAGGCCGTGTCCATCAGCGGCACGTGGCAGCCCCCTTTGCCTTTGCAGTCATTGGCGCCGACGTTTTCACCGCACCCGCCGAGCCCCTTGCATTCGTTCATGCCACCGCAGGTGTGCTCCTTCGCCGTGGCGCAGGCCCCCTGCCCGCGGCAGGCGTTGTCGCCGCCCTTCCCTTTCCCCTTGCACTCGTTCAGCCCGCGGCACAGATGCACGTCGGCCACGGCAGTCCCCTTGGACTCGCCCGACTTGCCGGGATCGGTGGCCCCTTGGTCGCCGCCGCAACCGACGACCGCGCCGGCCGCCAGCCCGCCGAGTGCCGCGGCCGTGAGCTCGTTAAAGCGACGCCGATCCATGGAAGATTCGCCCATGAGAATGCTCCTGCTGGAATACGATTCGATACCAGTTATTACGCTATCCGCGACATCGGCGAGCGTCCAGCCGGGAAGTGTCGGCTTTCGCTCCGCGCGACCCCGTCCACTCGACCCCCGCAACTCGTCAGTTGCACGCAGCCTCCATGGTGGAATAAGCTACTGCCATTCCTCTCCCTTCCTACTTCCCCACCCATGAACCTCACCGACCTCAAGTGGCCCGACGTGGCCGCACTCGACACGAGCACTCCGGTCGTCATTCCCATCGCCGCCCTCGAGCAGCACGGCCGGCACATGCCGGTGTTTACCGACAGCATGCTGCTGGGGGAAATCATCCGCCGCGTCAGCGCGCACGAGCGGATCAAGGACCGCGTGCTGTTTGCGCCGCTGACGTGGCTGGGGAACTCGGAGCACCACCTCGATTTTCCGGGCACGATGTCGGCAGCGCCGCGGGTCTACCTCGACCTCTTGCGCGACATGGCCGAGAACTTCCTGTTCCACGGCTTCACGCGGATCGTGTTCGTCAATGGCCACGGCGGCAACATCGTCCCGGGCCAGCAGGCGATCTTCGAGCTGCGGCAGAAATATCGCAAGCGAAGCGACCTGCTCCTCATCTCGACCACCTACTGGACGCTAGGAGGCAAGCCGCACGAGGTAGACAAATCGATCAAGCAGCAGCGGATGGGGCACGCCTGCGAGCTGGAAACGTCGATGATGCTGCGGATCAACCCGCACCTGGTGGGCGACCTGTCGCAGGTCGAGGCGGTCCCCTTCGGCGACCCGTTCGAGCCGGCCCACCGCGGCTGGATCACCAAGGACCGCACCTCGCCGGGGCACATCGGCGACCCGCGGCAGGCGACCGCCGAAAAAGGAGAAACGATCTTCCGTGTCTTCAGCGAGGATGTGGTGAAGCTGCTCGAGAGAATCCTCGCCTGGGACGGCAAGTCATGGAACGGGTAGACGAGCCCAATCCCTACGATGTGACCGCCAAGGACGCGCTCCCGCCGCTCAGTCCGGGCCCGGCTCGCTCGGCCACATGGAAATGGTTCGTCTGCGGCCTGCTCTTTCTGGCCACCATGATCATGTACATGGATCGCCAGACGCTGGCCTTCACGATCAAGCGGATCAAGAACGAGCTGAGTCTCACCTCCCAGCAGTACGGCCGGGTGGAAAAAGGCTTCGGGCTGGCGTTTGCCGTCGGGGCGCTGGCCATCGGCATTCTGGCGGACCGCGTCAGCATCCGCTGGCTCTATCCGACGGTGCTTGTCGGGTGGTCGCTGGCCGGGATCGCGACGGCCTACGGCGCCGAAATCGGGAGCCACTTGGTTTCATTTTTTCCCTGGCTGATCGACCCCGCCGCGACCACGCACGAGCGAGCCACGCAGGAAGCCTACTTTGGAATCATGGTGTGCCGCGTGGTGCTCGGATTCTTCGAGGCCGGGCACTGGCCGTGTGCACTGATCACGACGCAGCGGCTGTTATCGCGCGAGGACCGCTCGCTGGGCAACAGCGTGCTGCAAAGCGGCGCGTCGATCGGCGCGGTGCTGACG
>DASRJP010000415.1:0-6074 GCA_035649415.1 Pirellulaceae bacterium | reverse complement strand
GAGGCACGTCGGCATTCGATAGTCGAGGAAGCTGGCGTTCCGCATCCGGTTGGCGTCATCGAACCAGTATTCCTCGTTGAGCGCCCAGCCGATCCCTTGCACGGCCCCACCCTGCATCTGCCCTTCGACGTAGCTCGGATGCACCGCTTTGCCCGCGTCCTGAATGGCCGTGTAGCGGAGGATCGTTGTCTTGCCGGTCTCGGGATCGACCTCCACGTCGGCAATGTGCACGCCGAAGCCATTGGTAAAACCCTCCGGCGAGGCGCTTGCCCGCCCGACGACCGGATCGCCCGTTTTGGAAAGCTGCCTGGCCAGCTCCTTGAATGACAGTCGTTTGCCGTTGTTCGAATACACGCCGTCCTGCACGCTGACCTCTTCCGGTTTGCACTCCCACAGGATGGCCGCCCGCTTGGCCATTTCTTTCTGAAGATCGAGCCCCAGGTAATATGCGGCCAGGCCGGTGGCGAACGTCACGCGGCTGCCGCCCGTCACGTCGGTGTAGCCAGCCGTGTCGGTGTCGCCCACCTGCGGCCGCACGTCTTCCGCCCCGATTCCGAGGGTCTCGGCCAGTTGCATGGCGATGCTGGTGCGCGTGCCGCCGATGTCGGTCGAGCCCTCGATGAGCGACACGCTGCCGTCGTCATTGACCGTGGCGGAGCAGCTCGACTTGAGGCCGATATTGAACCAGAAGCCGGCGGCAATGCCGCGGCCGCGGTTTTTGCCGGTGAGTTTCGATTTCCAGTGATCGCTGTTCTTGGCGGCCTCGAGGCATTCGATCAGGCCGACTCGCGGATAGACCGGCCCATCGACGCGCCGCGTCCCCTCCTTGGCGGCATTCTTCAGGCGGAATTCGAGCGGATCGATCTTGAGCTTCTCGGCTAGCTCGTCGATGACCTGCTCGCAGGCGAAGGCGGCCTGCGTCGCGCCGGGGGCGCGATAAGCCTGCGTCTTCGGCTTATTGAGACAGACGTCGTACCCATCGACCAGTGCGTGCGGCAGTTCGTAACAGGAGAAGACGCACATGCACCCCGGGCCGATCATCCCGCCGGGAAATGCGCCGGCGTCATAAGCCAGGTACGCCTCACCGGCCGTGAGCGTCCCGTCTTTCTTCACGCCCAGCTTGATGCGGACATACGAGCCGGGGGTGGGGCCAGTCGCCTGGAATACTTCGTCGCGCTGCATGGTCAGCTTCACCGGCCGGCCGCACTTGCGGCTGAGCAGTGCCGCTACCGGTTCGACGTAGACGGGAATCTTGCCGCCGAAGCCGCCGCCGATCTCGCACGGGACAACGAGGACCTGCGAGACGGGGATTTGCAAGAGCTCCGCCGTCTGCTGGCGGCAGGTGAAAGAGCCTTGCGTGGCGGACCAGATTTTCAGGCGACCGTCTTCGTTCCACATGGCGACGGTCGCGTGTGGCTCGATGTATCCCTGGTGAACCGTGGCCGTACGGAATTCGCGCTCGACAACGAGATCGGCCTGCTTGAAGCCGTCGGCCACGCTCCCTTTCTCGAAGTGCAGGTGCGTGCAGACGTTGGTCGGCTTATCCCCCTTCTTTCCCATCGAGTCGGTGCGCAGCTCGGGATGCAGGATCGGCGCGCTGTCCTTCATCGCGTCGAGCACCCACGTCACGCTCGGTAGCGGCTCGTACTCGACCCTGATCCTCTTGGCCGCCTCGTCGGCGATTTGCTGGCTCGTGGCGGCAATCGCGGCCACCGGCTGCCCCTTGTAGAGGACTTTGCCGCGGGCCATGCAGTTGCAGGCCAGATGCATCAGGTTCACCGACCCTTCGCCCAGGTTGGCGACCTTGTCCTGGAGATCGGGCCAGTCGTCGCCGGTGACGATGGCCACAACGCCTGGCACCTTGGCCGCTTCGCTCACGTCGATCGACTTGATCCGCGCGTGGGCATGCGGACTGCGAACGTACCGCCCGTAGGCCATGTTCGGCAACGTAATGTCGGCCGTGTAGATCGCCTTGCCGGTAACCTTGTCGGCCCCATCATGCCGCACGGGCCGCTGGCCGAGGACTTTGTATTGCGTTTTGCCGAGGTAAAGTTCTTGCTCGTGGCTCATGTTCCGCATCCTTTGTCGTGTTTCGCTATTTCGCCGCCAACTCCTTCGCCGCCTCCTGCACTGACTTGACGATCTTGTCGTACCCCGTGCAGCGGCAGAGGTTGTTGGCCAGGTTGAAGCGAATCTCGTGTTCTGATGGATTGGGGTGCTTGTCGAGGAGCGCCTTGGCGGTCACCAGGAAGCCGGGGGTGCAGACGCCGCACTGAAGGGCCGCCCCTTCCAGGAAGCACTCCTGGAGCGGGTGCAAATGCCCCTGGTCGGCAATCCCTTCGACCGTCGTCAACGTCGCCCCTTCGGCCTCGACCGCCAGCACCAGGCAGGCCAGCACGGGCACTCCGTTCATGATCACGGTGCACGCTCCGCAATTGCCGTTGTTGCAGCCTTCCTTGGCGCCGGTGAGCCGCAGCGTGTCGCGGAGCACCTCTAGAAGACTCTGCCGCGCTTCGCAGAGGAATTCGACGGACTGTCCGTTAATGGTGGCGGTGACGTGGTTTTTTTTCGATGGCATGAGCGGAAAAATCAGAGGTCAGAAGTGAGACGTCAGGCGTTTTGGCGGGCTCGCGCAACGGCCGCCGTCAGCGTCCGCTTCACCAGCACGCCGACGAGATGGACGCGGTATTCGATCGTGCCCCGCATGTCCGTGATTGGCGAGGCAACTTTTTTGGCCAGCTCGCCGGCCTGTGCATACGTCTCTTCGGACAGCGGCTTGCCGGCCAGCCACTCGCTGGCTTCCTGGCAGAATTTGGGCGTGGGAGCCACCGCGCCGACCGACACGCGGGCAAATTCGATCTTGTCGAGCGTCTTGGCAAGCTGCACCTTCGACGCTGCCCCCACGACGGCAATGTCCATCTCGTTGCGAGGGATGAACCGCTCGTACGCTGAGCCGCTGTGCGGCAGCACGGGAGGAAAAACGATTGCCGCGACGAGTTCGCCAAGCTGAAGGACGTTTTTCCCCGGCCCGGTGCAAAAATTCTCGATGGCCACGTTGCGATGGCCGCCAGGGCCGACGATGTCCGCATACGCATGATGAGCGATCAGCGGCGGGATCGTGTCGGCCGCCGGGGACGAGTTGCACAGGTTGCCGCCAACGCTGGCCCGAGACTGGATCTGCCAGCCGCCGACGATCCGGGCCGCATCGACCAGGGCTCCATACGCCTTGGCCAGCTCGGGATGCTCGTAAATCCCGTAGCAGGGAACGCTGGCTCCCAGCCGCAACCCCTTCTGCGGCGAATAGGTCAGCTCCGCCAGCTCCGGGATCCTTTTGACATCGACCACCAGATCGGCGTCCTTCATCCCTTCGCGGAGCTGCACCAGGATATCGGTCCCGCCCGCGAGAATTCTCGCGCTGCCATTGGCACCGGCCAAGAGCTTCGCCGCCTCCGCAATGCTCGCCGGAGCGGCATATCGAAAGTCTTTCAAGACAGTTTCTCCCTCGGCAGCCGGACGATCAGCAAGCTGCTTGCAATGTGTCGTCAAGGATTGAATCGATGCCGGATTATACCGCAGAATCCGGTTCGTTCAACGAACCGACTGCAGTGCGCGGTGGAGGGAATCGAGCCGGGCCAGGCGCGGCAGCAAGATGCCGACGCGTGACCATGCCAACACGAGCAGGAACGAATGAGCGATCGTAATGACCGGCATTTGCCAGGTAAAATCGCTCCCACCACTGAAGAATTCCTGATACCAGCGACGAGGCTTAAACGGATGGAGGAGGTATTCGACCAAGAGCGCGCAGACCATGATTGCGGCTAGCCACCACCAGTGCCGGCGACTAGCTGCGGTCGCGGTCATCGCCAATGAAGCCGCTAGTGACCATATGGTTAGTTGCACCGCCTGCCGCGGAGTAGCCGTCAGAAATGCCTCTGGCTGAGGCCATTGGCGAGGGGCGAAGAGCGCTACTCGCAGGAGTGCCAGCGTCAAGCAACCCGCAAAAATGCAAGTCGTAATAAATCCGAGCGAAATTTGCCCCGCCCGCAGGCCCGTGATCGGCAACGGATTTTCCAGCCGGATTTCGATGCCGCTTGCCGAAACAACAAGCGACGAATAGAAGGCGGAACAAGTAAAAATCCATAGGAGTTGACTGGCTAGCGGTCTGGCGGTAGGACTCACCCAGTGAGGCGCATAGGCGCTCATCTGAATCCCCAACATGTACGTCAGCCACACGCAGTAGACGGCCAGCAGCGACAGGATGACGCGAATATGCCAGCGTCCCGGTAGGGCGATGCATGCGAACCCGATTGCCGCCGTTTGCCCGTAGGCCCACGGGTTCAACCAAGTGGAGAAAACCTTTTCCTCTGGTCGGTGGCTAAACAGATACATCAAGTACGGGCCGAACAAAAGCGGCAGCATCTCGATTGCCGCCAACAGGATGATCGCCATCCGCTGGCGAATCAGGGGATGCTGCGCCCGACGGAGGATCAATCGAATAGTTGGGAAATTATCCATTGGCGGCCCCGCACGCGAATTGACGAATTGATCACTCCCGCCTCCCAAACTCCAGCGCCAATTGCTGTTCCCCGCTCTCACGCTGCGCCTGTAGCTCGCGGTACAGCAGGCTCGGCTGGATGTCGCGGCTGTGCTGGTACTTGTCGCTGTGGTACTCAGTGATGTCGCCGGCAATCTGGTGATAGAAAAGCTGAGCGATCGCCACGCCGGGATAGATGCGGATCGGCTGGATGGCGAACATTTCCAGCGTCCAGTATCCCTCATAGCCAACGTCGCCGAAGCCGGCCGTCACGTGCACGAACAGCCCCAACCGTCCGATCGAGCTGCGGCCTTCGATCATCGGCACCAGATTGTGCGTCTCGGTCCGCTCGACGGTCCGCCCCAGGTAGAGCTTGTTCGGCGCGAGGATCAGGCCGTCCTTGGGGATCGTCAGCCGCCGCGTGCGGTTGGGCTCCGCCATATCGAGCACCACTTCTTCGTAGGTGACGACCTCGTTGTGCAGCGTCAGGTTGTAGCTGTTGGGATTGAGATTTGCCGGATTGAACGGCTCGATGACGATGTTGGTCCCCAGGTTCTTTTGGATCTCGTCGCCGGAGAGAATCATGGCGGCCTCGTGCGCGCGGAGAGGAGCGAGTGCCGATGCGGGACGGCGACTATTGTGGCGGCGGCGCGGACAGTTGACAACCAGTGACGCGGATGACCTGCCCGAGCCGGAATTGCGAATTGAAAATTGCGAATTGAAAATTGCAAATCGGTTTCTAATAAATTTGCAATTTGCAATTAACAATTACCATTTTGCAATTGCCGCCAGTCCGGATTGGACAAGCGAGACGCTTGTCCTACGAGCGCACCGCCTCCCGCAGCGCTAAGAGATACGGCACCGGCTCGCTGCCGAGCGCATTGAGAACCGTGCCGCCGGCGGTAAAGCAGTGAGTGACCCAGTCGGGCTGGCCGTATTTTTCGAGAGCCGTCCCCCCTTCGCCGCCGCCGACGTAGACGTTGAGCCCTGCGTCCTTCATCCGCTTGAGCTGTGCGATGAACGCTTTCGTGCCGGATTCGTACCGTGAGTCCTCGAACATCCCAAAGACGCCGTTGTGAAAGACCGCCGCGCCGGTTCCCTTGTTGGCGGCAATGAACTCGCCGACCTTCTGCTCGAAAAGTTTCGTCGTAGCTGGGCCGATGTCGAACTGCTGATCGCCGGGCTTCATCTCCGAGACGACTCGGCCGTCGCTGAGAACAAAATCGACCGGAAGAACGAGTTCAATCCCCTGCTTCTTGGCCGCGGCGACCATCCGCTTGGCCTGGTCAATCCGCTCGGGCGGGATGTAATACGGCTTGTCCTTATGCGCCGGATCTTCGGCCACTCCCAGGCAAAAATCCTTCCCGTCGAGCTGGGCCGCCGCCTTCTTGAGCGCCATCGCCAGCGAGCCGGCGCTGAAGATAGTGCGAATCGTGCCGCGGGCGATCATCGCCTCCAGGTCGTCCAGCTTGTCGATCTTGATGCCGCTGAAGACGACCAGCTTTGCCTTCAGGCAATCCATCATCGGCCCTTCGAACTC
>DASRJP010000414.1:0-2802 GCA_035649415.1 Pirellulaceae bacterium | reverse complement strand
GCGCGTGTCGGCTCGTACCGTGGGCTGCCGCCACAATCTCGCAAACATCGGCATCGCGATGCACCACTATCACGACGACTACGACTCTCTTCCCCCGGCTTACATTGCCGACGCCAGCGGCAAGCCGATGCATAGCTGGCGGGTCCTGTTGCTGCCGTATCTGGCGCAAGATGCCCTCTATCGCAAGTACCGCTTCGACGAGCCGTGGGACGGTCCCAACAACCGCACGTTGCACTCTGCGATTGTGGACGTGTATTGCTGCCCGGAAGAGCATGCTCGCTCGTCGCGGGCCACGGACACAAGCTACGTGGTCGTGGTCGGCCCGCGGACCGCGTTTCCAGGCAGTCGCTGTGTCTCCCTGGCAGACATTAGCGACGGAACTACCAATACCCTCCTTGTCGTCGAGATTAAAAGCAGCGGCATTCACTGGATGGAGCCGCGCGACCTACACGTGACGCAAATGAGCCCACGGATCAATCCGTCCCGTGGCCAGGGAATTTCCAGCCACCACGACCGCGCTACTAGAGCACTGGCTGCCGACGGCGCGGTGAGGTACGTGCGCGACGACCTGTCCCCCAGCGATTTAACCGGCCTGCTCACGATCGACGGGAACGAACCCGAGCCGGCGCCGCAATGGTAGACTGTGACGCTGAAATTCCGTCAAGATTTCTGGAAGGAGACCAGATGCGTCTCGCAATCTGCCCTGCTGCACCCGTCGCTTGCCTCGCGCTCCTCCTGGTTGGCTGCAACAGCAGCCCCGCGCAGTCCCCCGTCACCCGCACCGTCATCGCCGCCAAAGCCGGCGAAAACGAAAAGGGCATTGCCGACTTCCCTGGCCTCTCGCCCGCCGATTGGCCCTGGTGGCGGGGACCGACGCGCAACGGCATTGCGCCCAGCAGCGCCGCCCCGCCGACGAAGTTCAGCGACAAGGAAAACGTCGTCTGGAAAACGCCCGTCCCCGGCCGCGGCCACAGCTCGCCCATCATCGTGGGCGATCGGATCTTCCTGACGACTGCCGACGATGCACAGCAAACGCAGTCGGTTGTCGCCTTCGACCGGGCCGGCGGCAAACAGCTCTGGCAGCAGGAAATCAGCCGCGGCGGTTTCCCGCGCAGCATTCACGGCAAAAACACACACGCCTCCCCCACCATCGCCTGCGACGGCCAGAAGCTGCTGGCCACGTTTTTCCATCACCAAAAGATCCAGCTTGCGGCACTCGGTCTGGACGGCAAGCAGCTTTGGCAGATCACTGCCGGCCCTTTCGACCCGCAGCGGTATGAATACGGCTACGCCCCTTCGCCCGTCCTGTACCGCGCCACCGTGATCGTCGCCGCCGAATACGACGGCGATTCGTTCATTGCCGCTTTCGATCGCGACGGCGGCAAAGAAGTCTGGCGAACGAGCCGGCCAGAGAACATCAGCTACTCGACACCGGTCATCGCCCACCTGGCGGGCCGCGACCAGCTCCTGATCAGCGGCGCCGACCAGGTCGCCAGCTACGACCCTAATTCGGGCAAGCTGCTGTGGTCGGTCCCGGGAACGACTGCCGCCACCTGCGGCACGATCGTCTGGGACGGCGACACGGTATTTGCCACCGGCGGCTATCCGGGGAGCGAGACGATCGCCATCCAGGCCGACGGCAGCGGCCGAGTGCTGTGGCGGAACAACCAGAAGGGGTACGAGCAGTCGATGCTGGCTCACGCGGGCTACGCTTATTTGCTGAACGAAAATGGCATCCTCTACTGCTTTCGGGCCAGCGACGGCAAACAGATGTGGAACAAGCGGCTGGGGGGACCGGAGAGCGCGTCCCCCGTGCTGGCGGGCGGACACATCTACTGGGCCAACGAGAAAGGAGAGTTTTTTGTCTTCAAGCCCAATCCCCAGAAGTTCGACCTGGTGGCGAAAAACCAGCTCGGCAACGACTCCTTCGCCAGCCCGGCAGTCAGCGGCAATCAGCTCTTTCTGCGCGTGGCGTTCCGTAGCGGCGGCAAGCGAGAGGAGTTTTTGTATTGCATCGGCAGTCCGTAAATCGGCTGTTTGCAACTGCGTTTGAGATTTGCCATGGCTGAACTAAGAGACGATCTCTACGAGGACATCCAGTCTCGTTGCAAGACCGGCGACGACCTGGCCGCCCAAGGGAATTACGCGGATGCCCTCGCGCAATACTGGGCAGCATGGGACCTGTTGCCGGAGCCGAAAACCGATTGGGATGCAGCCACGTGGATCCTGGCGGCCATCGGCGATGCCAACTTCCTGGCAGGTGATTTCGTCGCAGGCAGAGACAACCTCTCCACGGCCATGCACTGTCCAGACGCCATCGGCAATCCGTTTCTACACCTGCGTTTGGGCCAGTGCCAATTCGAGCTGGGGAACCTTGACCGGGCCGCGGACGAATTGACTCGAGCCTACATGGGCGGAGGCGCTGACGTCTTTGAAGGCGCCAGCAAATACTTTGATTTTCTCAAAACGAAACTGAAACCGCCTCCAGGCGGATGGTGATCCAACTGAGTTCTCGAACTGGAGCTATCCATGATCCGCGGCGTGCACACGATGTTTTATTCGAGCCAGCCCGAGGAGCTGCGGGCGTTCCTGCGCGACAAGCTGGGCTTTCCGTGCACGGACGTCGGCGGCGGCTGGCTAATCTTCGCCATGCCCGATGCCGATATGGGCGTTCACCCGACCGAGCCGGGGCACTCGCCGCCGACCGGAACGCACAACATCTCGTTCTACTGCGACGACATCGGGCAGACGGTCGAGGACCTCAAGGCCCGCGGGGTGGAGTTCACCCAGCCGGTTCGCGAC
>DASRJP010000413.1:0-15513 GCA_035649415.1 Pirellulaceae bacterium | reverse complement strand
TTGACCGGCCGCCTCGGCCGCCAACAGGCGCGACAAACTCGGCATTCCGCCCGCGGCCAGCGCGCCGAAGCTGAGACCGCCGATGGTCAGCCAGCTTCGGCGGTCGATGGGGCCGCGGCATCGAGTGGCAGTGGTCATGCGTCTGGCTCCGACAGCGCCGCAAATTGTATCAGCCACGTTAGTCAGGTGCCACAGTTCACGCCAAGCCCAATAAAATGTCGGCCCTCGTTGTCATGGAATCGCCCACAGCTCGCCAGCTCCTGCTACGGCCGCGGCGGCATTCCCGGCGAGCTACTTTCGGGACTGGCAAAGAGGGAAATGATTGAGGCCATCCTGCAGAGTCTGTTGACCGCGATGGAGATAGAGCACCTTTAGCAGCTCCATCCTCCTGTCTCTTGTCCCCTGTCTCCTGTTGCCCGTCCCCCCCCGCCGCTTGATCCGCGGGGCCGCTCTGAGTACAATGTGTACATTAGAGCGCTTGTGGTCAAAAGTCCGCTTTGTGGTCCGCCCAATAACGCGGGCGGCGGTGAGCGCCCGAGTAGCGCACGCCACAGGGCGGCCGATCTTTCCCAATTTGGTTGTCTTGCCCAGGATGCGGCACGGGGCTCGCTGCTGCAACAAGGCTCCCCTGGAGTTCCCGACCGCTTGCGAAAAACGCGCAAAACGGGCCAAAAATCGGGCACATTTCGAGTCATCGAAAATCGGCAAATCGTTTGTTAATCATGGCTTGCGACTTTTCGATTGACCGAAAATAGGGCGACTTTTCGACATTCGGGTTGTGAGCTGCGCGCGAGAATTCAAATGGTGTCTCGCGCAGGGCCGCACGGGCGGAAGTGACGCCATAGAGGACGAATGTATAGAAGAGTCGCTGGTCCGAAACAAACCGACTCATCGCTGCGGCTAAGTCGGCCTGTTCAGAATGGTAACCGTCGTCACGGAAACGAGATGCGGCACCGGAGCGACTCGCGCCAAACCGACTCAGAAAGCCGACTCAGCCCCAGTCGCAGCCCGATCGGCTTAAGGGATGGTTGACTTCCGCTGGTTGCGGACACCGAAGCCTTTGGTCGTTCAGTCCGCAGTTCACTGAGGATGAGGGGAGAGGTTAGAAACCTGTTCAACGGCAATAGGGGCTATGTCCTGCCCGATCATTTCCAAAGGAAGGGACAGGTTGGAAACCTGTCCTACGGTGGCGTCCAGCGCGAAGCACTGGTTGCGGCCGCGGTCGATGGCTACCTGCAGCGCGTTGCGGGCTCGCTGCAAAAGCCGCCGCATGTCGTCCCCTTCCGTCGCTTCCACCACTCCGATCGTCGCCGTCATGGACGCCACCCCCGCGTCCCGCGGCAAGCGGCAACCGGCGATCTGCTGCCGCAGGCGCGAAGCCACTTGCTGAGCGCCTGCCAAGCGGCAGCCGGGCAGCAGCAGGGCGAACGTGTCGTTTGCCAGCCGGGAGACGTTGTCCATGTCGCGCATGTTGGCGTTGATCACCTGGGCCCCCACGCGGAGGACCATCGCCGCGGCCTGTTCGCCGTGCGCTTTGTGAAGCTGGGTCCAGCGATCGACCTGCACCAGCAGCATTGCCAGCGGGGCGGCGTCGCGGCGAAAGTGCGCCATGCGGCGGATCAGGTCGTCCAGGAACGCACTCCGCGCGGAAACGAGTGCGTCGGCCTGGTGATACGGTGAGTCGGGGGACAGGTCGCCGTCGCACTGCCACTCTTCGCCGAGCAATGCCGACACGTCGTCGGGGGGGCCGGCTTGCCGCTTGCAGGTCAGATTCAGCTTGAGTCTGTGGCTGGTGGCGCCGTCGTTCCAGTAGATGCAGTTGCGGCCACCTTTTTTGGCGCTGTAGAGGGCCGCGTCCACGCGCTGAATGAGGACCTGCGCCTCTTCGCTCGACTGGAGCTCGGCCAGGCCGGCGCTGACGGTGACGTGCAGCTCCTGCCCTTCGAAGCGGATGGCGGTGGCGCCGACCGCCAGGCGGATCTGCTCGGCGACGTGACGCACGGGGGTCATGGGAGTGCCGCGGAAAATGACGGCGAACTCCTCGCCGCCGTAGCGGGCGACCAGCTCCGTCTCGCGGGTGGATTGACGCAGGACGCGGGCGACCTGCCTGAGGACTTCGTCGCCGGCCTGATGTCCGTGGGCGTCGTTGAATTTTTTGAAGTGATCGACGTCGAGGAACAGGAGCGAGACGGGCCTGCCTTCGCCGGCCAGGTCGGCGACGCACTGGGCCAGCTCGTCGTCGAAGGCGCGGCGGTTGGCGACCTGGGTGAGGGCGTCGGTGCGGGCCTCGACGGCCTGCGATTCGATCTGGCGGGCCTGGGCGTGGAGCCGCTCCTCGGCCGAATCGAGCTGCACGCGCATGGTGCGGTTGGCGTCGATCAGCTTGCTGACGGCGGCCAGGACTGCCGCTTCCCGCTTACCTTCAGGGGCGCAGAGGGCGGCGCTGATCTCGTCCACGCGGGAGGTGTATTCATCGACGTTGGCCGCCACACGATCGGCCAGGGACCGCAGCCGCTCGAGCGACTGGCGAGCGACGAGGTCCTGCTCCTGGCGGCGGCGGGCCATGGTCCGCTGCACGATCCAGCAGGTGACGCCAGCGCTGGCCACCGTGATGCTGAGGGTGAACAGGACGTAGATCGCTGTGCCCATGGCTGGTTAGCTGGCTGGCGGGCGTGCTGGCAGGAAGCGGACCGCACTAAGGGCGCGGACCGGCCGCGCCAAGCATGCGTAAACCATCGTGCCCCAAAGGGTAAATACGTTGCTGGCGGCCGTTCGTCAAATGACGATCGTTACGCGCGTGAGGGGAATGTGGGGGGTGAGGGCGAGACAGGTCCGCCGTGCCGGATAGACCGAACGTGCGATCCCCAAGCGTGTGCGCTGGAGGGGTCCGCCGATCACGAACGATCGCGGATGGTTCTTCGCCAATTAAGCCTACGTCAGATACGGCACATTTCCTGTGCCAGCGGCTTTGGGCTCTTTGAGTTTAGCCAGGCGCTCGCACTCGCGGGCCAGGGAAGTGGCCTGGTTAGCGGCGGCACGCAGATCGATGGCCGTGGCCAGTTCCTGCGGCATGAGCACTTTCCCTTTTTCGTCGATAATGGTAACGCGAATCATGCAGTGCTCCAGGGAGGCGGGATGGCAGACCCAGGGTATTGTACCAGAGTTCAGCAGCGCTCGGGCGAGCCGATCAACACCCGGGCCTCGCTGACCGTGACCCTGTCCCTCAGTCCCCCGGCTCTTCCAGATACGTATAGCCCGACAGACCGTCCTCATAGAACTTGAGGAACCGGCCGGCTTCGAGGTGGGACAGGCGGCCTTCGCGGACGGCGATTTCCACGGCAGTTTGCAGGCGCGTCGTCAGGTCGCCGTGGTCGAACTCGACGTAGTCGAGCACTTCGCGGACCGTGTCCCCTTTGACGATCGCCTCCAGCACGACTTCCCCGCTGGGGGTCATATCGACGTGGACGGTGTTGGTGTCGCCGAAAAGGTTGTGCAGGTCGCCCAGGATTTCCTGATATGCCCCGATCAGGAAGGCGGACAGGTAATACGGCTGGCCGTCGTAACCGTGCAGCGGGATCGTCCGCTTCACGTCGCGGCGGTCGATGAACTGGTCGATCTTGCCGTCGCTGTCGCAGGTGATGTCCCCCAGCACGGCGTGACGCGTCGGCTTCTGCTCGAGCCGGTGGATCGGCATCACAGGGAAAAGCTGCTTGATCGCCCAGCTATCAGGCATCGACTGGAACAGCGAGAAGTTGCAGAAGTAGGTGTCCGACAGCAGGTTGTCGAGCCCTTCCAGTTCCTCCGGCACGAAGTCGAGCTGCTCCGTCAGACGGCGGATCTTGCGACAAATGGCCCAGAACAGCCGCTCGGCAATTGCCCGCTGGTCGAGGTTCAAGTAGCCGGTGGAAAAGAGGGTCATCACGACGTCCATCGCCTGCTGGGCATCGTGGAAGCTTTCCAGCACGTTGCGGGCGGTAACGTTCTTGTAGGTATCGACCAGGTCGTGCAGCGGCTGTTCGGACTCCGCCGGGATCTCACAGATGTTGTCGTCGCCGTTCCCCTGGCCGGAGACGCCCAGGACGCCGAAGACCAGCGCGCTGTGGTAGGCGGCCACGGCGCGGCCGCTCTCGCTGATGATCGTCGGGTGGCTGACCCCCGCCTCTTCGCAGACGGCCTGCACGTGGTGGATCACGTCGTTGGCGTATTCCTGCAGCGTGTAATTGACGCTCGACTCGAAGTTGGTCTGCGAGCCGTCGTAATCCACTCCCAGGCCGCCGCCGATGTCGAGGAATTCGAGCCCCGCCCCGCGCTTGACCAGATCCGCGTAGGCGCGAGCGGCTTCCGTCATCGCCCCTTTGACGTGGCGGATGTTCGTGATCTGACTGCCGAGATGAAAGTGCAAGAGCTTGAAGCAGTCGAGCATGTCGCGGGCCCGCAGCTCTTCGACCGCTTTGAGGATTTCGCTCACCGTCAGGCCGAATTTCGCCCGGTGGCCGCTACTGCTTTGCCAGCGTCCGCTGCCGCGGGCCGCCAGCTTGATCCGCATGCCGATCTGCGGCCGCACCCCGACCTTCTCAGCATATTTGAGGATCAGGTCCAGCTCGGTGTATTTCTCGACGACGGGAATAACGCGGCGGCCGATCTTTTGGGCCATCATGGCCATCTCGATGAACTCGGCGTCCTTGAAGCCGTTGCAGATGATCGGCGTGTCGGCATCGGTCATGGCGACGACGGCCAGCATCTCCGGCTTGCTGCCGGCCTCCAGGCCGAAGCCGTACAGCTTGCCGTACTGGACGATCTGCTCGACCACGTGCCGCTGCTGGTTGACCTTGATCGGGTAGACGCAGACGTAGCCCCCCTTGTAGTCGTGGTCCTTGATCGCCTGGGCGAAGCAGTCGTGAATCTCGCGGAGGCGGTCCTTGAGAATGCCGTTGAAGCGGAGCAGGATCGGCAGGTCGAGGCCGCGGAGCTGGAGGCGATCGACGAGGTCCTTCATGTCGATGCCGTGGACGGGGTCCTTGTTGGGGTGGACCGTGAGGTGCCCCAGGTCGCTGATCGAGAAGTACCCTTTGCCCCACCGCGGCACGTCGTAAAGTTCGGCGGCATCGGTGATCGACCAGCGATCAACAGCGTCTTTAAGCATCGTCTTGCCACTCTCTGCGATTGGCCAATCGCGGCGGCGTGTCGAAATACCGTCAGCCAAAACGCGGCTGAGCGGCGACCTCCCACCGTAATTGCCAGCGGAACATTATACGTCTCCTGCGCCGGGCACAAGGGACGGGGGAGGCGGCGAGGGGGTGAGAAGGAGCGAGAGAGAGAGCTTTGGGACGGGACGAGGTGTGGGTAGGGCCGCAACTACTGACCGCGAAGCACCTGAATGACCGCGCCGGATCGGGCGTCGACATCGATAATCAAGTCTCCGCCGCGGCGCTCCAGGTAATCTTCCGGCACGTAATTGACGCGCCAAGTGTCCGGTTCCGGCGTCGCCACATGCGTGACGGTCATGAGCGTGCGTTCGACATGCACCCCCAACTCGCGTGCGCGGCGATTGGCCGTGGCCACGATGTTAGCCGTGGTAACGGCGACGGCATCATTGAGTGCTTCGTTCGAAAGGGTCGCGATCATTGATCCAAATCCTTACGCGCCGAGCAATTCACTGAAGGAACCAAGCTCGTGGACTTCTCCATTCACCGTAATCCAGTATAGCTTCTCAGAAGAGATAACTATCTCGCCCAGGTAGGACTCTCCCTTCAATTCGGGATCGTCCCGCACGGCCCTGATGTCGCCAGGACTTGGCTCCTGAAGAAAATCCGGTCCAGTATTCGGATGGGTGTGAAACGTGGCGACAATAGGTAGACCGTCGTATTTGCATCCGACATGCTTCGGAACGCGGATCGTCGCCTGCTCTCCCAGCGTCCAGCGCACGATTTGATGGTTGCCGTCCTGATCGAGCACAAATCCGCCTTCTTCATGCCCTCCCGATATGCCAGGCTGCGAATCGCTCCAGGCGCGGCGCAGTTCGGCACGAATCAGAATTGATTGGAGAAGGTGTCGCATCGACTCGCTCATTGCATCTCGACCGCCCGTACAAACTCAACTGGGGGCGCATAACGATGAGCCACCACATAGTGATAGATCATCGTCGGAGCCGCGTACCAGACGCCATCCCGTCCCATCAAGCGAATCTGTCCGTTCCCAATGCGGGACGGCTGCACGCGGCGGACATCGTCCGGACAAAACTGACAGATGTGGAAGCCCCGATGCAGATGCACGGGTTGCTCGCACAATTGACGGAGCGCTTCCTGAAACCGAGGAGACGTATCGCCTTGAGCAAATGGATACGCTGGATCAAGCCAACCGACATTGAGAACTGTCAACCCATCCGTGGGCGTGTAAGTGTGCGGCGTTAAGTCGGGAAAGTAGCTCATCCCGAGGACTTGGCGTTATTCACTCATCCGGTGGGCCGTACGTCCGCCGAGCGACGGACGGCATACAGCGCCTTAGCCGGAGCCTGTCAGGCTCCGGCTAAGATCGTCTTCGGCCGCGCTACTTCTTCCGGCAGTACGACAGCGCCAGCAGGCTATATGCCGTACAAAGCGCCGCGTCCCCTTCCAGCCAGCGGCTGTTGCTGTTGGACCAGGAGCCGTCTTCCTTCTGGCGTGACGCCAGTTCGTCGATTAGTTCCGCGCGCCAGTCGTGCTCGACCCCCTTGTCGTCGACGAACTTGTCCTTCCCCATCGTGGCCAGCGCCTTGGCGAACGTGTGGTAATAGTAGTAAAGGCCTGCGTCCCCCATGCCGGGGTTGCTCTTGAGGTCGTAATTCTTCTTGAGCCACTGCACCGCGGCCTTCACGCGCTGGTCATCTTCCTTGAGGCCGGCATAGATCATGCTCTTGAGCCCGGCGTAGGTCATGCTGGCATAGCTTCGCAGGCCGCCGTTTTCGGTCGTGCCAGCCTGGCTCGAGCCGCCGCCGGCTGGCGTGTAGTAAAAACCGCCGTCGTTGACTTTGGCGGCAAACGGCGTCGTGTTGTGCTCGGTCTCCAGGTTCTGGCAGCGGGACACGAAGATCAGCGCCCGCTGGATCGCTTCGCTGTTTTCGTCGTTGCCGGTGGCGACCAGCGCGTCCATCAGGAACGTCGTGTTGGAAAGGTCGGGCCGCTTGCTCCTGCCGTAGCCGGCCCCGCCGTAGAACGTGTCGCTCTTGTCCTTGCTCTCCCCTTCGTCCCACTGCGTCCCTTTCACGAACGCATCGGCCTTCTTGAGCAGCGTGTCGTATTTGCCGTTCTTGTTGGCCTCCGTGAAGCAGAGGATCGCCAGGCAGGTCTCGTAGTTCTTGTAGAACGAGTCCTGGGCGTGAATGCCGCCGTCTTCGCCGACGAAGCCTTCCAGGTACTTGAGGCTCTTGGCCACCAGCGGATCGCTGGGGGAGCGGCCGTGGCGGAGGATGGCAGTCGTCACCAGGGCGGTCACGCCCGGTCCGGCTGCCGCGTTGTACGAACCGTCGCTCGCCTGTCCTTTGGTCGCCAGGAAATCGATCGCCTTGGTCACCATCTGCTCGTAGCGACGAGAGACGGTCTCGTCAGCCAGGACCAGACGAATCGAAGCACCGCCGGCCAATGTGCCAGCACCCAGGGCGGCGGAAGCGGCCAGAAAATCGCGACGGGAAACCATGTTCAACTCCTGACAGCTTTGGGTTTATCCAGGTTGGCGAGAAGGGCATTCGCCGGCGGTCATTCGTCCGCTCACCGGTTCATTATTCCCTGAAGTTTAAGCGGGTGGAAGCGCCAAGCGGTCGCGGCCAACTTCCCGCTAGTCTACCACCGCCAGTATGTCCTCCTCCCGGAGGATCAGCAGCTCGTCGCCGTCCACGTCCACTTCGCTCCCGGCATAGCTGGCAAAGACAATACGGTCCCCCTCGCTAACCTGCGGTTTGACACGCTTGCCATCAGACAACAGCCGGCCATCGCCAACCGACAGCACGCGTCCCTGCTGAGGCCGGTCCTTGGCCGAATCCGGCAGCACAATCCCCCCCGCCGTCCTCTCATTGGCCTCCAGACGTTTGACCACGACCTTGTCAGCCAGCGGCGTGACTTTCATGTTGTGACTCCACAGTGGTGCTCGGGCGGCAGACCGCTAGCGTGATTTCCGGACGGGGATTGTCCCACTCGGCGCGCCCGGCTGCAACCTTGCCGGGCGTAGGAATCCCCGTCGCGGCCCGGGACCTTGTTGACCGCAGCCGCCAGTGGGAACTTTGCACTCGTTTGCCCCAAATGCCGATAAACAGGAAGTGGCAAGCTGTAGCGATCGTGCCGAGTTTCGGGAGAACGAAGCAAAAACTCAGCGGCGATTCTACCGAGGCCGCGGACGCAAGTCTTGTTCCTTTACGAGGATAGGGGTGAAGACATGCAGTGGTGCGATGACAACCAATCCGGCGACGAAGAATCCGCGCAGCCGAGGATCAAGCCGCGACGAATCGATCCTCCCCACCCGCTCGCCTCCGCCTTGGAAACTCACGCCGAACTCCCAGCTAGCGTCCCCGCCGCGGTCGAGTCCGGCCACGAAATTGCGGCCGACGACGCCCCCATTTTCTACGAATTGCCGCGGGCCGAGTTGTCTTCCTGGGAAGCAGCACACGCAGGCGAAACCGACATTCGTGACTTGACAACTGCCCCGGACGAGTCGCCACAGACCGCCGACGATATTTCTCTCCAGACCGAGCAACTGGCCGACGCCCTCACCGAGCAGCTGGGCGACCTAGACCAGCGGGAAGCATCGCTGAGTGAGCGTGCCGCGGAACTGGATCGCCAGTGGCGTGACTGCCAACAGTGGCATCAGCACCAGCTAGTGAGCCTCGAACAGCGGGAGGCGGAGCTGTCCCGCCGCGAGGCGGAGATGGAAGTTTTCCTGAGGCGCGAAGAGGATCTGGCCCAGCGACTCCGCGACTGCGAGGCGCTGGAATTGTCCCTTGACCGTCGGCAGTCCGATCTCAACGAGCGCGAAGCGACGCTGGTCGCCAGGGACCACGAGCTGCGCGACCGCCGCCAGGAAGTGGAGCGCGAGGCCGCAGCCCTGAACCGATCGCAGCAGCTTTGGGAGCAGTCCAAAGGCCGCGACGAGCAGGCACTGGAGCGCGAGCGCCGCCGGTTGCAGACGGAGATGGACGAGGAGTTTGCCGAGCGACGGAGCGTGCTCGACGCAGAAAAGTCCTGCCTGGCCGAGCAGGCACGCGACCTCGAGCGGGACCGCCAGGCGCTCCGCCGGGAGCGGGACGCGTGGCACCGCGAGCGCCAACAGGAGGACGAGCAGCGAGCCCAGCAGCAGCGGCAGGTGGACCAGGAGAGCGAGCAGCGCCGCTCGGCACTGACGGCACGCGAAGCGACGCTCGATACGCAGCAGGCGGCAGTCGAGCAGCTTCGCAACGAAGTCATGGCGGCATACCGGCAGGCGCTGGAGATGCGGCTGATCGTGGAGCAGCTTTGGGCGCAGCTCAAGGGGCTGATGACGCCGGCGGAGATTACGCAGTCGCTGGCCCAACTGCGGCTGAAGATGGCCGAGCAGTATGAGCTGGAAGAGAAATCACTGGGGGAGCGGAAGGAGGAGCTGCTGGCGCTGGCCGACAAACTCGCCCAGCAGCACGCCACGCTCAAAGCTCAGCGGATGGAATTCCTCGCCTGGCGCAAGAGCCAGCAGCAGGAGATCGCCCACCAGGCAGAACATCTTTGCCGCCGCGTGCAGGAGCTGAGCGAAGAGAAAAAGCGTCTGCGGCAGGCAGCGTGACGAACCGGTTCCCAACGGGTGATGATCCGTGGAGCGCGGAACGGAAGTGCAGAGCACGGAAGCGAGCGAAGCAGCCAGTTTTGAACAGAAGGAAACAATGGCAGCGAAGGCGGAAGTGTAGAATTGCCTATTGAGCTTGATTTTCCTCCCTTCGTTTGTTTCGTTACTATCTGTTCAAATTCGTTGCTGACTTTCTGTTTCGCCTGGCTCCGATGCCGGAATTCAAGAATTACCACATCCCCGCCGAGCTCGCCGGCAAGTCCCTCTCGCAGGCGCTCAAGCGGCTCTTGCCGGACCGGTCCTGGAACGAAGTCAAGCGGCTGATATCCCAGCGGCACGTACAGGTCAACGGCAACCTGTGCCTCGATGAAACGCGGAAGCTGACGGCCAAAGATGTCCTAAAGGTCTGGGAGCATGCGCTCGCGAAGCCGGCCGACGAGCGGGACGTGAAGGTCGTCTTCGTCGATGAGCACCTGGTCGTAGTGGAAAAGCCGGCCGGCGTGACGACGCTGCGGCATGCCGAAGAGCGATCGTGGCCAGCGCGACGCAAGCAGCTTCAGCCGACGCTGGATGAATTACTCCCCCGCGTGCTGGCAAAGCATCTCGGTTGGCGGCTGACCGATACTAACTCGAGCCGTCAGCGAGGGGGGGCCCGCCCACTTCCTGGCCGCCGCGGCCGCCGCACTGATCCGCCGCCGCGGTTGCCTCGCGTCCGCGCCGTCCACCGCCTCGACCGGGACACGAGCGGCCTGATGGTCTTCGCCCGCACGCCGAGTGCCGAACAGGCCCTGATCCGCCTCTTCGCTAAACACAAGATCGACCGCGCCTACCTGGCGGTAGTGCACGGCTATCCGCAGGAACAGACGATCGATACGCTGCTGGTGCGAGATCGAGGAGACGGGCTGCGGGGGAGCGAGAGGTCAGAGGTCAGAGAGCAGAGAGCAGAGGGGACAGGGAACAGGGGAGAGGAGACAGGGGAAGGTCAGCGCAAAGAAAAACCTCTCCCGCCGGGAGAGGGTGGATCGCGCAGCGATCCGGGTGAGGGACAGCGGGCAGTAACGCACGTGCGGCAGATCGAGCCGATCGGTCCCTACTCCATTGTCGAATGCCGACTGGAGACGGGCCGCACGCACCAGATCCGCATTCACCTGGCCGAGATCGGACACATGCTGTGCGGCGAGAAGACTTACACGCATCACCTCGGCGGCCGGCCCCAGTCCGACGACAGCCGCGCCCCGCGCCACGCACTGCATGCCGCAGAACTCGGGTTCGTCCATCCGATCACCGGCCAGAAGCTCCTCTTCTCAAGCCGCTGGCCGAAGGAGCTGGCGGCGTGGATCGCTAGATTGCGGCAGCACACAAGCGACGAGACATGAAAGCGACGGAATTTGCTCGCTACCAGTTCGGCATTCGCCACCTCCTGGTGGTGACCGTCGTCGCGGCCGCTCTGGCAGCCGTCATGGGACCATTCATGCGCGAGTGGACGGTCAGCCAATGGGCCTGGTACTCCGCCCATCTAGTGGTGGCGGCAGTCGCCTTCCTCGTCACGCTCGTCCGACGGTTTCGCGCCGAAGATGATCGCGCGACGCTCCTCGGGAAGGTTCGCTGGCAAGTGCCTCTGGCGTGGGAAATTCAGTCGCCACTTCCGTGGTGGGGGCGAATCGTAATCGCGGTGGTCCTCCTCGGCGGAATCGTGGCGGTGCTGGAAGGGCTCAGTTTCCTGGCGATTGGTGAGAACGTGCCTGGTCTCTGGACTGTGCTCTGTGGAATTGCAATGGGACTCTTGGCCGGCGGCGGAGTGTTCGACGAGGCGATGCTCCCGGCGCAAGCAGCGATTGGAGACAATGGACTGCTGATCGCCACCACGTTCTTTCCATGGAAATCGCTGAGCCGGGACGAACTCCGGCTGGAAAATCCTGTCAAACTGGCGTGGCCTGACCGTCAGGTCAAATGCACGCTGCATTTTCCACCGGAGTCGGAAGTCGAGATCATCAAATTCCTCCAGTCGCGGCTCTCCGCGGGAGCGGGTCCCTTCGCCAACGATGCCAGCCATCGCCGACTGGACTAGAATGAGCGCATCGTTTTTGCGCACATTCCCTTAAAACATCGGCCACTTGATGACGCCTCTACGCTTGCAATTGATTCTCGCCGCCGCGATCGGTCTATCGGCGAATCTGGCAACACTGGCCGACGAGCCCCCTAAGCCGGCCGACAAAGCCAAACCCAAGCACACCAACCGCCTTGCCAAGGAAACCAGCCCCTACCTCCTCCAGCACGCCCATAACCCGGTTGACTGGCATCCGTGGGGCGAGGAGGCCCTGGCCAAGGCGAAGAAAGACGGCAAGCTGATCTTTCTGTCGATCGGCTATTCGAGCTGCCACTGGTGCCACGTCATGGAGCGCGAGTCCTTCATGGACGAAGAGATCGCGAAATTCATGAACGAGCACTTCGTCTGCATCAAGGTCGATCGCGAGGAGCGGCCCGATGTCGATTCGATCTACATGACCAGCCTCTACACATACAACCGGCTGGCCGAAACGCGGGCGGGTGGCGGCTGGCCCCTGTCGATGTTTCTCACCCCCGACGGCGAGCCCTTCTTCGGCGGCACCTACTTCCCCGCCCGCGACGGCGACCGCGGTGCGGCAACCGGCTTCCTGACGATCATCCAGCGCGTGCACCAGGTGTGGAAGGAAAAGCCCGACAACATCAAGGACGACGCCAAGGTGATCGTGAAATACACCAAGGCGGAGCTGGAAGGGGCCCGCAAGGCGGTGCTGACCGAGATCAACGAGGCGCTGTACCTCGGCGTCCTGCCCGAGCTGGCCGGTCAGTTCGACGAGCAGCACGGCGGTTTCGGCTACGTGGAAGAACAGCCGCAGCGTCCGAAATTTCCCGAGCCGTCGAACCTCGTCTACCTGATCGATATCGTGCGCCGCTACGCGGACTCGCCCGATGCCGAGCGCAAGACGCAGGCCGAAACCGCCCGCAAGATGCTCGTCGCGACGCTCGAAAAAATGTCGCTCGGCGGCATTCGCGATCATCTGGGCGGCGGGTTCCATCGCTACAGCACCGACCGCTTCTGGCGGATCCCGCACTTCGAGAAGATGCTCTACGACAATGGGCAACTCGCCAGCGTGTATGCCCAGGCCTTCGAGTTGACGCAGCGGACCGATTTCGAGCGGGTTTGCCGCGAGCTGTGCGATTTCGTCCTCCGCGAAATGACCGATAAGACAGGTGGGTTCTATGCGGCGATCGATGCCGACTCGGAGCACGAGGAAGGAAAATTCTACCGCTGGGAGAAGGACGAATTCCTCAAGCTGCTGTCTGCGGAAGAAGTGGAACTGTTCAGCAAGGTCTACGGCCTGACCGAGGAGCCGAACTTCGAGGAGAAGTTCTATGTGCCGCAGCTTGCCCGGCCGCTGAAAGAAATTGCCGCTGGGATGAAGACGACCGAGGCGGAGCTGGAGAAGCAGCTTGTCCCAATCCGTGCGAAGCTGCTGGCCGCACGAAGCAAGCGCGTGCGTCCGCTGACCGACACGAAGATCCTGACTGCCGACAATGGCCTCATGATTGGCGGCCTGGCCGATGCGGGACGGATACTCAAGGAGCCGCGGTACATCGCCGCCGCGGAGAAAGCCGCAGCATTCGTGCTGGCGAACCTGCGGACGAAGGAAGGGCGATTGCTGCGGACCCACAGCGGCGGTCAGGCGAAGCTCAATGCCTACCTCAATGATTACGCGTACCTGGCCGACGGTCTGATCCGGCTGCATCGCGCCAGCGGCGACAAGAAGTGGCTTGCGGCGGCCGACGAGATCACGGCAAGGCAGCTCGAATTCTTCGCCGACGAAGCGGGAGGCTTCTTCTTCACCTCGAAGGACCACGAGACGCTGTTCGCCCGCGCCAAGGACCCCGTCGATGGGGCCAGTCCCGCCGGCAGCAGCATCAGCGCCCTCAATCTGCTGACGCTGGCCCGCGAGCTGGAAAAGCCCGATTACGTGAAGCACGCCCGGGGGACGATCGAGTCGGTCGCCGCGATCCTGGAATCGTCGCCCACCGCGACGCCGCTGATGGCCACGGCAGTGCCGCGGCTTCTGGAAGCCAACGAGTAGGACAGGTTTTCAACCTGTCCAGGCAGGATGCAATCTAGCTCGGCGGCGGAATATAATCGCATCATCTACGAGTTGCATCCTGACTTCTCGAACGGAGGGTTCCATGCATCGCCTCGTCGCTGCGTCGCTTGTCAGCACTCTTCTCGTCGGAATTGCCGCCGCCCAAGAGCCACCCGCCATCGCGAAACATAATCGCTGGGTCACCGACCTGGCGTTCAATGCCGATGGCACCGTTTTGGCCACTGTCGGGGGCGAGAGCCTCCAGTACCGCCCCGGCGACGTGAAGCTGTGGGACCCCAAGACGGGGGCGCTAACCGCGCCGCTCGAAGGGGGACACGACACCAACGTCTGGTCATGCGCCCTCAGTGGCGACGGCAAGACGCTGATCACCGCCGGCTACAACGGCAAAGTGATTGTCTGGGACGTCGCGGAGAAGAAAGCCAAAGCGACGCTCGACCGGCACAAGAAATGGTGCCGGGCGGTGGCCATCTCTCCGGACGGATCGAAATTCGCCACCGGCGGCGAGGACGACGAAGTCGTAATCTGGGAAACAGCCGGCGCGAAAGAGATCAAGGCGCTCAAGCCCCACGAGAAGGCGACGGTTTATGGCCTGGCCTTCGCACCGGACAACAACACGCTGGCCACCTGTGCCACCGACAAATTCGCCAAGATCTGGGACGTGAATGCCGGCATGGAGAAGGCCAAGATGGAACATGGCGATGCGGTGTGGGCCGTGGCCTGGTCAAAGGACGGCAATCTGCTGGTCACCGGCGGCGCCGACCGCAAGATCAAGCTATGGAACAATGCGGGCGCGGACCAGGGGACGCTCGAGGGGCACAAGGACTGGGTGAGCGACGTGGCCATCTCGCCCGACATGACGCTGGTCGCTTCCGCTAGCCACGACAAGACGGTGAAGCTATGGAGCGTGGCCGAGAAGAAGGAAGTTGCATCGCTCGGCCCGTACAAGAGCACCGTCTGGGCCGTCGCGTTCTCCCCCGACGGCACGCTTTTAGCCACCGGCAGTCACAACGATTCGATCAAGATCTGGAACGTGGCCAGCAAGATGGAGGTTTTCCCCGCTCCGGCGGCGCCGGCAGCAGCGCCCGCAGCGGTAAAGGCGGAAGAGAAGAAGTGAGCGGATTGCCGGCACTTGCATCATTTCAACGAAAAGGCGCAGAGACGCAGAGATCGCAAAGAGCCCAAGGCTGAATCACTTGATTTTCTTTGCGCACTTTACGCTTTTCCGTCTTTGCGTTGAAAGTAGAACGCCTGACCAGCCGACAGATCCTTGCCGTAGATGATCAATGCATAAGAGCGAATACCCGTCAATCGTCGGCGAACTGATTGGTACCGATCGAATTCCTGAACTTGGTCCGGGGACCACGAATGAAGCGGTTCGAAAGGACCTGACGGCGCTTTCGATCGATCGAATCTTTGAACGACACAAGATCGTCGATCCCGACGCCGCCTGCTGCTGCCTGAGCGGGCTGTGGCTGCTGCACGATTTTCTGGACGAGTCGCACCAGATCAGCCAGGAGATCGACACAATCGACGGCAGTTACTGGCACGGTATCATGCACCGCCGCGAGCCAGATTATGGCAACGCGAAATACTGGTTCCGGCGGGT